>NZ_JBEAIQ010000036.1:0-83474 GCF_040064335.1 Klebsiella sp. CN_Kp088 | reverse complement strand
GCTGTCATAGCAACGTAAACGAAAGGCTCAGTCGGAAGACCGGGCCTTTTGTTTTGGTGTTTTGCGGCCAGGTACTCCGCCATCTTCCCCGGTGGCGCTGCGCTTACCGGGGCAACAGACCCGTAGCCCGGAAAAGGTGCGCAGCACCGCCTCCGGGGAAATCCCACCTATATCACCGCTATTGCCTCTCTAACCAACTCGCAATAAACGTCGCGATCTGTGGAATATTATTTAAATCCAACAGCGGAAGTGACGTCACGATGGGCACATCGCTGGCCACGGCGATCGTATGTTCATCAATCACTAGCTCTTCTACAAGATGTCCGCTATTTTGCCGAAAAAGCAGGATCTTCGGCACAGGTTCATGCTTAAAACCCTCCACCAAAACGAAATCCAATTTGTCAGGATCCATTCTGCTTACCAGCCATTGAAGATCTAATTCGGGTTCATCTGGGGTTTCTGTCATCAGCGCCCAACGCTGCTTACTGGCGACAATAGTTTGTGAAGCGCCAGCTTTGCGCAACTCATAACTATCCTTGCCAGGTTTATCGACATCCATATTGTGATGAGTATGCTTTATTAGCCCCGGCCGCAATCCTTTAGCGCAGAGTTCAGGGATAAGGCGTTTTAATAACGTTGTTTTCCCGGTACCGCTCCATGCGGCGATCGCCAGTAAGGGGATCATGATGACTCCTGCATCTGCTGCAACTCATCCAACGTATTTACATTGATGAACGCTGATTTCACATCGCTGAAATTCACCGGGTGCCCACCTACTTGACGCATAAAGACCATCACCCGGCGTTCTCCATGAGCCAGATAAGTCTCCAGTTCCGGAATGATTTGACGATGAACTAATGCAACGGCGGGATGATCGCGCTCGCCATCGTGTACCCAAACCACCGGCGCTGAAGCTTTCTGTTGTAGAAAGCGCTCGACCAGAAAAGAGGGGATGAACGGCGTGTCGCAGGGGCAAAATACAAACCATGGGCTATCTACCTGCTGCATAATGGCAAGCATTCCGGCCAGTGGGCCTGGAAAATCAGCTTGGGTATCGCGATAAACGGCATATCCGCTAGTATGCCAATACTCAAGATTGCGATTAGCGCTAATCACTAATCTGCCTACCTGCGGCTCTAATGAATCCGCAACGTGACGCCAGAGAGGACGACCATTCAGCAACTGCAATCCCTTATCAACACCGCCCATGCGCGTAGCTCTTCCACCCGCCAGCACGACGCCGGTTATTGCCTCGCTTTGCATATTAATATCGCCTCTTTCATTGTGGGATTGACCCTGTTAACTTGTCCCTATCAAGAGTAAGGAGCATGACTATGAAATGTAAACGCCTGAATGAAGTAATTGAGCTTCTCCAGCCAGCCTGGCAAAAAGAACCTGAACTGAACCTGATGCAATTCTTGCAGAAACTGGCGGCTGAAGCAGGTTACAAAGGTGAACTAGCCGATCTTTCTGATGATATTCTGATTTATCACCTGAAGATGCGTGACTCATCGAAAGAGGCTGTCATCCCGGGTATTCAGAAAGATTATGAAGAGGATTTTAAAACCGCACTGTTACGCGCGCGCGGTGTTATTAAAGAGTAAAAGGTTGTAAGTGCTGCCGCGAAACCGGCTACGAGATGATATCCTGAAGCATTCGTACGATTATCGGATGTCAGGATGCACGATAAGGCTTTTACTTTTCAGACGCTTCACCCGGATACCATCATTGATGGATTATTCGATCTGGGAATGCGGGTCGACTCCGGTCTGACCCCGCTTAATAGCTATGAGAACCGTGTTTACCAGTTTCAGGACGAAGATCGCCGACGCTACGTGGTGAAGTTCTATCGTCCTGAACGCTGGTCTGCAGAACAGATCCTCGAAGAACATCAGTTTGCGCTTCAACTCGTAGAAGATGAAGTGCCCGTTGCCGCGCCGCTCTTATTTAACGACAGCACGCTACATCAACATCAAGGATTCTTCTTTGCCGTCTTCCCAAGCCTCGGTGGCCGCCAGTTCGAAGCGGATAATCTTGACCAAATAGAATGGGTCGGGCGCTATCTTGGCCGCCTGCACCAGACCGGTCGTAAGCAGCGTTTTAATGCGCGCCCGGAGATTGGCGTACAAGAATATCTGTTGGAACCACGTCAGGTATTCGAACAGGCGACGCTTATTCCATCTGGTCTGAAGGCTGATTTCCTGGGTGCGGCTGATAAACTCATCGATGCCGTCAGGGCGCAGTGGCACGGGCGTGCGGATACGCTTCGTCTACATGGCGACTGCCACGCCGGTAATATCCTGTGGCGCGATGGTCCGCTGTTTGTTGATTTAGATGATGCCCGCAGCGGCCCGGCGGTACAGGATCTCTGGATGCTGCTGAATGGTGATAAAGCCGAACAGCGCATGCAACTGGAGACCATCATCGAGGCTTATGAAGAATTCAGTCCGTTCAACACGGACGAAATCGCTCTCATCGAACCTTTACGCGCCATGCGTTTAGTTTATTATCTGGCGTGGCTGCTCAGGCGTTGGGACGATCCTGCTTTCCCTATAAATTTTCCATGGTTAACCGGGGAAGATTATTGGCGCGGGCAGACTGCAACATTTCTTGAGCAGGTGAAGGTTCTGCAGGAACCCCCTCTTCAGTTAACGCCAATGTATTAATGTGATATATCAGGAGAGAAATAATCATGAAAAAAATTTGGCTGGCGCTGGCTGGTATGATTCTGGCTTTCAGTGCATCCGCTGCCCAGATCACCGACGGCAAGCAGTACACCACCCTTGATAAGCCGGTTGCAGGTGAACCTCAGGTCCTTGAGTTCTTCTCATTCTACTGCCCGCACTGCTATCAGTTTGAAGAAGTGCTGCACGTTTCCGACAATGTACGTCAGAAACTGCCTGAAGGCACCAAAATGACCAAGTATCATGTTGAATTCCTGGGCCCGTTGGGTAAAGACCTGACCCAGGCGTGGGCTGTGGCGATCGCGCTGGGCGTTGAAGATAAAGTAACCGCGCCGATGTTTGAAGCGGTACAGAAAACCCAAACCGTGCAGTCCACTGCCGACATCCGTAAAGTCTTCGTTGATGCGGGCGTTAAAGGTGAAGATTACGACGCGGCATGGAACAGCTTTGTGGTGAAGTCTCTGGTCGCCCAGCAAGAGAAAGCCGCAGCCGATTTACAGCTGCAGGGCGTTCCGGCGATGTTTGTTAATGGTAAATACCAGCTGAACCCGCAGGGTATGGATACCAGCAATATGGACGCGTTTGTTTCCCAGTACGCAGATACTGTGAAACAACTGGTTGAAAAGAAATAAAAAAAAGCCGGTCACTGACCGGCTTTTTTTATCGACTCTATAGTCACGACTTTTCGTTACCCTGCATAATGTCAGTGAGCTGACGATCTTTTTCTTCCCAAAGCCCATTCAGCCAGCGCTGGAAACCGCGCTTAAAGTTTTTATCATTGACGTAATCACCGTGTAGTTCCTCGCCAATCGGCACCAGATTAATACGTACCACGATGCGCGTCAGGCGGCCGCTTAACATATCGTAAAACGGCCTGGCATTATTATCCGGATAGCACAGCGTAACGTTCAGTAGCTTATCGAACTGTGCGCCGAGGACGTTTAACGCCATCGCAATGCCCGCAGCTTTAGGCGGCAACAGGTTGTGGTAAGGCGAGCGCGTCTCGCGCTTCTTTTCAGCGGTAAACCTTGAACCTTCGACGAAATTGACGATGGTTGTCGGATGAGAGCGGAATTTTTCACATGAGCGGCGAGTCGTTTCGACGTCTTTACCGCGACGTTCCGGGTGGCGCAGTAAGTAGCCGCGCGAATAGCGGCGCATAAAAGGCATATCAAGCGCCCAGCAGGCCAGGCCGATAAACGGTACCCAGGCCAACTGCTGCTTGAGGAAGTATTTATTCATCGGGATATGCTTGCGAAACAGAACGCAGAGCACCACGATGTCCGCCCAGCTGTGATGGTTGCTGATAAGCAGATACCAGTTCTTTTTATTCAGCCCTTCCAGCCCCTGAATATCCCATTTCAACCATGGGTTGAGATGCAGCAGCAGCGCCAGTCCTTCGCACCAGCAATACATCATAAAATTGCAAAAAACGGAAATAGAACGCCAAACCGCCGGGATAGGTACCAGCAGTTTAATCAGTCCGGCGATGATAATCGGTACGGAACAGATAATGGTGACTAAGATAGTAAGGGCGATACTCAGCGGGAGCGTTATCGCAGCGAGTAATCTCGACATAGTTAGTTTATTCAGAAAGTTAGGCCGGCAAAGAACCTTCTTAAGCCGCGCAAGAGGCTGATTTTACCAGAAAACGCGGTAAATAACGGGTCTTACCAGAACAGAAAAAAACGCGAATCTTATATCCACATGGAACATTGAGTCATCATGAATCGCATATAGCCTTGGGGGAAGATTTAATTCTTTGATATATAATGAGTTATAAGATCCCATGTTACATGGCTTAGGCTTTTTTGGCTGAGGCGATAAAACTATACACAAAGTTATCCACAGATAATATTGTGCAGCGATTCCCCTCTGCGATTAATCTTTTCGGCTAAATGCGGGAAAAATTCAGGATTTCATGCCCGTCTGTGGCATCCTTTACCCATAATCTGATAAACAGGCACGGAAATTATGGTTCAGATCCCAGAAAACCCTCTCATCCTCGTCGACGGCTCCTCTTACCTATATCGGGCTTACCACGCCTTCCCACCGCTAACCAATAGCGCCGGGGAGCCTACCGGCGCTATGTACGGTGTGCTGAATATGTTGCGTAGCCTGATCCTGCAGTATCAGCCGACGCATGCCGTCGTGGTATTTGATGCCAAAGGGAAAACCTTCCGTGACGAATTGTTTGAGCATTACAAATCACATCGTCCGCCGATGCCGGACGATCTACGTGCGCAGATTGAACCGCTGCACAAGATGGTGAAGGCGATGGGGCTGCCGCTGATGGCGGTGCCTGGCGTTGAAGCGGATGACGTTATCGGCACGCTGGCCCGCGAGGCGGAAAAAGTGGGCCGCCCGGTACTGATCAGCACCGGTGATAAAGATATGGCGCAACTGGTGACGCCGGGCATTACCTTAATCAACACCATGACCAACACTATCCTCGGCCCGGAAGAGGTCGTGAATAAGTACGGCGTACCGCCGGAACTGATTATTGATTTCCTCGCGCTGATGGGCGACTCCTCGGATAACATACCTGGCGTCCCGGGCGTTGGGGAAAAAACGGCGCAGGCGCTACTGCAGGGTTTGGGTGGTCTGGATACACTCTATGCAGAACCGGAAAAAATCGCCGGGCTGACCTTCCGCGGCGCGAAAACGATGGCGGCGAAGCTGGAGCAGAACAAAGAGGTGGCCTACCTCTCTTATCAACTCGCGACGATAAAAACCGATGTTGAACTGGATCTCGGTTGCGAAGAGCTATTAGTTGCGCAGCCGGCGGCAGATGAGCTGCTGGCGTTGTTTAAACAATATGAATTCAAACGTTGGATCACCGATGTCGAATCCGGCAAATGGCTACAGGGGAAAGGCGCTAAACCAGCGGCGAAACCAGCTGAAGCCGCGGTGATTATGGAAGAAGAGGTCGCCGCGACGCTCTCTTCTGAGCATTATGTGACAATCCTGGATGAAGCGACGCTGGTCGAATGGATTGCCAGATTGAAGAAGGCGCCGCTATTCGCTTTTGATACCGAAACGGATAGCCTCGATAACATTTCCGCCAATATGGTGGGTCTGTCATTCGCGATTGAGCCTGGCGTCGCGGCTTATGTGCCGGTGGCCCATGATTATCTCGATGCGCCGGACCAGATCCCACGTGAACGCGTGCTGGAGCTGCTCAAGCCGCTGTTGGAAGATGAAAAGGTGCTAAAAGTAGGGCAAAACCTGAAGTACGATCGCGGCATCCTGGCCAACTACGACATTGAACTGCGTGGTATTGCCTTCGACACCATGCTGGAATCCTACACCCTCGACAGCGTCGCGGGTCGACATGATATGGATAGCCTGTCCGATCGCTGGTTGAAACACAAAACCATCACTTTTGAAGAGATTGCCGGCAAAGGTAAAAATCAGCTCACCTTTAATCAGATCGCGCTGGAAGAGGCCGGGCGTTACGCCGCGGAGGATGCTGACGTGACGCTGCAACTGCATCTGAAGATGTGGCCGCAATTGCAGCAGCATGAAGGCCCGCTGAATATCTTTAAGAATATCGAGATGCCGCTAGTACCGGTGCTGTCGCGGGTTGAGCGCAACGGCGTGAAAATCGATCCGGCGGTGCTTCACGCGCATTCGCAGGAGATCGCTAAGCGTCTGGTTGAACTGGAACAACGCGCCCATGAAATTGCCGGTGAGGAGTTCAACCTCTCTTCTACCAAACAGTTGCAAACCATCTTGTTTGAAAAGCAGGGCATCAAGCCGCTGAAGAAAACGCCTGGCGGTGCGCCGTCGACTTCTGAAGAGGTGCTGGAGGAACTGGCGCTGGATTACCCGCTGCCGAAGGTGATCCTCGAGTATCGTGGGCTGGCGAAGCTTAAATCGACCTATACCGATAAGCTGCCGCTGATGATTAACCCGAAAACCGGTCGTGTTCATACTTCGTATCATCAGGCGGTGACGGCGACCGGGCGTCTCTCTTCGACCGATCCTAACCTGCAGAATATTCCGGTACGTAATGACGAAGGTCGTCGTATTCGTCAGGCGTTTATTGCGCCTCAGGACTATCTGATTGTGTCTGCTGACTATTCGCAGATTGAGCTGCGCATCATGGCGCACCTGTCGCGCGATGAGGGGCTGCTGAAGGCGTTTGCGGAAGGTAAGGATATTCACCGTGCCACCGCGGCAGAGGTATTTGGCTTACCGTTAGAAAGCGTCAGTAATGAACAGCGCCGCAGCGCGAAGGCGATTAACTTCGGCCTGATTTACGGTATGAGCGCATTTGGTCTGGCGCGTCAGCTGAATATCCCGCGTAAAGAAGCGCAGAAGTACATGGATCTCTATTTCGAGCGCTATCCGGGCGTACTGGACTATATGGAACGTACCCGCGCGCAGGCGAAAGAGCAGGGCTATGTTGAAACGCTGGAAGGGCGTCGTCTGTATCTGCCGGATATAAAATCCAGCAATGGCGCCCGCCGCGCGGGCGCGGAACGAGCGGCGATCAACGCACCGATGCAGGGAACGGCGGCGGATATTATTAAGCGGGCGATGATTGCCGTTGATGACTGGCTGCTGAGTGAAAAACCGCGCGTGCGGATGATCATGCAGGTGCACGATGAACTGGTGTTTGAAGTGCACAAAGACGATCTGGACAGCGTATCGAAGAAGGTGCATGAGCTGATGGAGAACAGCACCACGCTGGCGGTGCCGTTATTGGTGGAAGTCGGTAGCGGTGAAAACTGGGATCAAGCGCACTAAGTGGGCAATCTGTAAGGCTCTTTTTTGTAAGTTAGCAACATAACTTATAGATTTTTGTGATGGCCATTTGAATTTGTTATGTAAATAGTGAAAAAAAACTACAAAAAGTGCTTTATCCATAACCGAAAGAAGAGTAAAGTTATTCGCGTAGGGTACAGAGGTAAGATGTTCTATCTTTCAGACCTTTTACTTCACGTAATCGGATTTGGCTGAATATTTTAGCCGCCCCGGTCATTTATGACCGGGGCGTTTTTTATTGCGCGAAAGAAAAGTTTTATGCGCTGACAACCGCGTAAAATGAACGTCCGGATAGGGCGCTGGGCGCCATTATCCGGAAAAATCGGGGGTTACTCTGCGTCTTCGGCGGCTTCTTGCGGCGGGATGTCGTTAAACCAGCTATCCAGCTTCTGACGCAACTTATCCACGCCAGATTTTTTCAGCGAAGAGAAAGGCTCAACCTGGATATCGCCATTGAAGGCCAGTACCGCTTCACGCACCATATTGACCTGCGCTTTACGCGCGCCGCTGGCGAGCTTATCGGCTTTGGTTAGCAGGACCAGCACCTGAATATCGCTTTCCACCGCCCATTCGATCATCTGCTGATCGAGATCTTTCAGCGGATGACGGATATCCATCAATACCACCAGGCCTTTCAGGCACAGACGTTTCTCAAGATACTCACCCAGCGCCTTCTGCCATTTGATTTTCATCTCTTCCGGCACCTGCGCGTAGCCATACCCCGGCAAGTCGACCAGGCGTTTACCTTCCGCAACCTCAAACAGGTTGATAAGCTGGGTACGACCCGGCGTTTTTGACGTACGTGCCAGGCTTTTCTGATTAGTCAGCGTATTAAGGGCGCTGGATTTGCCCGCATTTGAGCGGCCAGCGAATGCCACTTCGATTCCGGTATCGGATGGAAGATGGCGGATATCAGGCGCGCTCGTGACAAAATGCGTCTGTTGATAATTCCAGTTGGTCAAGACTGTCGTCTCCGTAAAATCAGGCTATGGCGGGGATTATACCTGAAAGGCAGAAAAAGGCTGTTTTTACCGCACGTCGGCGTTGTAAGTAAAAACCATGAGCTTTGTGAGACATTGTCCATAAGGACTATACGAAATTTGTGAGAAAAACCTGATGTCAAATTCATAGATTATCGTTAAATCATACTGTTACAGTAAACTCTATTCCCTTAAGCAGGCTTTTCATCCTACAGGTGGTTGTCGATTTCCGGCAAAACGGTAAAGTAGTGGGCAAAGGCGAGGATGCCGGAGGATTACGACTCAGGACGAGGGGTCAGGAGCGCCAGGAGGCGAAGACCGGGATTGTCAGGATGACAAACGTCTGGAGACGTTTTAAAAGGGAAAGGGATAGAACAAGGACCGTTGGAAGCTAAGGGAAAGACAGGGTAAGTCGATAGCTGACATGGAAAGTGGAAACCCGTTAAGGGTTGTGAGTGCGGAAAAAGGCGACAGATTAATCTGTCGCCTTTTTTCTTTGCTTGCTTTCTGCTAGATTCCGCCTCAATTCTATACTGAAGAAAACTGTCTGAAGATCACACATCATGAAAAAACCGGCATCCGCATCGCGCGGTAAAGCACGTGGTAAGTCGCGTGAAGAGTTGAACCAGGAAGCACGCGACCGTAAACGTCAGAAAAAACACCGCGGCCATGCCGCAGGCAGCCGCACCAGCGGCGGCGATGCTGCTTCAGCAGGCAAAGGCCGCAGCCAGCAGCAGGACCCACGCATTGGCAGCAAAAAACCGATCCCGCTGGGCGTGACAGAAAGCACCCCGGCCGTTAAGCAGCACAAACCGAAGAGCGAGAAACCTATGCTTTCACCGCAGGCTGAGCTGGATTTGCTGGAGAATGATGAGCGCCTGGACGCGCTGCTGGAACGTCTGGAAGAGGGCGGTACCCTGAATGCTGAAGAGCAGGCTTGGGTCGATGCCAAACTGGATCGTATTGACGCGCTGATGCAGCAGCTTGGCCTCTCCTATGACGACGACGAGGACGAGGAAGAAGAAGAGCGTCAGGAAGATATGATGCGTCTGCTGAAGGGTGGAAACTAACGTTTGCATCCCATCGGATTCCCGGTCCTGCTTATAACCCTTCTGGTTATATGTTATCTGCTGTGGTTATTCGTTAAACTAAGACGGTTGTCGCGGCGTCAAAAATGGCTGCGCAACCGGCTCATGACCCGAGATGCGGTTGGGCCGGCACGGCGTACCCGTCGGCGGCATCATCGGAAGGAGTGAGCATGTCTGAGCAGTTAATCGACTGGGATCTGGCCCTTATCCAGAAATATAACTATTCCGGGCCGCGATATACCTCGTATCCCACCGCGCTGGAGTTTTCTCCGGCGTTCGGCGCTGCTGATTTTGCCGCCGCCGTGGACCGCTACCCGCAGCGGCCGCTGTCGCTGTACGTCCATATCCCGTTCTGCCATAAGCTCTGCTATTTTTGCGGCTGTAATAAGATTGTCACCCGCCAACAGCATAAGGCTGACCAGTATCTTGATGTCCTTGAGCAGGAAATTATTCACCGCGCGCCGCTTTTTGCCGGCCGCCAAGTTAGTCAACTGCACTGGGGCGGCGGTACGCCGACCTATCTCAACAAAGCGCAAATCAGCCGCTTGATGAATCTGCTGCGCGGCCACTTCAGCTTTAACGCCGATGCGGAAATCTCCATCGAAGTCGATCCGCGTGAAATCGAACTGGATGTACTGGATCATTTACGATCTGCAGGGTTCAACCGTTTGAGCATGGGGGTGCAGGATTTCAATAAAGAAGTGCAGCGCCTGGTGAACCGTGAACAAGATGAGGAATTCATCTTTGCGCTGCTGCGCCATGCACGTGAGATTGGCTTCACATCGACCAACATCGATTTGATTTACGGTCTGCCGAAGCAAACGCCGGAAAGCTTTGCCTTCACGCTGCAGAAAGTCGCAGAACTGAATCCTGACCGTCTGAGCGTATTTAACTACGCGCATCTGCCTACGCTATTCGCTGCGCAGCGCAAAATTAAAGACGCGGATTTACCGAGCGCAGAGCAGAAACTGGATATCCTGCAGGAAACCATCGCTTCGCTTACCGATGCTGGCTATCAGTTTATCGGCATGGACCACTTTGCCCGCCCGGACGATGAGCTGGCGATTGCCCAACGTGAAGGCGTGCTGCACCGTAACTTCCAGGGGTACACCACTCAAGGTGATACCGATCTACTCGGAATGGGCGTGTCGGCGATCAGTATGATTGGCGACTGCTACGCGCAGAACCAGAAAGAGCTGAAACAGTATTATCAGCAGGTCGATGAAAGCGGCACCGCGCTGTGGCGGGGTATTGCGTTAACCCGCGATGATTGTATCCGCCGGGATGTTATTAAGGCCCTGATTTGTAACTTCCGTCTTGAGTTCGCGGCGGTTGAAGCGCAGTGGGATCTTATCTTCAACGATTACTTTGCCGAAGATATGAAATTGCTGGCGCCGCTGGCGAAAGATGGGCTGGTGGATGTGGATGAAAAAGGAATACAGGTCACGGCAAAAGGGCGTCTGTTGATTCGTAACATCTGTATGTGCTTCGATGCCTATTTGCGGCAGAAAGCGCGCCTGCAGCAGTTCTCTCGCGTTATTTAAGCGAATCCCGGTGAGTCAGCTCACCGGGCGTTCATTTCGCCGCTGGGTCAGGTGTTATTCCATCCCCAGCTCTTTCAGTTTCCGCGTTAACGTATTTCGCCCCCAGCCCAGCAGACGAGCTGCTTCCTGCTTATGCCCTTGTGTATGACGTAGCGCGGTGGTGAGCAGTGCACGCTCCATCTCCGGCTGCGCTTCTGATAGCAGGTTTTGATGACCGGAACGCAGGGCACGGTCAGCCCATTGCCCCAGCAGCGTCGCCCAGCTATCCGGTTGGATCTGCGTTGGGCTATCGGGAATCGACGTTTCGAACAGCTCGGACGGCAGATCCTGGGTCAATACCTCCTGGCCTGCTGCCATCACCGTTAGCCAGCGACAGGTGTTCTCCAGCTGTCGCACGTTACCGGGCCAGGCCAGTCGCGTCAGCGCCGCTTCCGTTTCCGGATGCAACTGCTTGGCTTCTACGCCCAGTTCGCGGGCGGCAATCTGCAGGAAGTGGCGCGCCAGGCGCGGAATATCTTCCCGGCGTTCGCGCAGCGGTGGCAAATGCACGCGAATCACGTTCAGGCGATGGAACAAATCTTCACGGAATTTTCCTTCCTGCACGCGTAGCTCAAGGTTCTGGTGGGTCGCGGCAATAATCCGCACATCGACTTTCACCGGCGCATAGCCGCCAACGCGATAAAATTGGCCGTCAGCCAGCACGCGCAGCAGTCGCGTCTGAACATCCAGCGGCATATCGCCAATTTCATCAAGGAACAGCGTACCGCCATCGGCCTGCTCAAAACGCCCCTGACGGACGGTATTGGCGCCGGTAAAAGCCCCTTTTTCATGGCCGAACAGTTCCGATTCAATCAAATCTTTCGGAATGGCCGCCATGTTAAGGGCGATAAACGGCGATTTGGCGCGTGGACTGTGGCGATGCAGCGCGTGGGCGACCAGCTCTTTACCGGTACCTGATTCGCCGTTGATCAGTACGCTGATTGAAGAGCGTGACAGGCGGCCAATGATGCGAAACACATCCTGCATCGCCGGCGCTTCGCCAATAATATCGGCCGTCGGGCTGCTGACCGGCGTATTACGCGGCTGCTGCTGCTCCTGATAATGGCTAATCGCACGGTCAACCAGCGCCACCGCCTCATCAATATCAAAAGGTTTCGGCAGGTAATCAAAGGCGCCCTGCTGATAGGCGCTAACGGCGGCATCGAGATCCGAGTGCGCGGTCATAATGATGACCGGAAGCATCGGATGGCGTTGTTTAATCTGCTTTAACAGCGCCAGACCGTCCATCCCAGGCATGCGAATGTCGGAGAGTAAAACGTCCGGCGTTTTGGTGGTGAGGGCATCAAGCACCTCATTGCCGCTCTCAAATGTGGTACAGCTTAGACCCGCTCCGGTGAGTGCGCGTTCAAGCACCCAACGGATGGAGCTATCGTCATCGACTACCCAGGCTATCCCTCGTTGCATAAACACCTCTATTTCCGAATAGGCAGGTATACCGAGAACTCGGTATGGCCAGGCCAACTGGTAAATTCAATTTTGCCGGAGTGCTGATCGATAAGACTGCGGGCGATAGAAAGGCCAAGACCGGTACCGCCTTCGCGGCCGCTGACCATGGGGTAAAACAGCGTATCCTGCAGATGGGGTGGGATACCGGGACCATTATCTTCCACGTCGATACGCGCCGCCAGACGGTAACGTACGCCGTGGAGCGTGAGCTGAAAGGCGGTACGGGTGCGCAGGATGATTTCGCCGCCTTCGGGCCCCAGGGCCTGCAGCGCGTTGCGCACGATATTCAGCAACACTTGCTCGATTTGTTCCGGGTCGTGGGCCAGCTCTGGCAGGCTCGGGTCGTAATCGCGGATCAGTTTGACGTTATCCGGCAATTCCATGGAGACCAGCGCCACCACGCGCTCCGCGACTTTATGAATGCTTTCCGTGATATGCATACCGGGATGCTGCGGCCCCAGCAGGCGATCGACCAGGTTACGTAACCTGTCGGCCTGTTCAATAATCACCTGGGTATATTCCATCAGCGCGGGATCCGGTAGCGCTTTACTCAATAGCTGCGCCGCGCCGCGCAGGCCACCGAGCGGGTTTTTAATTTCATGCGCCAGACCGCGCACTAAATCGCGCGCCGCCACCTGCTGAGCATGCTGCAGCTGTTCCTGGCTCAAACGACGCTGATTATCCATCGGCGACATCTCAAGCAGGATATAGCCTTCAGGCAGGCGCTGAGCGGTGAGGGAGAGAATGTGCGAGCGGCCGTCAATCACCAGCGTCACTTCATTATCCGTGAAGCCCTGACCCGCCTGCAGGCTTTCCTGCATCAGGCCAATGTTTAACGAAAAGTAGCTCAGCAATTCTGGCAGCGGCGTACCGAATAATTTACGCGAACTTTGCGCCAGTAACTGCTGGGCAGCCGGGTTAGCGTAATGCACCGCGAGGTCGTCATCGACTAATAAGATACTGTGGATCAGCGAGTTGAGGATCTGCCCAGCATCGGGCTGTGTGCCTGTTGCCATCTGACAGTCTCCTGAAATGGTTGCACTATTTTAGTGCAGTATAGCTTTTTATTGGTAAAAAGTGCGAGAGATCAGCGTGTTGCTGGAGAAAAAAGCCCATCCTGAGATGGGCTGAAAGTTTCCACGGCAACAAAACATCCCTGGTATCCCGTGCCACAACACGGGAACACCATGGATTTACAGCAAAATCAGACGCTGTAGTACAGTTCGAACTCAACCGGGTGCGGAGTCATACGTACGCGGTCGTTTTCTTCAATGCGCAGGGCGATGTAAGCATCGATAGCTTCGTCAGTGAAGACGCCGCCTGCGGTCAGGAACTCGCGGTCTGCGTCCAGAGCCTGCAGGGCTTCTTCCAGAGAACCTGCAACCTGCGGGATTTCTTTCGCTTCTTCCGGCGGCAGATCGTACAGGTTTTTGTCCATCGCATCGCCAGGATGGATTTTGTTTTTAATACCGTCCAGGCCGGCCATCAGCAGTGCGGCGAAGCACAGGTACGGGTTGGCAGCCGGGTCCGGGAAGCGCACTTCGATACGACGCGCTTTCGGCGAGGCAACTACCGGAATACGGATGGAAGCAGAGCGGTTACGGGCGGAGTAAGCCAGCATAACCGGCGCTTCGTAACCCGGGACCAGACGCTTGTAGGAGTTAGTGGTCGGGTTCGCCAGGGCGTTGATCGCTTTAGCGTGCTTGATAACGCCGCCGATATAGTGCAGCGCTTGCTCAGACAGGCCCGCGTATTTGTCGCCGGAGAACAGGTTTACGCCGTTCTTGGACAGGGACATGTGGCAGTGCATGCCGGAACCGTTATCGCCAAACATTGGTTTTGGCATGAAGGTCGCGGTTTTACCGAAACGGTGAGCGACGTTGTGTACAACATATTTGTAGATCTGAATTTCGTCCGCTTTTTTGGTCATGGTGTTGAAGCGGGTGGCGATTTCGTTCTGACCTGCAGTTGCCACTTCGTGGTGGTGAGCTTCAACAACCAGGCCCATCTCTTCCATGATCATACACATGGTAGAACGGATATCCTGAGAGGAGTCTACCGGCGGAACCGGGAAGTAACCACCTTTCACGCCCGGACGGTGGCCTTTGTTGCCGCCTTCGTATTTGGTAGAAGAGTTCCATGCGCCTTCGATATCGTCAATGGCCACGTGGGAACCAGAGATGGATGCGCCAAAGCGGATGTCGTCGAACAGGAAGAATTCTGGTTCCGGCCCGAACAGCACGGTGTCGGCGATGCCGGTGGCGCGCAGGTACTCTTCAGCGCGCTTGGCGATAGAGCGCGGGTCGCGGTCGTAACCCTGCAGGGTGCCTGGTTCCAGGATATCGCAGCGGATGATCAGCGTCGGTTCTTCGTAGAACGGGTCGATCAGCGCCGTGGTGGCATCCGGCATCAGGACCATGTCGGATTCGTTAATACCTTTCCAACCGCCAATCGAGGAGCCATCAAACATTTTGCCTTCTTCAAAGAATTCGGCATTTACCTGATGGGAAGGAATCGTGACGTGCTGTTCTTTACCTTTGGTATCGGTGAAGCGCAGATCGACAAACTTCACTTCGTGCTCGTTCAGCATCGTCAAAACGTGTTCAGCGGACATACTTAAACTCTCCCGGATTGGTCATTGTCGTCGTGGTAACGAACTTCTTACTGCTTAAAAGTGGCGTTGTTGCCTTAAAAAATATAAAGCGAAATCTGTGCCAACTTTTAAAAGTACGGTAAAACGCTGTATCATGCGCACCATAGTGCAAAAGGACTGCACCATGATGGAGATAATGCACCAAAATAGTGCTTCAATGTGAACGTTGAGCACCATTTTGGTGCAATTTTTATTACGGTGCCCTTTTATCGCTCCGTGAAAGCGGTCACAAACAAACTCTGCAATACTTGTTTGCGGAGGATCTTTGTGATCCTGTTCAGTCCTTCGCTTAATACGTGTACAATAACGCGCTATTTCTAATGCCTGAGGCAAAGTTGTGATCGAAAATCTGCGTAATATCGCCATCATCGCGCACGTCGACCATGGTAAAACTACCCTGGTTGATAAGCTGCTACAGCAATCCGGTACGTTCGACGCACGTACTGAAGCACAAGAACGTGTGATGGACTCCAACGATTTGGAGAAAGAGCGTGGGATTACCATCCTCGCTAAAAACACTGCAATCAAATGGAATGATTACCGTATCAACATCGTTGATACCCCAGGGCACGCCGACTTCGGAGGTGAAGTTGAGCGTGTTATGTCCATGGTTGACTCTGTGCTGCTGGTGGTTGATGCCTTTGACGGCCCGATGCCGCAGACGCGCTTTGTTACCAAAAAAGCGTTTGCTCACGGTCTGAAGCCGATCGTGGTCATCAACAAAGTTGACCGTCCGGGCGCGCGTCCGGATTGGGTTGTCGACCAGGTATTCGACCTGTTCGTTAACCTCGACGCGACCGACGAACAGCTGGACTTCCCGATCGTTTACGCTTCCGCGCTGAACGGTATCGCGGGTCTGGACCACGAAGACATGGCTGAAGACATGACCCCGCTGTACCAGGCGATTGTTGACCGTGTACCGGCGCCGGACGTTGACCTTGACGGTCCGCTGCAGATGCAAATCTCCCAGCTCGACTACAACAACTACGTTGGCGTAATCGGCATTGGTCGCATCAAGCGCGGTAAAGTGAAGCCGAACCAGCAGATCACTATCATCGATAGCGAAGGGAAAACCCGTAACGGTAAAGTCGGTAAAGTACTGACTCACCTGGGTCTCGAGCGTATCGAGAGCGACGTAGCCGAAGCCGGCGACATCATCGCGATCACCGGTCTGGGCGAGCTGAACATCTCCGACACCATCTGCGACCCGCAGAACGTCGAAGCGCTGCCGGCACTGTCTGTTGATGAGCCGACCGTATCTATGTTCTTCAACGTCAACACCTCTCCGTTCTGCGGTAAAGAAGGTAAGTTCGTTACCTCTCGCCAGATCCTGGACCGTCTGAACAAAGAGCTGGTGCACAACGTTGCGCTGCGCGTTGAAGAAACCGAAGACGCCGATGCGTTCCGCGTTTCTGGTCGTGGCGAACTGCACCTGTCTGTTCTGATTGAAAACATGCGTCGTGAAGGTTTCGAGATGGCGGTTTCCCGTCCGAAAGTTATCTTCCGCGAAATCGATGGCCGTAAACAAGAGCCGTTCGAGAACGTGACGCTGGACGTCGAAGAGCAGCACCAGGGTTCTGTCATGCAGGCGCTGGGTGAGCGTAAAGGCGACCTGAAAAACATGAATCCAGACGGCAAAGGCCGCGTACGTCTCGACTACGTGATCCCAAGCCGTGGTCTGATCGGCTTCCGTTCAGAGTTCATGACCATGACTTCCGGTACCGGTCTGCTGTACTCCACCTTCAGCCACTACGACGACGTTCGTCCGGGCGAAGTGGGCCAGCGTAACAACGGCGTACTGATCTCTAACGGTCAGGGTAAAGCGGTTGCGTTCGCACTGTTCGGCCTGCAGGATCGCGGTAAGCTGTTCCTCGGCCACGGCGCTGAAGTTTACGAAGGTCAGATTATCGGTATTCACAGCCGTTCTAATGACCTGACGGTAAACTGCCTGACCGGTAAGAAACTGACCAACATGCGTGCGTCCGGTACTGACGAAGCAACGGTTCTGGTTCCGCCGGTTAAGATGACCCTGGAGCAGGCTCTGGAGTTCATCGATGACGACGAACTGGTAGAAGTTACTCCGACGTCTATCCGTATCCGTAAACGTCACCTGACCGAGAACGACCGTAAACGCGCTATGCGCGGTGCGAAAGAAGAGTAATTACCCTTCTTGCTGCAAGCTAAACCCCGCCACAACGGCGGGGTTTCTTTTTGGGCGCTTTTCACGCCGTCGATAGTCAAACCTCTTCTTTCCCGCTACAGTTAATCTTCAACGGCGCGGAAGGAGACAAAAATGCTCTATATCTTTGATTTAGGTAATGTGATTGTCGACATTGACTTCAACCGGGTGCTCGGAACGTGGAGCGATTTGACCCGCATCCCGCTGGCGACGCTAAAGCAAGACTTTGTTATGGGCGATGTCTTCCACCAGCATGAACGCGGGGAGATCAGCGATGAAGAGTTTGCCGCTGCAATGTGTCATGAAATGAACATGCCGCTGAGCTATGAACAGTTTGCCCACGGTTGGCAGGCCGTTTTTGTCGCCTTGCGTCCAGAAGTCACCGACATCATGCAAAAACTTCGCGACCAGGGGCACCGCGTGGTCGTACTCTCGAACACCAACCGATTACATACCACTTTCTGGCCAAGCGAATATCCACAAGTACGTGCTGCCGCAGATCATGTGTATCTTTCGCAAGAGATGGGGATGCGCAAACCCGAAACGCGTATCTACCAAAGCGTGCTGCAGGCGGAAGGATTTTCGCCGCAAGACGCGGTCTTTTTCGACGATAACGCCGATAATATAGCTGGGGCTAACCAGTTGGGGATCACCAGTATTCTGGTCACGGATAAGGAGACCATCCCCAACTACTTTGCGAAACAGCTATGCTAAAAAGCGTTCATCAAAAAACCAAATACCATACCAGGCCGCTGGTGGCCTGGCTTAAGCTGCTGTGGCGGCGAATTGAAGAAGACAACATGACGACGTTGGCGGGGAATCTGGCCTACGTGTCTTTACTTGCGCTGGTACCGCTGATCGCCGTGGTTTTTGCCCTGTTTGCCGCCTTTCCGATGTTCTCCGACGTCAGCGTGCAGATCCGCCATTTTATCTTTGCCAACTTCATTCCGGCGACCGGCGATGTCATTCAGGGATATATCGAACAGTTTGTGGCGAACTCCAGCAGGATGACGGCCGTCGGCGCCTTTGGGTTAATTGTCACCTCATTACTGCTGATGTATTCGATTGATAGCGCGCTGAACACCATCTGGCGCAGCAGTCGGACGCGGCCAAAAATCTATTCATTTGCGGTCTATTGGATGATCCTGACTCTCGGGCCGCTGTTGGCTGGCGCCAGTCTGGCAATCAGTTCCTATCTTCTCTCACTACGCTGGGCCAGCGATCTCAATAGCGTCATTGATGATGTACTCCGTATATTCCCGCTAATCTTATCGTGGGCGGCGTTCTGGATGCTTTATAGCATTGTGCCCACCACCCAGGTACGCAATCGCGATGCGGTAATCGGCTCGCTGGTGGCGGCACTGCTTTTTGAAGCCGGTAAAAAGGCTTTTGCTTTATATATCACCATGTTTCCGTCATACCAGCTGATTTATGGCGTGATTGCGGTAGTACCCATTTTGTTTGTCTGGGTTTACTGGACCTGGTGTATCGTCTTGCTTGGCGCTGAAATAACTGTCACTCTCGGTGAATACCGCAAACTCAAAAAAGAAGAAACAGAACAACCATGATTGCATTAATTCAACGCGTATCCCGTGCAAGCGTTACCGTGGAGGGTGAAGTGACGGGTGAAATCGGTCCGGGACTACTGGTGCTGCTGGGCGTCGAGAAAGACGATGACGAACAGAAGGCCAATCGTCTGTGTGAACGAGTGCTCGGCTATCGCATTTTCAGCGATGCCGAAGGCAAAATGAACCTTAATGTCCAGCAGGCGGGCGGCAGCGTGCTGGTAGTTTCGCAGTTTACGCTAGCGGCCGATACCGAGCGCGGCATGCGCCCGAGTTTTTCCAAAGGCGCGGCGCCGGACAGAGCGGAAGCGCTGTATGAATACTTTGTTGAGCGCTGCCGCCAACAAGAAATGAATACTCAGACCGGGAGATTCGCTGCGGATATGCAGGTCTCGCTGGTAAACGATGGTCCCGTGACCTTTTGGTTGCAGGTATGAGTCAGCTTCCGGGCAGGCTGCGGGTAACAAAAGAGAGTACAGCTATGTATCACCTTCGTGTACCGCAAACAGAAGAAGAGTTAGAAAGCTATTATCAGTTCCGCTGGGAGATGTTGCGTAAGCCGCTGCATCAGCCTAAAGGGTCGGAACGCGACGCCTGGGATGCCATGGCGCATCACCAGATGGTCGTCGATGAAGAGGGCAATCTGGTTGCCGTCGGCCGGCTTTATATTAATGCGGAGAATGAAGCCTCGATCCGTTTTATGGCCGTTCATCCTTCCGTTCAGGATAAAGGTTTAGGCACCCTTATGGCGATGACCCTTGAGTCAGTCGCCCGTCAGGAAGGGGTGAAGCGGGTGACCTGTAGCGCCCGTGAAGATGCGATGGAGTTTTTCTCTAAGCTGGGCTTTGTGAACCAGGGGGAAATCACCACGCCGACAACGACGCCGATTCGCCACTTCTTGATGATTAAACCCATTGCTTCACTGGACGACATCCTGCACCGCGGCGACTGGTGCGGCCAACTGCAGCAGGCCTGGTATCAGCATATTCCGCTGAGCGAAAAGATGGGGGTGCGCATCCAGCAGTACACCGGGCAAAAATTTATCACCACCATGCCCGAAGCGGGGAACCAGAATCCGCACCATACGTTATTTGCCGGCAGCCTGTTTTCGCTCGCTACCTTAACCGGCTGGGGGCTAATCTGGTTAATGCTGCGCGAGCGGCACCTTGGCGGCACGATTATCCTTGCCGATGCGCATATCCGTTACAGCAAGCCGATCAGCGGGAGGCCGAATGCCGTGGCCGATTTGGGCTCGCTAAGCGGCGATCTCGATCGCCTGGCGCGCGGGCGTAAGGCTCGCGTGCAGCTTCAGGTCGAACTGTTCGGTAACGATAAGCTGGGCGCCGTTTTTGAGGGAACCTATATCGTACTGCCCGCGAAGCCGTTCGGTTCGTATGAAGAGGGCGGGAACGAGGAAGAGTAACCCGCCTCCGGCATTATTATTGGCCTGGCGTTTGCGTACGCCAGGCGATATCGCGCATCGCCTGCTTTGCCGTGAGGCTTATCCCGCCTAACTGAAAGAAACCGTGAATGACGCCCAGATAGCGCTGGCAGGTGCTTTCTATCCCTTGTGCTATTAACCGCCGGTACAGCGCTTCTCCCTCATCGCGCAAAGGATCAAATTCGGCCGTCAGGATATGAACCGGCGGCAGCCCGTTAAAATCTTCGCGCCACAGCGGACTGGCTTCCGGATGGGTAGCGGGTGTGGCCGCTAAATACATTTCGTAGCCGCTAAGCAGCGTATCCCGGGTAATGATGTAATCCTCGCCGTTGCTGGCATAGCTTGCCATGCTGGCGGTAGCGTCGAGCATAGGGTAAATCAGGATAAGCTGCGCAGGTTGCCATATTCCCGCCGCTTTCAGGCGTAGCGCAGTGACCAGGGCGAGGTGGCCGCCGGCGCTGTCGCCGGCCATCGTGATGCGCGCGGCGTCAACGCCAAGCCGCTGCGCATACCGATAGATAATGTTGGCGCCTCGTTCCGCATCATCGTGCGCCGCCGGAAAAGTGTACTCCGGCGCCAGACGGTACTGCACGGCGATCACCCGGCACCCACTGAACCAGGCAAGCTGGCGCAATTGGTTGTCATGGGTGGCAAAGCCGCCGCTCACAAAACAGCCGCCGTGGTAATACACAATGGTGGGTAGCAAGCCGTTGCTTTTTGGCGGCGAGACGACGCGCAAGGTCATGCCATCGAGCGTGATGTCTTCAACCTGCACACGCGTTTCCGTTGCCCCAGCGAGAACGGCGCTGGCGAGATAGCCGTTTCTCCGGTCATCAATACTCTGTGCTCGTGATGATGGCCGCCCCGCAGCAATAAACTCCTCAACCAGCGAAGCAATACCTTTTTCCAACGTCATGGCAAGTCCCTTTTACTGGATTAATATCCAGTGTTATAGCCTGGTTTTTGCGAAAAAGATATACCGAATAAAGCCGCGATCGCATTGTGGAAAGCGGCTCGCAAAAGCGTATTTCTCAGCAAAGATCTGCTTCTTCTGTTGAACAATATCTGGAGAAGCAGGATCGGGATAAGGAGAGCATTTCCGGCGTGGTCACGCCGTATGAATGATAACGAGCGACCTGAGTCGCCCGTTATAGGTGCGCAGAACTTACTCCCCTTCGCCGGGGAACATGAACGGGTTAATTGAGCTTCTGGCGAAGCCTTCCTGTTCCATGCGAGCATCGAGTACCAGCGAGGCTAAATCGTCGGCAACGGCTTCGACTTTCGGGTCTTTCTCCTGATACATAATCTTCAGGTAGCTCCCGCAGTCGCCGCAGCTTTCGGCTTTCACCGCCGCCTGCTCGTTATCCAGCGACCAGTAGTGCAGGTCGCGGCTCTGTTCGCAGTTGCTGCATTTTACGCGTACCACATGCCATTCGGTTTCACACAAGTTGCAGTGCAGATAGCGCAGCCCCTGAGTGGTGCCGATTTGCACGATGCTGGAGACCGGCATCGAGCCGCAAACCGGGCAGAACTGGCGATGCTCGCCGTATTCGGCGCGCGCTTTCCCCGGGATCAGGCTGGCCATTTGCGCCCAGTACAGCGACAGCGCGGCCCAGATAAACGGCGCTTTGTCGCTGCTGACCGAGGCGAAATCGGAAGCAAACAGCGCGCTGGCCATCTCTTCCAGTTCCGGCCCGGAAGCTTTTTCCAGATTCTCGATAACCGACAGCGCCGGGCCGCTCATCTCCGGTTTCAGCTCGGCGATCAGCGAATGCAGCAGTTTGTGCCAGTGTTTATCACGCGGCAATACGTGAATATCCAGCGGCGGCTTGCCCTGATCGTTGGCCTCTTTAATGCGGGCAGTCAGATCCATCTGCAACGGATGGTCGTACAGCACCACTTCCTGCGCATGAGCGATCAGCGCGGCAAAGCGCAGGTAATCGCCCAGCGGGTTGTTGGCGGCCAGCTCGCGCAGGCGCTCTGCGCGGCGGTTATAAAGATTCTTCAGTCTGGGGAACAGTAGCGGCGGAATTGCTTCCGCCGTGCGTTTCTCGCTCGAACCCAGCTCGTCTTGCGGGATTATGCGAATACTCATGCAGTCTATTTTTCCTGTTTCTGGCGGACTTCACGGTACCAGCGCGGGTGATGTTTCTTCGCCCACGTTTTGGTAACCCAGCCTTCCACCATCGCGGTAATGGTGCCTTTCACCCAAAGGGCGGCGTAGATATGCACCATGATAACCACAATTAACGCGACTGCGGCAAAAGAATGCAGCATCAGCGCGAATCGGATCACCGGGATTGAGAATGCAGGCGCAAAGTACGGACGCCAGATGATCACGCCGCTTACCAGCAGCAGCACCAGGAAAATAATCGCCGCCCAGAATACGCATTTCTGGCCGAAGTTATAACGCCCGGTATCGCCTACTTCCTCGTTGACGACGATCTTACGAATATTCTTCGCCCAAAAGATATCATCCCGATTGATTAGGTTGTGATGCCAGTAACGGAAAAACATGATGATAAACGACGCGAACATCACCACCCCGACGAACGGGTGGAGAATACGCGCCAGCTGCGGCGTACCGAGAATATGCATCAGCCAGTTAAACGACGGGAAGAAAAAGCCTAACCCGCTTACCGCCGCCAGAATAAAGCAGAAGGCGGTTATCCAGTGGTTGATGCGTTCCGGCGCCGTGTAGCGCACGATGGTGTCACGTTTTCTCATTTGCGCACCTCGTCTTTCTCTTCATGCAGGTTGTCTTCTTCTTCATCTGCGCGGTTCGGACCGACGCCGACGTAGTGGAAGATACTGGCTGCGAAGGTCGCAGCAAAGCCGACCGCCGCCAGCGGTTTCCAGATACCTTTCCAGAATTTCACCGTTTGGCTGATTTCCGGATTCTCTGGCAGACCGTGGTAGAGATTCGGTTTATCGGCATGGTGCAGCACGTACATCACGTGGGTGCCGCCAACGCCAGCCGGATCGTACAGACCCGCCTTGTCATAACCGCGGGTTTTCAGCTCTGCGACGCGCTCGCCGGCCAGCGTTTTCATATCCTCTTTCGAACCAAAGTGGATAGCGCCGGTCGGGCAGGTTTTCACGCAGGCCGGCTCCTGGCCGACAGTCACGCGGTCTACGCACAGCGTACATTTGTAGACGCGGTTGTCTTCCGGGTTCAGGCGCGGTACATCGAACGGGCAACCTGCGATGCAGTAGCCGCAGCCGATACACTGCTCAGACTGGAAGTCGACGATGCCGTTAGCGTACTGAATGATCGCGCCTTCTGACGGACAGGCCTTAAGGCAGCCCGGGTCAGCGCAGTGCATGCAGCCATCTTTACGAATAAGCCATTCCAGCTTGTCGTTTTGTTCCACTTCCGAGAAGCGCATGACCGTCCATGACTTGGCGGTCAGGTCCGCCGGGTTGTCATACACCCCAACGTTGTTACCCACTTCGTCACGGAGATCGTTCCATTCGGAGCAGGCCACCTGGCAGGCTTTACAGCCGATACAGGTGGTAACGTCGATAAGCTTCGCCACTTCCTGCTGGTGGTCCCGCGCCTGAGGCGCGGGAGTGAAACCGTTAGTCGCGGAACGACGAATAATATCTTGCGATTGATAAGCCATAAGTCGTCTCCGTTACACCTTTTCCACGTTCACGAGGAAGGCCTTAAACTCCGGCGTCTGCGTGTTGGCGTCGCCGACAAACGGCGTCAGCGTATTGGCGATAAAGCCTTTTTTCGCCACGCCTTCGTAGCCCCAGTGAATAGGAATACCGATGGTATCCACCTCTTTACCGTGAACCTGCAGCGTACGAATACGCTTGGTCACCACCGCCTTGGCTTTGATATAGCCGCGGTTAGAGGAGACCTTCACGGTATCGCCGTGGCCAATGCCGAGCTTATTCGCCAGTTTTTCGCCGATCTCCACAAACTGTTCCGGCTGCGCGATGGCGTTAAGCAGCGCGTGTTTGGTCCAGTAGTGGAAGTGCTCGGTCAGGCGGTAAGTGGTGCCGACGTACGGGAACTTCTCGGCCTTGCCCATCTGCTCGAGATCGCCTTTAAAGACGCGAGCGGCCGGGTTAGAGACCACGTTTGGATGCAGCGGGTTAGTCCCCAGCGGCGTTTCAAACGGTTCGTAGTGTTCCGGGAACGGCCCTTCAGCCATCTTATCGATAGCGAACAGACGCCCCATCCCTTCAGGCTGCATGATAAACGGACCGACGTCGCTGCCAGGGGCGGCGGCGCTGTAATCCGGAATATCCACTCCGCCCCATTTCGCGCCGTCCCATTTCAGCAACTGACGCTTCGGATCCCACGGTTTACCCTGCGGGTCCGCGGAGGCGCGGTTATACAGAATGCGGCGGTTTAGCGGCCATGCCCAGGCCCAGCCCAGCGTATTGCCGAGGCCTGACGGGTCGGCGTTATCGCGGCGCGCCATCTGGTTGCCTTCCGGCGTCCAGCTACCGGCGAAGATCCAGCAGCCGCTGGAAGTCGTGCCGTCGTCGCGTAGCTGTGCGAAGGAGCTCAACTGCTGCCCTTTCTTAACGATTACCGCGCCGGTTGCCGGATCGATGATATCCGCCAGCGCTTTACCGTTGCTTTCCATCGCCACTTCTTCAGACGCCGGCTCGTGCGGCGTGGAGTAGTTCCACGTCATGTTGAGCACCGGCTCCGGCGTTGGGCCGCCTTCTTCGGCATACATCTTACGCAGGCGGGTGAAGATACCGGCGAGGATTTCACCATCGGTCACGGCGATCCCCGGGGCGTCCGCGCCTTTCCAGTGCCACTGCAGCCAGCGGCCGGAGTTGACGATAGAACCGTTTTCTTCGGCGAAGCAGGTGGACGGCAGGCGGAACACTTCGGTCTGGATTTTCGCCGGATCAACATCGTTGGACTCACCGTGGTTTTGCCAGAAGGTGGACGTTTCGGTGTTGAGCGGGTCGATGGTCACAAGGAACTTCAGCTTCGACAGGGAAGCCACTACCTTGTTTTTGTTCGGGAACGAGGCGACCGGGTTAAAGCCCTGGCAAATGTAGCCATTCACTTTGCCCTGATTCATCATCTCGAAATACTGCAGCACGTCGTAGCTCTTATCCCACTTCGGCAGCCAGTCAAAGCCCCAGCTATTCTCGGCCGTAGCTTTATCGCCGAAGAAGGCTTTCATCATGGAGACGAAGAACTTCGGATAGTTGCCCCAGTAGTTCACCTGGTCTTTCAACAGCGGTTTTGGCGTGTTGGCGCTCAGGTAGGTCTGCAGGTCGGCCTGTTTTTCATTAGGCAGCGACATGTATCCCGGCAGGCTGGTTGAGAGCAGGCCGAGGTCGGTCAGACCCTGGATGTTGGAGTGACCGCGCAGGGCATTGACGCCGCCGCCTGCCATCCCCATGTTGCCAAGCAGCAACTGGATCATCGCCATGGTGCGAATGTTCTGCGCGCCGATGGAGTGCTGGGTCCAGCCGAGGGCATACAGGAACGACGCGGTTTTATCGTGCGCGCTGGTTTCTGCAATATATTCGCAAACTTTAAGGAAATCGGCCTTCGGCGTACCACAGATGTTTTCGACCACATCCGGCGTATAGCGGGAAACGTGCTGTTTTAGCAGATTCCAGACGCAGCGTGGATGCTGCAGCGTGGTATCGCGTTTGGCGAAGCCGTTTTCATCCAGTTCATAGTTCCAGCTGGTTTTGTCATACTGGCGTTTTTCGGCATCGTAGCCGCTGAACAGACCATCATCAAAGCTGTAGTCCTCACGCACGATCAGGCTGGCGTTGGTATAGGCTTCGGTGTATTCACGGTTGAATTTTTCGTTATTCAGCAGATACAGGATGACGCCCGACAGGAAGGTTATGTCAGTACCGGAACGAATCGGGGTATAGAAATCAGCCACCGACGCCGTACGCGTAAAGCGCGGATCGATAACGATGAGCTTGGCGCCGTTATGAATTTTGGCTTCCATCGCCCAGCGGAACCCCACCGGATGCGCTTCTGCGGCGTTACCGCCCATCACTACGACCAGGTTGGCGTTTTTAATATCAACCCAGTGGTTGGTCATCGCACCGCGACCAAATGTTGGAGCAAGACTTGCTACCGTTGGTCCGTGTCAGACACGCGCCTGGTTATCCACCGCCAGCATCCCGAGGGCGCGGGTGAATTTCTGCGTTAAATAGCCGGTTTCGTTACTGGAAGCGGAGGCGCACAGCATACCGGTGGTCAGCCAACGGTTAACGGTGGTGCCGGCGCTGTTTTGGGCGATAAAGTTGGCGTCACGGTCTTCTTTCATCAGCTTCGCGATGCGATCGAACGCTTCGTCCCAGCTGATTTGCTGCCATTTATCAGAACCTGGCGCACGATATTCCGGGAATTTCAGGCGGCTTTCAGAATGAATAAAGTCCACCAGACCGGCCCCTTTCGGGCAGAGCGCACCACGGTTTACCGGATGATCCGGATCGCCTTCGATATGGAAAATGGATGCTTTGGCGTTTTTCGCACCGTCGCCGAGGCTATACATCAATAGCCCGCAGCCAACGGAACAGTACGTACAGGTGTTGCGGGTTTCGCGAGTACGCAGCAGTTTGTACTGCCGGGTTTCCGCGAGCGCAGTAGCCGGGGCAAAGCCCAGCGCTGCTGCCGTCGTGCCTGCCATACCGCCAGCGCAGATCTTAAAGAACTGCCTTCTGCTGACCTGCATGGTTCGCTCCTTGTTTCGACATTGTCACATGTAGTTATTTACTTTGCGGTGAAGGCCGCAAAGGTTCAGAATTGAGTTAATTTCCCTCGGTCCTGGAGGGATATAAAAACAGAATACCACATTGTGTGTATGCCTGTTCCAATACGGTTAAATGAAAGTGAATAAGAACCTTCCTGAACAAATCAAAAATGTGACAGATGTCACAGGTTATCGCCAGGTTACCCTCTGGAAACGTGAGGATTTGCAACATCCTCAGCCAGACGAGGTAGCAGAAGAGGTACCCGTCGCTCTGGTTTATAACGGCATCTCGCACGTCGTCATGATGGCGACGCCACGTGACCTGGAACATTTCGCCGTCGGTTTTTCCCTATCTGAAGGGATTATACAAAGCCGACAAGAGATCTACGGGATGGACGTGGTACAGGCCTGTAACGGGGTAGAAGTGCAAATCGAACTCTCCAGCCGCCGGTTTATGGGGCTGAAAGAGCGCCGCCGGGCGCTCGCCGGGCGAACCGGCTGTGGAGTATGTGGCGTCGAGCAGCTAAATGATATCGGTAAGCCCGTTGAGCCACTGCCCTTTAGCCAGACCTTTGCGCTCTCTCATCTCGATCGCGCGCTCAAACAGTTAAATGAGGTTCAGCCAATCGGCCGCCTGACCGGCTGTACGCACGCCGCCGCGTGGGTGCGCCCTGACGGTGAACTTGCAGGCGGGCATGAAGATGTAGGCCGTCACGTTGCGCTGGATAAACTGCTGGGTCGTCGTAGTGCAGAAGGAGAGGGCTGGCAGCGGGGCGCAGCTTTAGTCTCCAGCCGCGCCAGTTATGAAATGGTACAGAAGGCCGCGATGTGTGGGGTGGAAATTCTGTTTGCAGTCTCCGCGGCGACGACGCTGGCGGTGGAAGTCGCCGAACGTTGTAATCTGACGCTGGTGGGGTTCTGCAGGCCAGGCAGAGCGACGATTTATACTCATCCGCAGCGTCTTATTGCCGGTTAAATGTTGGTCAGTTTTTTTGAAAAATGACAGCAAATCCTTCCGCTTTTAGTTACGGGATGTGAAGACTATTATTTATCACATCAAGGCACGGTGCCTTATCCAAACAACTAAATGAAAGGGTTTATATCATGAAAAGCATCAAAACTTTTGTCGCTGTTATCGCTCTGGCCGCTTCTTTCGGTTCTTTCGCCGCGCAATCCGTGACCGCCACCGCCTCCACTATGGACGCCGCGGAAGCGAAAATCGCCGCTCAGGCGCAGGCTGCCGGCGCGTCTTCTTACACCATTACCGAAGCGTTTAACGGTAACCGCGTGCATATGACCGCTGAACTGAATAAATAAGTTAGCAACCCACTACCGTCGAAAGAGCGCCTCAGGGCGCTTTTTTAGTTTATACCCGCCAGGCGTAGCAACGCCGTCACCACCGCCGCGGCGATAATCACTACGATAAGCGGCATCTTGCGCCAGGCAAGGAACACGGCAAAACCGACGCCCAGTACCCGCGCCATGCCGGAAAAATGCTCGCCTTCATAAAAGGTGGTCGCCAGCGCCACGGAAAATAGCAACACCGTCGCGGCATCAGAAAGCAGCGCCTGCGAGCGCTCGGAAAACGCTAAACGACTGCCAAGCTTTGCCCCACCCGAACGCATCAGATATGTGCCGATCGACAGAATCGCGATCCCGGCGATAAACAGCGTCATATTGCCCATTATTTTTTCCTCGCCAGTAAGCCAAACAATGAGAGCAGAACCGGTAATCCAACCGGCGCGAAGGGCACGGCGGCCAGCGAAATAACCGCGCCGCTGCAGGCGCGAATCAGTGTGGTACGTTTTTTAAAAGCCGGTACCACCAGCGCCAGCAGGATGGCCGGGAATACCGCATCCAGGCCGATGGTTTCTGGAGCGGGTAACAATTTCCCGACCCCGGCGCCCAGCAGGGTACCGAGCGGCCAGATGAGCGCCACACCCAGGCCACAGAGCCAGTAGGCGGCTTTCCGTTGCTCCGGGGTTTTCTGCGACAAGCCGAACACCACGCTCTCATCATTCATAATGTGGCAGCCGAGCAGGCTGGCGGCGCGTGCGCCGACCAGATCGCGCACGGTGACGCCAAAAGGAACGTGGCGGGCGTTCACCAGTAAGCCTGCTGCTGCGGCGGCGAGAGGGTTACCGCCGCTGGCGACAATACCGATAAACATAAACTCCGAGGCGCCGGCCAGCACCGTAATGGAAAGGACAAACGGCACCCACAGCGGAAAACCGTAAGCCATCGCTAATGAACCGTAAGACATGCCGACCACGCCGACCGCCAGGCATACCAGAATGATTGCTTTAATGGTGTCTCCACTGAGACAGGAAAATTTGTAACGCATACGCTTTAGCCATATCGAACGAATTTCCATTATAATGAACGCAACAGAATGGTTTTTCAAGGCGAACGATTCGTTCGATATAAAATACGAGGAGCGGTGTATGACACAGCCCATCAGCGTAATTGCTAAAAGCCTGACGCGCGAGCGCTCGCGCACCGGGCTCTCACTGGCGGAGGTGGCGCGTCGCGCCGGGATAGCCAAATCGACCCTGTCACAGCTGGAATCCGGCAATGGCAACCCTAGCCTGGAAACATTGTGGGCGCTGTGCGTGGCGCTGGATATTCCCTTCGCCCGTTTGCTGGAACCGCAGGCCAACCAAACCCAGGTGATTCGCCGCGGCGAAGGCACCAAAGTGGTTGCTGAACAGGCCAACTATCAGGCCATTTTGCTGGCGGCTTGCCCTCCCGGCGCGCGTCGCGATATCTATCTGCTGTTGACGCAGCCCGGCGCCGATCGGATCTCGCATCCGCACCCGCCCGGGTCGGTCGAACATATTATTATCACTCAGGGGCGCGCGCGCGTTGGCCTCACTGAAGCGCCAGAAGAGCTGGGTGAAGGCGATTACATCTGCTACCCGGCCGATCGGGAACATCTCTTTCAGGCGCTGGAGCCGGATACCCAGGCGCTGCTGGTGGCAGAGCAAAATTAGTCATAATCTGCGCATTTTATTCTGATGCGCAGAAGATTATTTCATTTCCCATTAATGAATGAGTGAATTATTTATTCACTCATTTTCTTTATTGTTTTTCCATTTTTGTTTCCTTCCGTTTTGCCTGAAAACATGGGATTGATGTCACTCTTCCTGCCGGAAGGGGTTCGTATACTTAATTCGTGACATTGGGGCCTATTATGTTTTTAGAAGAACGTAGAAAGCATATCCTGAAATATTTAAACGATCATGAGCGTGGTTTTGTTAATTATTTTGCTGCTTATTTTAGTGTTTCAAAAGAAACCATTCGCAGTGATTTAAATATTCTTGCAGAAATGGGGTTGGTGCAACGTTGTTATGGCGGAGCGATTATTTCCCGGCACAATTTAAAGGCTGAACTTATTTCTGAAACCGGTGATAGTTTCGGCGTGCTGCTGCAGCCGATTAACCATCGGAAACCTACGGCGAGCGGTCAGCAGAAAGGAAAATCGATGAACGGCAAAGTGTGTGTATTCGGCTCATTTAATGTGGATATCGTGGCCCGAGTGGAGCGTTTTCCGCGCGGCGGGGAATCGCTACTGGCGCTCGCCAGCAGCCTTGGGCCCGGTGGCAAGGGGGCGAATCAGGCGACGGCGGCCAGTAAAGCCGGCGCGCAGGTCCATTTTGTCGCTAAGGTGGGCAAGGATCAGTTTAGCCACCTGGCGGCCGATCATCTCACTCGTTCAGAAATACACTCCTATACGCTTTATCAATCTGAGAGCGAACCTACCGGCAATGCCATTATTTATGTTTCGCAGGAAAATGGCGAAAATATGATTGCTATTTACTCCGGCGCCAATACTACAATAACTCATAATGAGATTGAGGCGATTATTCCTGAACTTAGCGCCTCCGACGTTTTACTTGTTCAGCTTGAGAATAATTTTGATGCCACTCATTCGCTAATAAAAAAAGCCAGAGAACTCGGTAAGACAGTCATTCTCAATCCGGCGCCATACTCGGCGGAAATTATCAAAAGCATTCCTTATATCGATGTGATTACACCGAATGAAACCGAGGCTTCATTATTATCCGGTATCGACATTCACGATGTTGATACTGCCAAAGAAGCCGCGCTTCGCATCGCTGAATTAGGCGCAAAGAAAGTGCTGATTACCATGGGATCGCGCGGGGCGCTGCTGCTGGATAATCGCCAGTTTAGTCAAATTCGCGCCTTTCCGGCGGTCACCGTCGATACCACCGGCGCTGGCGATGCGTTTAATGGCGCGCTCGCCGCCTCGCTGGCTGCCGGCAACACCCTGGTTCAGGCTGCGACCTGGGCCTCTGCTTTCGCCTCTCTGGCCGTCGAGCTGGAGGGGGCTTCCAACATGCCTGACTTTGCGCAGGCAAATGCCCGACTCCGTACCCTCTAATCTAGGAAAAATAAGATGAAAACGATTAACGGTGTTGTACCCGTCATGCTGACCCCTTTTACCGCTGACGACCAGATTGATTATCCGGCGCTGGCGAAGCTGATCGACTGGTATCTGGCAAAAGGCGTGGATGCGCTTTTTGCCGTCTGCCAGTCCAGCGAAATGCAATATCTCAACTTACAGGAGCGTGTCGAGCTGGCGCGTTTCGTGGTGCAACGCGTGGCGGGGCGCATTCCAGTCATTGCCTCGGGCCATATCAGCGATGATCTGGCGGCGCAAAAAGAGGAGTTGCTGGCAATGGCGCAGACCGGCATTGATGCGCTGGTGTTGGTCACTAATCATCTTGATCCGCGTAATGAGGGCAGTGAAGTCTTTTTCGCTACCCTGCAATCGCTGTTGGCGGCTTTACCTTCTTCCATGCCGCTGGGGCTGTATGAGTGCCCGGCGCCGTATCGCCGCCTGCTTAGCGACGACGAGTTCGCCTGGTGCGCCAACAGCGGTCGTTTCGTGGTGCTGAAAGATGTGAGCTGCGATCTGCCTACCGTTGAGCGCCGCGTGCGTCTGGCGCAGGGAACCCCGCTAAAGGTCATCAACGCCAATGCTGCGATCGCCTGGCCGGCGATGCTGGCGGGCGCCGAAGGTTTCAGCGGCGTGTTCACCAACTTCCATCCCGAACTGTATAGCTGGCTGTGGCGGGAAGGCAAAAATCAGCGGGCGCTGGCCGATGAACTGGCGATATTTCTGTCGCTGGGCGCGGTAACCGAAACGCTGGGCTACCCGAAAAACGCCAAAATTTACCATCAGCGCCTCGGGACCTTCGACAGTATCGCCTGCCGGGTTAATAAAGACGATGTGCTGAGCAAATTCTGGGGGCTGACGGTGATCCTCGACCAGATCAGCGCCGGGACTGAACTGTGGCAGCAGCGGATCGCCGGCTAAGGGAGGGATCATTATGATCGTATCGAGTCTGCAGGCGTGGCCTGCGCAACAGGCCGCGTTTCATCCGGCGATCCGCCAGGCGCTGGCGTTTATCGCCAGCCAGGATTTCCAGCGCTTCGCGCCGGGGAAAATCGACCTGATCCCCGGGAAACTTTTCTGCCTGCTGCAGGAGATGGAGAGCGTGCCTTTCGCGCAGGCGCGACCGGAGTCGCATAAGCAGTTTATTGATATTCAGTATCTGATTTCCGGCGAGGAGCGGATGGGTGTCAGCCGCGCAGAAAGCGGCTGTCCTCGCGTTACCGAGGATCGGACGCCGCAGCAGGACATCCTGTTCTGGCACGTCGAAGATGAGGAGACACAGATAACCCTGAAGCCCGGCATGTTCGCTGTTTTCTTTCCCCAGGACATCCATCGCCCCTGCTGCCATCCGCGCGATGGCGAGCGGCAACATATCCGTAAAGCGGTGATGAAAATCGATCGCGCCTTGCTGGAGGAGGGTTTATGAGTTCGCTAAATCAAACGGCGGCTGAAGCGATTGCGGCGCCGAAACTCTCGCGTCGACGTTGGGGCATTATTTTAATCCTGCTGCTGGCCGCGGTGGTCAATTACCTCGATCGCGCCAACCTGAGTATCGCGAACACCACCATCGCCAGGGAGTTTGGCTTCTCTGGTACTGAAATGGGGCTGCTATTGTCAGCGTTTCTCTGGCCCTATGCGCTGGCGAATTTGCCCGCCGGCTGGCTGGTAGACCGTTTCGGCGCGAAGAAAATGTTCAGCGGCGCGCTGGGATTGTGGTCAGCGGTAACGTTCTTAATGGGTTTCGTGAATACCTATAGCTTCTTCTATGGTTTGCGCATGCTGCTGGGCGTGGCGGAGTCACCGTTCTTCACTTCCGGTATCAAGATCACCCAGAGCTGGTTCTCGGAGAAAGAGCGCGGGCTGCCGACATCGATTATCAATACCGGTTCGCAAATCGCCAATGCGATAGCGCCGCCGGTGCTGACTATTTTGCTGTTATGGATCGGCTGGCGCGGCATGTTCATGGTTGTCGGCCTGCTCGGACTGCCATTGTTGCTGGCGTGGCTTAAATTTTATCGCGACCCGGACGCGCGCGAGGCGATGCTGATAAACACCGGCAAAGTCATGCGTCCCGAAGGTGAGCAGCCGAAGGTCAGCTGGGGCGAACTGTTTCGCCGGAAAACCACGTGGTTCATGATTGCCGGTAACTTCTGCATCATGTTTACCATTTGGGTTTATCTGACATGGCTGCCGGGATATCTGGAAACCTCGCTGGGCTTTAGCCTCAAGCAGACCGGTTTTATCGCCTCGATTCCTTTCTTTGCCGGTATTATCGGCGTGCTGTGTGGCGGGATGCTTTCTGACAGACTGGTGCGTAAAGGGATGAACGCCGTTACCGCGCGTAAAGTGCCGATTGTGGCGGGCGCCGCGCTGGCGGCCTGCTTCGTGATGCCGATTCCGTTTGTTGATAATAGCGGCGTTGCGATCGCCCTGCTGACGCTGGGCTACTTCTGTTCACAAATGCCTTCCGGCGTGATCTGGACGTTAGCGACCGATATGGCGCCGAAAGAACAGGTCGCCTCATTGGGGGCTATACAGAACTTTGGCGGCTTTCTCGGCGCGGCGCTGGCGCCGATTATCACCGGCATTATTCTTGATGCTACCGGGCACTTTACCAACGTATTTATTCTCGGTGGAATACTGCTATTTATGGGCGCCTGCTGCTACGGTTTCTTTGTGCGCAAAAATGCCTAATCCCTCTGGTAGCAAAAACGCCTGATTGCTCAGGCGTTTTCTTTATTACGCAAGGTAAAACACGTCACTCAGTTCAGTGCTCAACGGGCTGTTATCCGGATTCGTCGGCATCACCTCGCGCATATAGCACCACCAGCGTTGGCAGACCTCGGTTTCCGCCACCGCATTCCAGCGGGCTTCCGATTCAATTTCCACCGTGGCGAATAGCAGATGGCGCTGTTTGTCGAGGTAGATTGCATAGTGGTGCGCGCCATGCGCTTTCAGCGTCGCTTCCAGTTCCGGCCAGATGGGATTATGACGGCGCCGATACTCCTCGTGGGCGTCGGGATTGACCTGCATTACGAAGGCTTTGCGGATCATAACGCCTCCAGGTACAGCTCGCGTACCTCGTCGCGGCTGGCGCTGCGCGGGTTACAGGGCGCGCAGGGGTCGGCCAGCGCTTTATCCAGCCAGCCTTCGATATCAGCCTTACTCACGCCAAGCTGACTAAAACCTTCAGGAATACCGACTCGTTTGCTCAACGCGCGAATCGCGTTAATCGCCGCCATGCTGGCGGTTTCATCGCTCATGTCGCGCGTATCGACGCCCATCGCCTGGGCGATGCGGGCAAAACGCGCCACCGCGTTCGGGCGGTTAAAGTTTTCGATAATCGGTAGCAGGATGGCATTACAAACGCCGTGCGGCAAATTGTGGGTTGCGCCCGGCTGGTGCGCCAGCGCGTGTACCAGACCAAGACCTGCGCTGTTGAACGCCATCCCTGCCAGATACTGGCCGTATGCCATCTGCTCGCGGGCCTGCAGATTGTGCCCGTCATCGACGGCCAGCGGCAGCCACTGGTGAATTAAGCGAATCGCTTCCAGCGCGTTGGCGTCGGTCAGCGGATGGGCGCCAACGGAGACAAACGCCTCGATAGCGTGGGTTAACGCATCCATACCGGTCGCGGCGGTAACCGACGGCGGAATATCCAGCATGACGCTGGCATCGTCGACGGCAATATCCGGGATGATGTTCGGGTCGATGATGACCTCTTTCACCTGACGTTCGCTATCGATAATCACCGCGTTGCTGGTCATTTCGGCGGCGGTTCCGGCGGTGGTGTTAATTGCCACCAGCGGTACGCCGGCATTTTTCACTTTGCCCACGCCGGAATAGGCCGTCGATGGCGCTGGGTTAGCGCTGAGGATTTTCACCGCCTTAGCGGTATCGATCGGGCTGCCGCCGCCGAAGGCGATAATATAGTCACACTTCGCCGCACGGAATGCGGCGATACCTTGCTGAACCAGCGCTTCGGTTGGGTTCGGAAAGACGTTATCGAACAGATGATAAGACAGTTGATGTGCTTCCAGCGCCTGGAAAAGGCTATCGAGCAGGCCCATTTCCACCAGATGACCGTCGGTGACAATCAGCGCTTTTCCCCATTGCTTGTCCGCCACCAGGTTCACCATATCGCCGATCGCGCCCGCGCCATGCAGGCTGATTTTCGGCAGTGCCAACATAAAGCTCATGATTATTCTCCTTAAAGGGCGCTCGCTTTCTTAGAGCGCCAGCGCGCTGGCCAGCGGCGTGACGCCAAAGCGTTGGCCTAACGCAATCAACTCTTCGCGGCTTATCGTCTGTTTCATGCCACCCATCGAATAGATTTTCACCAATACCTCAGCGGACTTCTCGGCGGTATCGATCAGGCCGAAAGTTTCATCCAGCGTCGGGCCGCTGCCGAAGACGCCGTGGAATGGCCACAGCACCAGAGAATGTTTCTGCATTTCGCCGGCAGTCGCCTGGCCAATCTCGTCGGTACCCGGCACCATCCACGGCAGAATGCCAACGCCGTCCGGGAACACCACCAGGCATTCGGTGCTGCCTTCCCATAGCTTGCGGGTGAACAGATCGCTGTTGTTCTCCAGCACGTAGGTCAGGGCGATCAGGTTGGTGGCATGGCAGTGCATGATCACGCGATCTTTGCCGCCGGTGGCTTTGATGCGCTCGCAGTGCGACAGGAAATGCGCCGGTAGTTCCGACGTCGGCACGGCTTCTTCCGTCAGCCCCCACAGGATGAAGTAGCCCGCGCCGTCGTTGTCCACTTTCACCACCCCGAGATTGGCGGCGGGATCGAGCTGCACGTTACGGAAGAATTTACCGGAACCGGTGACGATAAACGGTTGATTAGCCAGTTCCGGCATCGGCTGGCTTAAGGCGATATAGCGCGGCTGGGGGTGAAAATCGGCTTTGAATGGCGCGATATCCGCTTCATCCAGGCGCAGCGTCAGATTGCCGCCGTTACGTTCGTCCCAGCCTTTAAGCCAGGCGTCGGAGGTGGCTTTGATCATGCCCTGAACGAACCATGAATTGATAATGTTGTGCATAGTCTTGTCTTTCCTGTTGATTCGCAATAGGTGTGATTCCCCGAATAAGCCCTGTGCGGCGCAATCCGGGGAAGTCAGGCATTAGCCGCGCTGGCTCAGCACGTCTTTTTCATAGGTCCGCACGTTTTCCAGCCACTGGCTGCCTGACGGCGTATCGTGACGCTGGCAGTACATTTCCCAGATGGCCTGCCACGGCAGCGATTTCTGCTCTTCGAGCAGCGCCAGGCGGGCGGTGTAATCACCGTCGTTTTCCAACTGGCGCAGCAGCGCCGTCGGCTCCAGCAGCGCGCGCAGCAGGGCTTTTTTCATGTTGCGGGTGCCGATAACCCACGCCGCGATGCGGTTGATGGAGGCATCAAAGAAGTCGAGGCCGATATGCACGCGGTCGAACAGGTTGTGGCGGATAATTTCGCTGGCGATGGCCTGGGTTTCGTCATCCAGCAGCACCACGTGATCGCTGTCCCAGCGTACCGGGCGGCTGACGTGCAGCAGCAGGCGCGGGATATAGAGCATGGCGGCGGAGATTTTGTCGGAGATGACTTCCGTCGGATGGAAGTGGCCGGCATCCAGGCACAATGCGGTTTGACGGCTGGCGGCGTAGCCCATGTAGAATTCATTGGAGCCAACGGTATAGCTTTCGGCGCCGATACCGAACAGTTTGCTCTCAACGGCGTCGATATGGTGCGCCGGATCGAGTTTTTCACTGATGACCTCATCCAGCGCGTTCAGCAGCCGCTGGCGCGGGGCGAAGCGGTCGACGGTAATATCTTTCATGCCGTCCGGCACCCAAATATTCATTACCGATGGCGTCCCAAGCTGCTCGCCGAAATAAGCGGATATGCGGCGGCTGGCTTTGCAGTGATCGATCCAGAACTGACGAATCTCCGGATTGGCGTGCGACAGCGTAAAGCCGTCGGCGCTTAGCGGATGTGAGAAGCAGGAAGGGTTAAAATCGAGCCCCAACTGCTGGCGTTTGGCCCATTCCACCCAGTGCTTAAAGTGTTCCGGCTTGATTTCATTACGTGCTACCGGCGTGGTGGATTCGAGATAAATCGCGTGCAGATTAAGGCGCTTCGGCCCCGGTATCAGGCTTAGCGCCTGTTCGAGATCGGCGCGTAGCTCCTGGGCATTACGCGCTTTGCCGGGATAGTTGCCGGTGGCCTGAATGCCGCCGGTTAAGCTGCCTTCCGGGTTTTCAAAGCCCGCCACGTCATCGCCCTGCCAGCAGTGCATTGATACCGGCAGGCGGTCCAACTGACGCAGAGCTTCTTCGGCATCAACGCCGATGGCGGCATAGCGCTGCTTAGCAATTTCCCAGGCTTGTTCAAGTTGAGTGGTCATGCGCAAAGCTCCTTTGTAGGTTGTGGCTGAAATTGCGCGACGAAGCGGGCAATTTCGCTATCTGAATGTGGGGTGAACGTGGTGAGCGACGCGTTGTCGCCTACCACCTGACGGAATTCATCGACGTTGTGCAGTTCATCCAGCGTCATCAGCTGGATGCCGATATTGCCAAGCGTGGAGGCTTCAATGGGGCCGGCCACCACCGGCAGGCCGCAGGCATCGGCGCATAGCTGGTTAAGCAGCGCGTTCTGGCAGCCGCCGCCGACGATATGCAGCTGGCTGAAAGGGTGGCCGCGGAGTGCCGCCAGTTCGCCCAATACCCGGGCATACAGCAGCGCCAGGCTGTCAAAAATGCAGCGCGCCAGTTCGGCGGGAGTGACCGGGATCGGCTGGGCGGACTCCGCGCAGGCGGCCTGAATTTCGGCGCTCATATTGGCCGGGTTGATAAAGCGATCATTATTGCAATCAATCAGATAACGACAGGCCGGTAGCTGCGATGTGTCGACAATCAGCGCCTGCAGATCGCTAATGTTCTGCTCCTGCAGTACCTGCTGCAGCAGCCACAGGCCCATGATGTTTTTCAGTACCCGATAACGCCCCTCGGCGCCGCCTTCATTGGTGATATTCGCCTTCAGTGCCTGCTGGCTGGTGTAAGGCGTTTTACTTTCAAAGCCCATCAGCGACCAGGTGCCCGATGAGAGATAAGCGGCATTTTTGTCCGCCAGCGGCGAGGCGATCACGGCGCTGGCCGTATCGTGGCTGGCGACGGCGACCACCGGGATGCGGTTACCCTGCGGGCAGATCCAGTGGCCGATAACATTGCCCGGATGCGTCGGCGTACCGAACCAGTCCGGCTGCGCGCCGCTCCAGCGGATCAGCTCGTCATCCCAGTTATCGCTATTGATATTGACCAGTTGCGTGGTGGTGGCGTTGGTATATTCCCAGTTCATCGCGCCGGTCAGGCGGTAGCTGAAGTAGTCTGGGATCAGCAGCGCATGGGCAACCTGTTCCGCCAGCGCCGGCTGCTGGCTGACCAGCGCCCGCAATTGATAAAGGGTGTTAAACGGCAGAAACTGGATGCCGCTGCGGCAGTAGATATTGGCGCGGCCAAGTTGTTCGATTGCCTGCGCCATCAGGCCGTGAGTGCGGCTATCGCGGTAGGAAACTGGCAGGCCGACGCGCTGGCCGCGCTTATCCAGCAAGACGAAATCAACGCCCCAGGTGTCGATACCGATGCTGTCGATCAGGATCCCCTGTTCGCATACTTTCACCAGCCCACAACGAATTTCCGCTTCCAGGCTATCGATATCCCAGCAATCGTAGCCATCGACTTTCTGCAGGCGATTAATGAAACGGTGAACTTCACGCAGTGTCAGCGCGCGCGTCGCGGTGTCATAATTCGCGAGCATGACCCGACCGCTGGAAGCGCCTAAATCAACGGCGACACAATGACGAATACTCATGGCACGACCCTTCTTAAAATCATTACAGGCAGTCTAAAAAAGGCGTCTCTGCGTCACCTTCTCGCTACTGACAGCGAAAGCGGGCGGCTGGCAACACAGCAAAGGTGACCGTGAGAAGCGTCACAGTTTCGTTTTATGGGCGGCGCGAGGCGGGGTGTGATGCTGGCCGCAGTTCCGGATATTTCCGGCTGGTTCTTGAAAAAACGGCAGGCTTTACGCGGTTTGCGGTCAAAAATTGAAGGCCGGATTGCCGGCCCTTAATTACTATTTGCGACGACGGTTGATAATTTTTCTCATTCGTGGAGGCTGCTATGACCGTGTTGCACAGTACGGATTTCTTTAAGGCCGGCGTCTCGGCGGTGGCGATTGAACCGCGGCTTCCTCAAGCGGCTTTTCCTGAGCATCACCATGATTTTCATGAGATTGTTATCGTCGAGCAGGGTACGGGCATTCACGTTTTCAACGGCCAGCCCTATACCATCAGCGGCGGTTCGGTCTGCTTTATTCGCGATCACGATCGTCATCTTTACGAACACACCAATAACCTATGCCTGACCAACGTGCTCTACCGCGCGCCGGATGCTTTTCGTTTTCTGACCGGCGTGAACCAACTGCTGCCGCAGGAGCAGGACGGTAACTATCTTTCACACTGGCGGGTTAACCAGACGGTACTGCAGCAGGTGCGGCAAATCGTCGGCCAGATGGAAAAAGTCGGCCCTGGCGTCGAGCCGCATACCATCGCCAGCCGTGAGATCCTTTTTATGCAGCTACTGGTGCTACTGCACAGCAACAGCCTGGCGGAAGGCGCCGGCAACCACGAGGCGCGGCTGAATCAGCTGATGGCCTGGCTGGAAGACCATTTTGCCGAAGAGATATGCTGGGAGGAGGTAGCGGCGCAGTTTTCGCTCTCTTTACGCACCCTGCATCGCCAGTTAAAGCTGCAAACCGGGCTGACGCCCCAGCGCTACCTCAACCGGGTGCGCCTGATGAAAGCGCGGCACCTGCTGCGCCACAGCGATGATAGCGTGACAGAAATCGCTTATCGCTGCGGTTTTGGCGACAGTAACCATTTTTCGACGCTATTTCGCCGTGAATTCGACTGGTCGCCGCGCGATATTCGCCAGGGGCGCGACGCTATTCTTCAGTAACGCGAGAAGAGTCAACGTATTGCCTCACCAAAATGCGAATAATGGTTGGTTTCCGCGTCGGGAGTGAGAGTTGTGGTAGGTCAGCTGGTGCTTCGCAAAGATGAGTTTTTTGCCTCCCCCTCGCAGGCGGTGGCGGTGGCTGACCGCTACCCGCAAAACGTCTTTGCCGAGCATACCCATGAATTTTGCGAGCTGGTGCTGGTGTGGCGCGGCAACGGTCTGCATATCCTCAACGATCGCCCGTGGCGGATTACCCGCGGCGATCTCTTTTATATTCGCGCGGAAGATAAACACTCTTATGCGTCGGTCAACGACCTGGTGCTGCAGAATATTATTTATTGCCCGGATCGGCTGCGGCTCAATTTTGACTGGGCGGCGCATATTCCGGGATTATTCGGCACGCCGTGGCAGCCGCACTGGCGGATCGGCAGCAGCGGGATGGCGCAGGTCAGGCAGGTGATTAACCAGCTGGAGCACGAAAGCGCGCGGCAGGATGCGCAGGCGGATAGCATGGCGGAGCTGCTGTTCGCCCAACTGGTGTTGACGCTCCAGCGCTATCGCTACGCCACTGATAACCTGGCGGCGACGCAAAGCGAAACACAGCTCGATAAACTGCTAACGGCGCTGGCCGGAAGTCTGAATCGCCCCTTTAATCTGGATAGCTTCTGTCTGCATGAAGGCTGCAGCGAACGCGCGCTACGCCAGCAGTTTCGCCAGCAAACGGGAATGACGATAACTCACTATTTGCGCCAGCTGCGGATCTGCCATGCGCAGTATTTACTGCAGCATACCGAGCGGTTAATCGGCGAGATCGCCATGCAGTGCGGGTTTGAGGACAGTAACTATTTTTCGGTGGTGTTTAATCGGGAAATTGGCATGACGCCGGGACAGTGGCGGCAGCGCAGTCGCGCCGCCGCGTAAGGGGAAATCAGTTAGCCATTCCCAGGCCGACGATATTCGCGGCGATGATAATCACCACGCAGCCGAGGCTGAGCACGCTGACCGGGCGGCGTCCGGCGTTGTTCCACTCTTTCAGCACCAGCCCAACCAGCCCGCCACACAGTACGTAGAAGCTCATATGCAGCATCCAGCTCATGTAGTCATACTGCGCCGGGATACTGGCGTGGCCCCAGGCATAGAAGAAGAACTGCAGATACCACATTAGCCCGCCCAATGCGGAAAGCAGAATGTTGCTGATGATAAGCGGTTTTGCCAGTGAGAAGTCGGCTTTTAGCGACAAATCCTTCACTTTGGCGAGGCGAATAAAACAGAAGCCGAGGTTAACCAGTGCGCCGCCGCCCATGATCACCACGTAGCTTGGCAGCGCGGTATACAGCGGGTCGACGCCCAGCGCCGCGGCGGCTTCATGCATTGGTTTAGCGGCGTTCATCGCAAATGACATGCCGGCGGAGAAAATACCGCACATTACCGCCAGCATCAGCCCTTTTTTCAGGTTGAACTCTTCCGCTTTGATGCCCATTTTGCGCTCTTTAAGCTGGCCGGCGCGGGTGACGATACCCACGCCAATCACCGCCACCAGCACGCCGAGCAGGGTCATTTGTCCACCTTTGGTGTGAATCAACACATCAAAGTGGCCGTTGAGGATCGGCGTCATTAAGGTGCCGACGATAAGCGTAATGCCGATAGCGATACCGATACCCATCGACATCCCCAGATAGCGCATGGTCAGGCCATAGTTGATGTTACCGATGCCCCACATCGCGCCGAACAAAAACACCGGCAGCAGCGTGGAAGCGCTAAACGAGCGGTAGTAGGCCCAGAAATCGGGCAGCAGCATGGCGCTTATCGCCCACGGCAGAATCAGCCAGGAAACAATCCCGCCGATCGACCACATGGTTTCCCACGACCAGTGTTTCACCTTCTTGAAAGGGGCATAAAAACAGGCGGCACTGGCGGCGCCGATTAAATGCCAAAAAATTCCCATCGTAATCGCATGATTCATTGCCTTTACCCTCATCTGTGTTGGGTTGGATAGACTCTCTCCGATGCGATGAGTGTAAAAATTGCGCAGTTTTTACGCCTTTGAGCTGTTGCCACCTCAGACGAAACTCTGGCAATCAGGGGCTTAATGGGTTGTTTTGGCTCACAAACCGGCGTGTATCTATTTTGGGTATAACCTTAGTAAAACTACGGCATTGATAATCATTTTCAATATCATTTAATTAACTATAATGAACCGACTGCTTACGCGGCGTTAACACCCTCTGCCGCCCGATAATAATGGAGATGATTATGAGTTATACACTGCCATCCCTGCCGTACGCTTACGATGCTCTGGAACCGCATTTCGACAAGCAGACGATGGAGATCCATCATACTAAGCATCACCAGACCTACGTTAACAACGCTAACGCAGCGCTGGAAAGCCTGCCGGAATTCGCTAACCTGTCCGCGGAAGAGCTGATCACTAAGCTTGATCAACTGCCGGCTGACAAAAAAACCGTACTGCGTAACAACGCGGGCGGCCACGCTAACCACAGCCTGTTCTGGAAAGGCCTGAAAACCGGCACCACCCTGCAGGGCGACCTGAAAGCCGCTATCGAGCGTGATTTTGGTTCTGTGGACAACTTCAAAGCTGAATTCGAAAAAGCGGCAGCAACCCGCTTTGGTTCCGGCTGGGCGTGGCTGGTGCTGAAAGGCGACAAACTCGCCGTCGTTTCTACCGCTAACCAGGACTCCCCGCTGATGGGCGAAGCCATTTCCGGCGCTTCCGGCTTCCCGATTATCGGCCTGGATGTGTGGGAACACGCTTACTACCTGAAATTCCAGAACCGCCGTCCGGACTACATCAAAGCCTTCTGGGACGTGGTTAACTGGGACGAAGCAGCAGCGCGTTTTGCCGCCAAAAAATAAGGTTGCATTGTGCTAAGAGAGAAGCGAGTCTGATGACTCGCTTTTTTTATATCCGTAGCAAGGAGAGCAGCAATGCATTATCCGGTGAATGTCTTTGTCGGCAAAATCAGGGACTACGACGGTAGCCGCCCCAGCGCAATTGGCAAAATCCAGGTCGATGGCGAATTACAGCTCGGCGATCTCGGGCTGGAAGGGGACGAGCAGGCGGAAAAGAAAATTCACGGCGGGCCGGATCGCGCGCTGTGCCACTATCCCCGCGAGCATTACCTCGACTGGATCCGCGAATTCCCGCAGCAGGCCGATCTGTTCTGCGCCCCCGCATTCGGCGAAAACCTTTCTACTGAAGGGCTAACGGAAAAAAACGTCTATATCGGCGATATCTTTCGTTGGGGCGAGGCGCTGATTCAGGTCACTCAACCGCGCTCTCCCTGCTTCAAACTGAATTACCATTTCGGTATTAGCGATATGGCGCAACTGATGCAAAACAGCAGCAAGGTTGGCTGGCTCTACCGCATTATCGCCGGCGGCCGGGTTTCCAGTGATGCGCCGCTGGAGCTGGTATCGCGTCTGAGCGACGTGAGCGTGCATGAGGCTGGTGCGATTGCCTGGCATATGCCGTTTGATGACGACCAGTATCATCGTCTGCTATCGGCGGCGGGCCTGTCAGTAAGCTGGAGCAGAACCATGCAGAAACGGCGTTTAAGCGGGCAGATCGAGGATAATTCGCGCAGATTATGGGGGAAATAATTCCCCCATATTGAACGTTGCAACCAGTAGCCCGGCTCAGCGTAGCGCAAGCCGGGACAGGGTTAAGTACGCTTATACAGCGGCAGCCAGATTGTTAAACGCAGCCCACCCAGCGGGCTATCGTCGGCTTTAACCCAGCCGCGATGTTGCTGAATCGCCGTTTCGACAATCGCCAGCCCCAGACCGGTGCCGCCGGACTCGCGATCGCGAGCCTCGTCGGTACGATAGAACGGACGGAAAATCTGTTCGCGATCCTCCGGGCTGACGCCCGGGCCGTCATCATCGACGTTGACCGTGATTCCGTCTTTATCCACCGAGAAACTGACGGAAATTTTCGTGTGCGAGTAGCGCAGCGCGTTGCGCACGATATTTTCCAGCGCGCTTTCCAGCGCATTAGGGTTACCGTACAGCGGCCAGGGGCCCGGCGGATACTCAACGGTAAAGGATTTCCCCATCTGCTCGGCTTCAAATGCCGCGTTGTCCAGCACTTCGCCCCACAGCTGATTCGCTTTCACCGTCTCGCTGACCAGCGCGTTTTTCGCCTGATTACGCGACATCACCAGCAGGTCGTTAATCATGCTATCCAGCCGATGCGCTTCGGTTTCGATACGCTCCAGCTCTTTGCTTTCACCGCTGCGGCGGCGCAGCAACGCGGTGCCTAACTGCAGACGGGTTAACGGCGTGCGTAACTCGTGCGAGATATCCGACAGCAGCCGCTGCTGGCTGGTCATCATTCGCTCAAGCGCGGTCACCATCTGGTTGAAGCTGGCCCCGGCGGCCAGAAACTCCTGCGGACCGGCTTCCAGTTCAGGATGCTGCCGCAGGTTACCCTGGGCAACTTCGTCGGCGGCGTTTTTCAGCTTGCGCGCCGGTTTCGCCAGACTCCACGCCAGCCAGAGCAGCAGCGGGGCGCTGACCAGCATCGTCACGATAAGCAGTAATAGCGGGCGGTCAAATAGCAGGTTGATGAAGTCGGATTGTGAAGTACTGGCAGGGCGGATGAGATAAAGTTGATAATTATCTTCACCATCCCTGACGGAAAACGGGCCGACCATCTCCAGGCGTCCGTAACGCTTCTTCTGCGGATGATCGGCATTATCGGCCTGGCCGATAAAGTTACGAATGATCTGCATTTCGTTGCGTTCTGCGCCGATCACGCGGCCTTCGCTGGTGACCAGCAACAGTCGCTGCCCCGGCGGCGCCCACTTATCGATGGCGCGAAACAGGCGTCGCCACCACATCAAGTCGTTCGGCGGGTCGTTCGCCAGTTCGGCCTCGACGTGCTGCTCAATCATGATGCCCTGACGTTGCTCGCTTTCCAGCAGCTCGGTCATCTGGCGCGAGTCCAGCTTGGGCAACATTAGTACCAGCATCAACACCAGCGCCAGCGTGAGCCAGAAGATAGCGAAGATGCGTGCGGTTAAACTTCCAATCATGAAGCAGAAACCATCAGATAGCCGCGTCCGCGCAATGTTTTAAACCACGGATGGCCGTCTTTGCGCTCCGGCAGCTTACGCCGCAGGTTGGAAATATGCATATCGATAGCGCGGTCGAACGGCGTCAGCCGCTTGCCCAGCACTTCCTGGCTTAAGTGTTCACGTGACACCACCTGACCAAGATGCTGCGCCAGCAGATACAGCAGGGTGAACTCGGTGCCGGTCAGCTCCAGCGTTTGCCCATCAAAATTGGCTTCCTGACGACCCGGATTGAGGCTTAACGCATCCACTTCCAGGGTCGGAGAACCGGATTCGGTGGTCTGCTGCTGCTCGCTCCAGTGGGAACGACGCAGAATCGCGCGTATACGGGCCACCAGCTCGCGATCGTTAAACGGCTTAGGCAAATAGTCATCCGCCCCGAGTTCGAGGCCGAGAACGCGATCCAGCTCGCTTCCGCGCGCCGTTAGCATGATAACCGGGGTCTGGTGTGTCTGACGTAATTCTTTAAGCGTGTCGATACCGTTTTTCTTCGGCATCATCACATCAAGCAAAAGGAGATCAATGCTGTCGTCAAGAAGCGCCAGCGCCTGTTCACCGTCATGGGCAACGAGCACATTAAAACCTTCCATATCGAGCAGCTCTTTTAACAGGGAGGTGAGCTCCCGGTCATCATCAACTAACAGGATTTTATTCATTGTTTAAATACCTCCGAGGCAGAAATTACGTCATCAAGGCTCGCTAATCCATGACTTTACGTTGTTTTACACCCCCTGACGCATGTTTGCAGCCTGAATCGTAAACTGTCTCTCGTTGAATCGCGACACAAACGTTTTGGGAGTATGTGATGCGCAATGTTATCGCTGCCGTCATGGCCTCAACGCTGGCGCTAAGTGCTACTAGCCAAGCCGCTGAAGTCGTTACCGGCGTTAACTGGCTCCACGGTGAAGAGGGAGCCCAGCGCAGCGGCCAGAGCCATATGTTTGACGGCATAAGTCTAACCGAACAGCAACGACAGCAGTTACGGGATCTTATGCAACGGGCGCGCCATGACCGGCTCCCTGTTAATGTTAGCGAACTGGAGACAATGCATAGCCTTGTCACCGCAGATAAATTTGATGAAAGCGCTGTGCGCGCTCAGGCAGAAAAGATGGCGCAGGAACAGGTTGCCCGCCAGGTAGAAATGGCGAAAGTCCGCAACCAGATGTACCACCTGCTAACTCCTGAGCAGCAAGCGGTTTTAAATGCTAAGCACCAGCAGCGTATGGATCAGTTGCGTGAGGTTGCAAGGATGCAGAAAGGCTCAGCCATGATGCTTTCCAGTAGTAGCAGTACCGTGCAACCCAAGTAACAAACCCTGTTTTCCTTGCCATAGACACCATCCCTGTCTTCCCCCACATGATGTGGGGGTTTTTTTTGTCTTTTTTTCGCCTCAGCCGCCGCATGCCCTTTCATCTTCCGGGTAAAAGTTCAGGTTATACTAAGCGCATCGCCGGAAAAGGAGCGTTTATGAATCAATCTTATGGGCGGCTGGTGAGTCGCGCGGCTATTTGCGCGACGGCGATGGCCTCCGTGTTACTTTTGATCAAAATTTTTGCGTGGTGGTATACCGGTTCGGTGAGTATTCTGGCGGCGCTGGTGGATTCGCTGGTGGATATTGCCGCCTCGCTGACCAACCTGCTGGTGGTGCGTTACTCGCTACAACCTGCTGATGAAGAACATACTTTTGGCCATGGGAAAGCGGAATCGCTGGCGGCGTTGGCGCAGAGCATGTTTATTTCCGGTTCGGCGTTGTTTCTGTTCCTGACCGGGATCCAGCATTTGATTCGCCCTGAACCGATGCAGGCGGCGGGCGTCGGGATGGTGGTGACGCTGATCGCCTTGATAAGCACCCTGATGCTGGTGACCTTTCAGCGCTGGGTGGTCAGAAAAACCCAGAGCCAGGCCGTGCGTGCGGATATGCTTCATTATCAGTCTGATGTTATGATGAACGGCGCTATTCTTATCGCCCTCGGCCTCTCCTGGTACGGCTGGCACCGCGCCGATGCGCTGTTTGCATTAGGGATTGGCATCTATATTTTATATAGCGCGCTGCGTATGGGTTACGACGCGGTGCAATCGTTATTAGACCGTGCGCTTCCGGATGAGGAACGTCAGGAAATCATCAGTATCGTGAACAGCTGGCCCGGCGTCAGCGGCGCGCACGATCTACGAACGCGGCAGTCAGGGCCGACTCGCTTTATTCAAATACATTTGGAAATGGAAGATAACCTCCCGCTGGTGCAGGCGCACGTAATCGCCGACCAGGTGGAGCAGGCTATTTTGCGCCGTTTCCCGGGATCGGATGTCATCATCCATCAGGATCCCTGTTCTGTGGTGCCGCCGGCGCGGCAGGGCGTTTTTTGAGCTTTCGGTTATAGTCTGTAAACTCGATGTAAAAATGTGGGGCGGGTAGGCATTTTTTGTATAAATTACCGCCATTTGGTCTGACCTGAATCAATTCAGCCAGAAGCGTTTGATATACTATTGCAATTATCGTCGTGCACTCCTGGTATGGGAGCGCTTCAGGCAACAGGATTATTTTTTGCTTCCTAAGTTCAGAGGTAGTCATGATTAAGAAAATCGGTGTGTTGACAAGTGGCGGTGATGCGCCGGGCATGAACGCAGCAATTCGCGGCGTTGTGCGCGCGGCATTAACGGAAGGTCTGGAAGTTTTTGGAATCTATGACGGTTACCTCGGCCTGTATGAAGATCGCATGGTTCAGCTTGACCGTTACAGCGTGTCCGACATGATCAACCGTGGCGGTACCTTCCTCGGCTCCGCTCGTTTCCCGGAATTCCGCGAAGAGCATATTCGCGCTGTCGCCATTGAAAATATGAAAAAGCGCGGCCTGGACGCGCTGGTTGTTATCGGCGGCGACGGTTCCTATATGGGTGCGATGCGTCTGACCGAGATGGGTTTCCCTTGCATCGGCCTGCCGGGCACCATCGATAACGACATCAAAGGTACTGACTACACTATCGGTTTCTTTACCGCGCTGAGCACCGTTGTTGAAGCGATTGACCGCCTGCGTGACACCTCCTCTTCGCACCAGCGTATCTCTGTGGTGGAAGTGATGGGCCGCTACTGTGGCGATCTGACTCTGGCGGCGGCGATTGCCGGCGGCTGTGAGTTCATCATGGTGCCGGAAGTAGAATATACCCGTGACGATCTGGTGGCTGAAATCAAAGCCGGCATCGCGAAAGGTAAGAAACACGCGATCGTGGCCATCACCGAGCACATGTGCGACGTTGACGAACTGGCTAGCTTCATTGAGAAAGAAACGGGCCGTGAAACTCGTGCGACCGTGCTGGGTCACATTCAGCGCGGCGGCTCTCCGGTTCCTTACGACCGTATTCTGGCTTCCCGTATGGGCGCATATGCCATCGAACTGCTGCTGCAGGGCTTTGGCGGCCGCTGTGTTGGTATCCAGAACGAAAAGCTGGTTCACCACGACATCATCGATGCTATCGAAAATATGAAGCGTCCGTTCAAGTCTGACTGGATGGATTGCGCGAAGAAACTGTACTAAGTTTCGCGGCATAACAAAAAGGCCTTCTCAGTGAGAAGGCCTTTTTTATTAGGGCGTTATCGAGCGCGTTATTCGATATCCAGCGCATCCTCGGAAAGGATGATACCGGTATTGTCGGCATACAGATGATCGCCGGAGAAGAAGGTAACGCCGCCGAAGTTGACGCGCACGTCGCTTTCGCCGATACCTTCCCCTGCAGCGGCCACAGGAATGGCGGCTAACGCCTGGATACCGATATCTAAATCTTCCAGGTCGTCAACCTGGCGCACCGCGCCATAGACCACCAGCCCTTCCCATTCGTTCTGTACCGCCAGACGCGCCAGGTCGGCGTCAATTAACGCGCGTCGCACGGAACCGCCGCCGTCGATAAGGAGAATATGACCACGGCCATTCTGCTCGAGCAGATCGTAGAGCAACCCGTTATCCTCGAAACATTTTACCGTAATGATCTGTCCACCAAACGACGACCGCCCTCCAAAGTTGGAAAACAGCGGTTCCACGACATTGACATCTTCCTGGTAGATGTCGCAAAGCTCGGAAGTATCGTATTTCATAGGCTTAACGTTCAGTTGCTGCGAGAATTTTTAGTATATCCCGTGAACTGCATTGTTTGCAAAATCATCAATTGTTAATTGATATTTGTCAGTTATGCCGCCAGCTTACTGCCGATAATCCCGATGACAAACAGCAGGTTGGTTAATAATGCCGCTTTGACCGTGCGTTCGAGCATCGGACGCATCGCCACCGGTTCGCGTTCACGCATGACAAAACGCGCCTGTTTTACCAGCAGCGGAATGGCGAGAATAAACAGCCAGCCCCATAGACTGTGCAGCGCCAGCAGGTTAAACAGCGCCAGGCACAGCGGAGCGCCAAGCAGCAAAACGCTGTGATAACGGCGAGCGTTCACCGGCCCCAGACGAACCGCCAGCGTGTTTTTACCGTTCAGGCGGTCGCTATCGATATCGCGCAGGTTATTGATATTCAGAACCGCGGCGGCCAGCAGGCCACAGGCGGTAGCGGGCAGGAAAATAACCGCCTCGATGCTATGCGCCTGCAGATACCAACTGCCGACAACGCTCAGCCAGCCGAAGAAAACCAGCACCGAGATATCGCCAAGGCCAATATAGCCGTAAGGACGCGTGCCGACGGTATAGGTGATAGCGGCGATAATCGACAACCCGCCGAGTACCATAAAGCCGATGAAGTCCGCCATTGTCTGCCAGGCGGAGAACAGCAACGCCAGGCCGGACAGGCAAATCAGCGCTACCGTTACGATCAGCGCGCGTTTCATCTGCGACTGGGTGATGGCGCCTTTTTGCATTCCGCGCAGCGGCCCGATACGGTCAGGTTTATCGCTGCCTTTGACGGCGTCGCCATAATCATTGGCGAGATTAGATAAAATTTGCAGCAAACCGGCGGTAATAAGCGCCAGCAGCGCGACCAGCGGATCGAAGTGGCCTTGCTGCCACGCCAACGCGGTGCCGACGATGATAGCGGAGAAAGCCAGAGGTAATGTTTTTGGACGCAGGCTTTCAAGCCAGGCCTTAGTGCGTGTTATCGGTTGTTCAGTCATTTCTTTCAGCCAAAAAAATGGGGCTATCATAGCCCCACCGTGTGTGATGAAAATGCATTGAACCGGATTATAGGATAAAACGGCTCAGATCTTCATCTGCCACCAGAACATCCAGGTGTTTACCGACATAATCGCCGTCGATGGTCACCGTCTGGCCGTTCATTTCGCTGGCATCATAAGAGATGTCTTCGATCAGACGTTCCAGCACCGTGTGCAGGCGACGCGCGCCGATGTTTTCGGTGGTTTCGTTAACCTGCCATGCCGCCTGAGCGATACGCTTGATACCATCTTCAGTGAATTCGATATTCACGCCTTCGGTCGCCATTAGCGCTTTGTACTGCACGGTGATGGAGGCATTCGGCTCGGTCAGAATACGTTCGAAATCATGGGTAGTCAGCGCTTTCAGCTCAACGCGGATCGGCAGACGGCCCTGCAGTTCCGGGATCAAATCTGATGGGCTGGCGACCTGGAACGCGCCGGAGGCGATAAACAGAATGTGATCGGTTTTCACCATCCCGTGTTTAGTGGAGACGGTGCAGCCTTCCACCAGCGGCAGCAGGTCGCGCTGAACGCCTTCACGAGACACATCCGGGCCGGAGGCGTTGCCGCCGCGCTTACAGATTTTGTCGATTTCGTCGATGAACACGATACCGTGCTGTTCAACGGCGTCGATAGCTTCTTGCTTCAGCTCTTCCGGGTTAACCAGCTTCGCCGCTTCTTCTTCGATAAGCAGCTTCATCGCGTCTTTGATTTTCAGCTTACGCGGTTTCTGTTTCTGGCCGCCCAGGTTCTGGAACATGGACTGCAGCTGGCTGGTCATCTCTTCCATGCCCGGAGGGGACATGATTTCAACGCCCATCGGCGCCGCGGCGAGATCGATTTCGATCTCTTTGTCGTCAAGCTGGCCTTCGCGCAGTTTCTTGCGGAATGCCTGGCGCGCAGCGGAAGGTTCCTGCGGCTGTTCAGCTTGGCCCCAGTTATTTTTCGCCGGCGGGATCAGCACGTCGAGGATACGCTCTTCGGCCATTTCTTCGGCGCGATAGCGGTTTTTATCGATGGACTGCATGCGTACCATTTTGATCGCAGCGTCGGTCAGATCGCGGATGATAGAGTCCACTTCTTTACCAACATAGCCCACTTCGGTGAACTTGGTCGCTTCAACTTTGATGAACGGCGCGTTGGCCAGTTTCGCCAGGCGACGGGCGATTTCGGTTTTACCGACGCCGGTCGGGCCTATCATCAGAATGTTTTTCGGCGTGACTTCATGACGCAGCTCTTCATTAAGCTGCATACGGCGCCAGCGGTTTCGCAGGGCGATAGCAACAGAACGCTTGGCCGCGTCCTGGCCGATAATATGTTTGTCCAGTTCGCTGACAATTTCGCGTGGGGTCATTTCAGACATGGGAGATCCTTACGCTTTAGAAGGTAATTCTTCGATGGTGTGGAAGTGGTTGGTATAGATGCAGATATCCCCTGCAATATCCAACGCTTTCTCGGCGATGTCGCGAGCGCCCATTTCGGTGTTTTCCAGCAGCGCGCGAGCGGCGGCCTGGGCATATGGCCCGCCGGAGCCAATCGCAATCAAATCGTTTTCTGGCTGAACCACGTCGCCGTTACCGGTGATGATAAGCGACGCGTTTTCGTCAGCGACGGCGAGCAGCGCTTCCAGTTTGCGCAGCATGCGGTCGGTACGCCAGTCTTTCGCCAGCTCAACGGCGGCTTTCACCAGATGACCCTGATGCATCTCCAGCTTACGCTCGAACAGTTCGAACAGGGTGAAGGCGTCAGCGGTGCCGCCAGCGAAACCAGCGATCACTTTGTCGTTGTACAGACGACGCACTTTCTTCACGTTGCCTTTCATCACGGTGTTGCCCAGCGTGGCCTGGCCATCACCGGCGATAACGACATGGCCATTACGGCGAACACTAACTATTGTTGTCACGAGCAGACCCCTTGGTTGCAAAAGCGGAATAGGGGCCCCGCGGGTTACGCGGGGCAGAATGCAATTATAGATGGGGGGGATTTTTGGGGTTTCAACCCCTGGCGGCGAGACGAATGCAGTTTGCGTGTCCGGCCATCTTGAGACGGTTGATCATATCGTTGGCGTTCTCTTTGCCTTTCAGCGGCCCAATCACTACCCGGTTCCAGCCGTTGTTGGTGGTGATATGCGAAGCAAAGCCCTCAAAGGCCAACTGAGCGCGCACGGTTTCGGCCTGCTCGGCGCCTTTAAAGGAACCACACTGAACCATCCAGCTGCGATCGTCTTTCTTCTCGGCGGCCGCGGCTTTCGGCGCTTCTTCTACGCGGGCGACCGGCGCGGCGGCCTGGGTTTTTGGCTGCGCAGTGGTGTTATGCGCCGGCGTCTGCAGCAGATCCTGGTACGGCTGCTGGTTGGACGCTGTTTGCTTCGGCTGCTGTTGCTGCACCGGCTTCGGCTGCTGGACGCGCGGCTGTTGCTGCGCGGTCTGCTGCTGCGTCTGCGCCCACTGCTGCTGTTGCGTCTGCTGCTGTTGCTGCGCCAGACGTTGACGTTGCAGCGTCTGCTGACGTTGCGCCGGCGTTTGTTCGTTCCACGGCACTTCAGTCAGCTGCGTAGGCTGCTGACGCATATCCGCCTGCATTTGCGCCAATAGTTGGCGCTGCTCGTCGGTAAGCTGCTCGGGTTTCATCACTTCGCCGCCGGCGGTTGGCTCAGTCGGCGCGCGAACGCCCGGCTGGCGGCTTTCCAGCTCTTTAATATAGCGCCAGCGCTCTTCCGGTTTCGGCGGGAGACCGTTGCCTGCCGCCTGACGGTTCTGCAGCGCTTCCGCTTCTTCTTTCTTGTGATGGGTAATGAAATACAGACCACCGATAAAGGCCACCAGCACGGCCGCTGCGATCGCAACCATAGTCGGTGAAATCGCCGGAAGGCTGCTTTGCTTTTTCCTTGAGCTTCGGGGGCTGCTCTTTTTGCGCCGCGAAGGAGCCGGTTGGCTGCGGCGTACATAATCTCGTTGTGCCACTATCGTTTCGCTGTCTTATATTCGTTCGTCAGCCCGCCATGTTACTTAAGCGGCGGGCCTTTGACCAGAAGAGCAGGCCCGAAAGCCTGATGGTTATCGTCTGATTTTTTGCGTACTGCCGCGAACGATCAGTTCGCAATCGAGCAGACGCGAGCCGCTGTTGACGTTACGGCCCTGCATTTGCTCGAGTAATAGCAGCATTCCTTCACGGCCGATATCAAAACGCGGCTGTGAAACGGTAGTTAACGGCGGATCGCAAAATTCAGACAACGCGATGTTATCAAACCCAACAATCGATAAATCTTCCGGCACCCTCAGGCCGCGACGTTTGGCCAGCGACAATGCGCCCAGCGCCATAACGTCGCTATGGCAAAATACCGCGGTCGGCGGCACCGGCTGCGCCAGCAGTTGCTCCAGCGCGTTGGCCCCGGCTTCAAAAGTAAAGTTGCCGCGGGCGATGTAGTGCGGATCGACGGTGATACCGCTGCGGCGCAGCGCCTGAACATATCCCTGCAGCCGGTAATGGCACAGCGGCATATCCTCCGGCCCGGCGATACAGCCGATACGTTGATGCCCCAGTTCGTGGAGATAATTAACGGCATTAAACGCGGCGGTCAGGTTATCGATATGCACGGTAGGGAGCTCCAGCTCCGGCGCAAACTCGTTCGACATGACCATCGGCGGCAAATTACGCTGCTCTTCGACGCTGGCGTCGAACGGCAGGCGCGAGCTCAGCAGCACCATACCGTCAATTTGTTTGGTGATAATGAGATCAATAAAGGTTTTTTCTTTCTGATTCTGATGGGCGCAATCGCCGATCAGCACCAGATAGCCTTCGTCGGCGGCGGTCACTTCAATGCCGCGAATTACCTCACTGAAGAAGGGATCGCAAATATCCGGCACGATCACAAGGATCGTCCGCGACTCATTGCGTTTCATGTTACGCCCGAGCGACTGCGGTAAATAGCCGACTTCCTGCGCCGCCTGCTCCACCCGACTGCGGGTTGCCTGCGACACTTTGTCGGGATTCATTAGCGCACGGGATACGGTTGCCGTTGAAACGTTTGCCTTCAGGGCGACGTCTTTCATGGTGGCGGCAACCATTTGTTTTTTGGGCTTCACCTGGTTTCTCCTCGCTGACTGCGCAGACACATCCCTTGCGTGCTGACATCAGCAACATTTTTAACAGATAGTACAGCCTGAGAGTTACAGAATTTTCATGAAAAACGTGACGGTTGTTGAATTTTTCGATCCGCCTCGCAAGAGAAGACTTAGCCTTCAATAGGATCGACATCCAGTACCCACTTCACTTTACGCGCTTCCGGCAGGGTGTTTATCAACGCCAGCGTACCGCTGACGATATGTTGTAGACGTATGCGGGAAGGGTGCTGCAGCAGAATTTGCCAGCGCCAGCGACCGCCGCGCTTTGGCGCCAGCGCGGGGACCGGGCCGAGTACCCACAGTTTATCATCGGCCAGCGGGCTGGCCTGCAACAGGTTACGTAACTGTTGTAAAAACAGCGGCGCCTGCTGGTTATTATGGTCTTCGGCGCGGATCAGCACGTGACTGGTCCACGGCGGTAGCTGCATGGTTTGCCGTTCCGCCAGCGCCTGCTCGGCAAACGCATCGTAGCCTTTATACAGCAGGGTCTGCAGCAGCGGGTGTTCCGGATGATGGGTTTGCAGGATCACTTCACCCTGCTTGCCCGCGCGCCCGGCGCGGCCGGAGACCTGGGTATAGAGCTGGGCAAAACGCTCCGCCGAGCGAAAGTCGGCGGAAAACAGCGCGCCGTCGACATCCAGCAGCGACACCAGGGTGACGTCCGGGAAATGATGTCCCTTAGCCAGCATTTGGGTGCCAATCAGAATGCGTGCGCCGCCGCGATGGACGTCGGCAAGATATTGCTCCAACGCCCCTTTACGGCTGGTGGTATCGCGGTCGATACGTGAGATTGGTACATCAGGGAACATCGGCGCCAGCGCCTGCTCCAGCTGTTCAGTCCCGAGACCCACTGGCACCAGGTGCGTCGACCCGCAGGAAGGACATTGGCGCGGAATGGGGCGCTGGCTGTCGCAGTGGTGGCAACGCAGATGATGCTGCGCCTGATGCAGGGTGTAGTAACTATCGCAGCGCGGGCACTCCGCTATCCAGCCGCAGTCGTGGCATAGCAGCGCCGGGGCGAAACCGCGGCGGTTCAAAAACAGGATCACCTGATTGTCGGCCTGCAGATGCTGTCGCATGCGGTTAATCAGCGCAGGCGATAGGCCCGCCTGCAACTGCTGGCCTTTTAAATCCAGCACGTGCTGCTGCGCCGGGCGGGCGTTGCCCGCGCGTTTGGTCAGCTTTAACTCACGGTACTTGCGCTGGCGCACGTTATAGAGCGTCTCCAGCGCCGGGGTCGCCGAGCCGAGGATAATCGGGATCTGTTCGCTATGGGCGCGCCATACCGCCAGGTCGCGAGCGTGATAACGCCAGCCTTCCTGTTGTTTATAGGAGCTATCGTGTTCTTCGTCGATGACAATAACGCCGAGGTCTTTAAACGGCGTAAACAGCGACGAGCGGGTGCCGATAACGATCGCCGCTTCGCCATTTTTCGCCTTTAACCATGATGCGAGGCGCTCGCTGTCGTTGAGACCCGAATGCAGGACCTCCACCGGGGCGTTAAAACGCTGGCGGAAGCGGGCGATAGTCTGCGGCGTCAGGCCGATTTCCGGCACCATCACCAGCGCCTGTCGACCCTGCGCCAGCACGTTCTCCAGCACGCTCAGATAGACCTCTGTTTTCCCTGAGCCGGTAATACCCGCCAGCAGCCAGGCGGAGAAACGGTCGGAGGCGCTATGAATTGCCCCGACGGCGGTCGCCTGCTCGGTATTCAGGCGCAGCCGTTCGCCGGGCACCGCGAAGCTGGTCCGCCAGTCAATAATCGCTGGCGCTTCGCAGGCTAGCTCCGCCAGCCCTTTGCCACGCAGCGCCTGTAGCGCCGCGTCATTGAATTCAAGTTCTGCGACCTGATAGCGCCAGATTTTGCCCTGGCGCAGCGCCGCCAGCGCCTGCTGCTGCTTCGGCGAGCGTTTAAGGCTGTTGATATCCAGCGCTTGTCCCTGTTCCGTCGCAAACCAGTACCACATTGGCGCGGCGCTGGCCGGTTTGCCCTGGCGCAGCATAATCGGCAGCGCGTGGAACAGCACGTCGCCGATGGGATGATGATAGTAATCCGCGGCCCATAGCAGCATGCGCCAGACGGTAGAGGAAAATACCGGTTCGCTATCCAGCGCTTCGGCGACCGGTTTGAGTTCGGCGAGCGGGAGTTCGCTACGTTCGCTGACCGACACCACGATACCGATCCGCTCCTGTTTGCCGAACGGCACGCGTACGCGACAGCCCGCCTTGACCGGGATGCCTTCAGGCAACAAATAGTCAAAGGTGCGGGGCAGCGGAACGGGCAGGGCGACATGAGCGACGGACATGGAATCTTCCTGACTTGAAATCTGGCGGGTTAGTATACACATTACCGAAGGTGACGCGGATAAGTTTGCATCTGCTGGTCAAATTCTGTATGATTCGCCGCCTTTGGTGCGCTTTATGCCGCATCAAACATCCCAAAACCCGGGAAATTCGCTAAGCCGGTTTACGCCAGCGGCGCGAAGGTCGTCGGGAAATTATTAATATCGCGTGGTGTCTGGCGTTAGGGCTGGAAGAGCGACGCGGCCTTAACTGAGGTTCTCCCATGAAAAAAGGTATTCACCCAAATTACGACGAAATTACTGCTACCTGTTCTTGCGGTAATGTCATGAAAATCCGTTCCACCGTTGGTCACGACCTGAACCTCGACGTGTGCGGTAAATGCCACCCGTTCTACACCGGCAAACAGCGTGATGTTGCTACCGGTGGCCGTGTTGACCGCTTCAACAAGCGCTTCAGCATCCCGGGCAGCAAGTAAGTTGCCAGAAAAAGCCGCCTCAGGGCGGCTTTTTTGTATCCTTCGTCTGGCCAGGCCGAGGGATAAAAAAAGCGGAAGATATCTTCCGCTTTTTTTATGTCTTAGTATTCCCACGTATCCGGGTCGATACCCAGTTCACGCATAATCTCTTTCGCCGCTTCCGGGATTTCATCGCTGCGCTCTTTACGCAGGTCTTCATCGTTAGGCAACGGTTGACCGGTAAAGGCATGCAGGAACGCCTCGCACAGCAGTTCGCTATTCGTGGCGTGACGCAGGTTGTTCACCTGACGACGCGTGCGTTCATCGGTGAGGATCTTTAACACCTTCAGAGGAATGGAAACCGTAATTTTTTTTACTTGCTCACTCTTCTTACCGTGCTCAGCGTATGGGCTGATATATTCGCCGCTCCATTCAGCCATGAGATACCTTAATCCTCTGTTTATTAGTTAAGGGCCAGAACATTACGCCCGACCATAATTGCGCGTAGTTTACCGTATGAGCGTGCTTTCCGACATGATATAAGCCGCCGCCGACGTGCGCTAATGCATATAATTTTAACGGCTATTTGTGTTTTGCTCAATCTATACGCAAAGAAGTTTAGATGTCCAGATGTATTGACGTCTATTGTGACAATGATTACTCTGAGGCCTGACTTCTCACCGAACAGCCCAGGAACTGTCCAACATGACGCGTAAACAGGCCACCATTGCAGTGCGTAGCGGTTTAAATGACGACGAACAGTACGGTTGCGTTGTCCCGCCGATCCACCTCTCCAGCACCTATAATTTCACCGGTTTCAATGAACCTCGCGCCCACGATTATTCCCGTCGCGGCAACCCGACTCGCGATGTCGTACAGCGCGCGCTGGCGGAACTGGAAGGCGGCGCGGGCGCGGTACTGACCAATACCGGAATGTCGGCTATTCTGCTGGTGACCACGGTGTTCCTGAAACCGGGCGATCTGCTGGTGGCGCCGCACGACTGTTATGGCGGCAGCTATCGTCTGTTTGACAGCCTGGCGAAACGCGGCTGCTATCGCGTGCGCTTTGTCGATCAAAGCGATGAACAGGCATTACGTGAAGCGCTAGCGGAACAACCGAAGCTGGTGCTGGTCGAAAGCCCGAGCAACCCATTGCTGCGGGTGGTCGATATTGCGAAAATCTGCGGGCTGGCGCGTGAAGCCGGCGCGGTGAGCGTGGTGGATAACACCTTCCTGAGCCCGGCGTTGCAAAATCCGCTGGCGCTGGGCGCCGATCTGGTGTTGCATTCGTGCACCAAATATCTCAACGGCCACTCTGATGTGGTCGCCGGGGTGGTGATTGCCAAAGATCCTGAAACTGTCACCGAACTGGCATGGTGGGCGAATAATATCGGCGTCACCGGCGGGGCGTTTGATAGCTATCTGTTATTGCGTGGTTTGCGTACCCTTTCTCCGCGAATGGAAGTGGCGCAGCGCAACGCGCAGGCGATAGTCGACTATCTGAAAACCCAGCCGCTGGTGAAAAAGCTGTATCATCCGTCCCTGCCGGAAAACCAGGGGCATGAGATTGCGGCGCGTCAGCAAAAAGGTTTTGGGGCGATGCTAAGCTTCGAGCTCGATGGCGATGAGCAGACGCTGCGTCGCTTCTTGAGCGGTTTATCGCTATTTACGCTGGCGGAATCGTTGGGGGGCGTTGAGAGCCTGATTTCCCATGCGGCGACGATGACGCATGCGGGCATGGCGCCGGAAGCGCGTGCGGCGGCAGGGATCTCGGAAACGCTCCTGCGTATTTCGACCGGTATTGAAGATGGTGAAGATTTAATTGCCGACCTGGAAAATGGCTTCCGGGCAGCAAACGAGGAATAAAGATGAGTGTGATTGCGCAGGCAGGGGCGAAGGGTCGTCAGCTGCACAAATTTGGTGGGAGTAGTTTAGCGGATGCGAAATGTTACCTGCGCGTCGCCGGGATCATGACCGACTATGCGCAGGCAGGCGATATGATGGTCGTCTCTGCCGCCGGTAGCACCACCAACCAGCTGATTAGCTGGCTGCAGCTAAGCCAGACCGATCGTCTTTCTGCGCATCAGGTGCAACAAGCGCTACGTCGCTATCAAATGGATCTGATCGCCAGCCTGTTGCCGGCGGACGCCGCTGACGCACTGATCGCGACGTTTATTCACGATCTTGAACGTCTGGCGGGCCTGCTGGATAGCGGCATCACCGATGCGGTATATGCTGAAGTCGTCGGCCACGGCGAAGTGTGGTCCGCGCGCCTGATGGCGGCGGTACTGAATCACCTTGGGGTTGAAGCCGCCTGGCTGGACGCGCGCGCCTTCCTGCGCGCGGAACGCGCCGCGCAGCCGCAGGTTGATGAAGGCTTGTCCTACCCGTTGTTACAACAGTTGATGGCGCAGCACCCCAACAAACGGCTGGTGGTGACCGGCTTTATCGCCCGCAACAATGCCGGAGAAACCGTGCTGCTGGGCCGTAACGGTTCCGACTACTCCGCCACCCAAATTGGCGCGCTGGCCGGGGTCTCCCGCGTCACCATCTGGAGCGATGTGGCCGGGGTCTATAGCGCCGACCCGCGTAAAGTGAAAGATGCGTGCCTGCTGCCGCTGCTGCGCCTTGATGAGGCCAGCGAGCTGGCTCGACTGGCGGCGCCGGTGCTGCACGCGCGTACGCTACAGCCGGTTTCCGGCAGCGATATCGATTTACAGCTGCGCTGCAGCTATACCCCGGACCAGGGTTCGACGCGCATTGAGCGCGTGCTGGCATCCGGCACCGGCGCGCGTATTGTCACCAGTCACGACGACGTCTGCCTGATTGAATTCCAGGTGCCGGCCGGTCAGGATTTCAAACTGGCGCATAAAGAGCTGGATCAGATTTTCAAACGCGCGCAGCTGCGCCCGCTGGCGGTGGGCGTGCATGCCGACCGTAAGCTGCTGCAGTTCTGTTACACCTCTGAAGTGGCCGACAGCGCGCTGAAGCTGCTGGACGAGGCGGGCCTGCCGGGCGAGCTGCGTCTGCGTCAGAAGCTGGCGCTGGTGGCGATGGTCGGCGCGGGCGTGACCCGCAATCCGCTGCATTGCCACCGTTTCTGGCAGCAGTTGAAAGGGCAGCCGGTAGAGTTTACCTGGCAATCGGAAGAGGGCATCAGCCTGGTGGCGGTGCTGCGCGCCGGCCCAACCGAGAGCCTGATTCAGGGGCTGCATCATTCCGTGTTTCGCGCTGAGAAACGCATCGGTCTGGTGCTGTTTGGCAAAGGTAATATCGGCTCCCGCTGGCTGGAGTTGTTCGCGCGCGAACAGAGCACGCTTTCCGCCCGCACCGGCTTTGAGTTCCTGCTGGCTGGGGTGGTGGATAGCCGCCGTAGCCTGCTGAACTATGAAGGTCTGGATGCCAGTCGCGCATTGGCATTCTTTGAAGATGAAGCGGTTGAGCAGGATGAAGAATCGCTATTCCTGTGGATGCGCGCGCACCCTTATGATGATTTAGTGGTGCTGGACGTGACCGCCAGCGAACAGCTGGCCGATCAGTATCTGGATTTCGCCAGCCACGGTTTTCACGTGATCAGCGCCAATAAGCTGGCGGGCGCCAGCAGCAGCGATAAATATCGCCAGATCCACGACGCCTTCGAAAAGACCGGCCGCCACTGGCTGTATAACGCCACCGTCGGCGCAGGCTTGCCGGTTAACCATACGGTGCGCGATCTCATCGACAGCGGCGATACCATCCTGGGGCTGAGCGGTATCTTCTCCGGTACGCTCTCCTGGCTGTTCCTGCAGTTTGACGGCACGGTGCCATTTACCGAACTGGTGGATCAGGCCTGGCAGCAAGGGCTGACCGAACCGGACCCGCGCGTTGACCTGTCAGGTAAAGACGTGATGCGCAAGCTGGTGATCCTGGCGCGCGAAGCTGGTTACAATATCGAGCCGGATCAGGTGCGCGTGGAATCGCTGGTTCCGGCGCATTGCGAAGAGGGCTCGGTTGACCACTTCTTTGAGAACGGCGAAGAGCTGAACGAACAGATGCTGCAGCGCCTTGAAGCCGCCCGTGAGATGGGGCTGGTGTTGCGTTACGTGGCGCGTTTTGATGCTAACGGTAAAGCGCGCGTCGGGGTAGAAGCAGTGCGTCAGGAACATCCGCTGGCGGCGCTGCTGCCGTGCGATAACGTCTTCGCCATCGAGAGTCGCTGGTATCGCGATAATCCAATGGTGATCCGCGGGCCAGGCGCGGGTCGCGATGTCACCGCCGGGGCTATTCAGTCAGATATTAATCGTCTGGCGCAGTTGCTGTAATCTCTCCTCTCAGGCCGGCCCGTAGGGCCGGCCTTCATTATGCTCATTCCCGCGCCACCAGCTGCCCTGAGAGGGTGAGATGCTGCGTCGGCAGCGTGGGCTCTTTGATCTTGCGGATAATTAACGCGCCTGGCCTGACGCCAGATGAACTTTTTTCACTTTGACTGAAAATTCCTCACTGTTTACGCAGATTTTTCTATTGACGCCCGCCCGCTTTTCCGTCATTTTTACATCTGGACGTCTAAACGTATAGAAGTTCGCAACACGACTGATAAATATAATGCGATTGATGAGGTAAGGTATGAGCTTTTTTCACGCCAATCAGCGGGAAGCCCTGAATCAGAGCCTGGCGGAAGTCCAGGGCCAGATTAATGTGTCCTTTGAATTCTTTCCGCCGCGTACCAGTGAAATGGAGCAAACCCTGTGGAAATCCATCGATCGCTTAAGCAGCCTGAAGCCGAAGTTTGTTTCCGTCACCTACGGGGCGAACTCCGGCGAGCGCGACCGCACTCATAGCATTATCAAGGGCATTAAAGACCGCACCGGTCTGGAAGCAGCGCCGCACCTGACCTGTATCGACGCCAGCCGTGATGAACTGCGCGCGATTGCCCAGGATTACTGGAACAACGGTATCCGCCATATCGTCGCGCTGCGCGGCGACCTGCCGCCGGGTAGCGGCAAGCCGGAGATGTACGCCGCCGACCTGGTGACGCTGCTAAAAGACGTCGGTGATTTTGATATCTCCGTCGCCGCCTATCCGGAAGTGCATCCGGAAGCCAAAAGCGCGCAGGCCGACTTGTTGAACCTGAAACGTAAAGTAGAAGCGGGCGCTAATCGCGCGATCACTCAGTTCTTTTTTGATGTCGAAAGCTACCTGCGTTTCCGTGACCGCTGCGTCTCCGCCGGTATCGATGTGGAAATTATTCCGGGCATTCTGCCAGTCTCCAACTTTAAACAGGCGAAGAAATTTGCCGATATGACGAACGTGCGTATTCCGACCTGGATGTCGAAAATGTTCGAAGGGTTGGATAACGATGCCGAAACGCGCCAACTGGTAGGGGCGAATATCGCCATGGACATGGTGAAAATTTTAAGCCGCGAAGGAGTGAAAGATTTCCACTTCTATACCCTGAATCGCGCCGAAATGAGCTATGCCATTTGCCATACCCTGGGCGTGCGTCCAGCGTAATTACCTGTTTTACCTATTTTTTTATTCCTGTCGGGGCGGCGAGCTGCAATTCGCCGCCCTCTTTTTTCGCACGAAAAGTGCGCTCTGCCCTTAAGCAACCTGCCGCCAAAGAGAGTATAGTGCCCGCAAAAATCATGACGGTGGAGAAGTTATGACGGTTGCAAGGAACAGCAATCTCCTGGCCGGTTGTGGCCTCGTCCTGCTGACGCTTATCTGGAGCTACAGCTGGATTGCGATGAAACAGGTAACGCTCTATATCGGCGCTTTCGATTTTACCGCCCTGCGCTGTATTTTCGGCGCGATTGTGCTGATGGCGGTGTTGGCGCTGCGCGGGCGCGGCATGCGGCCAACGCCGTTTGGTTACACCCTGGCGATTGCGCTGCTGCAAACCTGCGGCATGGTCGGTCTGGCGCAGTGGGCGCTGATGAGTGGCGGCGCAGGTAAAGTCGCCATTCTCAGCTATACCATGCCGTTCTGGGTGGTGATCATGGCGGCGCTGTTTTTAGGCGAGCGCATGCGGCGGCTACAATATGCCGCTATCGTACTGGCGGCGTGCGGTCTACTGCTGGTATTGCAGCCGTGGCAGTTAGATTTCTCCTCGATGAAAAGCGCGCTGCTGGCGATCCTCTCCGGCATCAGTTGGGGGGCGAGCGCGATTGTCGCCAAACGCATGTATCGCCGCTATCCGCGCCTCGATTTACTGTCGTTAACCGCCTGGCAGATGCTGTATGCCGCGCTGGTGATGAGCGTGGTGGCGTGGCTGGTGCCGCAGCGCAGCATTGACTGGCAACCTGGGGTTTTTTGGGCACTGGCCTATAGCGCAATCCTGGCGACGGCGGTGGCCTGGAGTCTGTGGCTGTATGTTCTGCGTAACCTGCCTGCCAGCGTCGCCGGCCTGAGTACGCTGGCGGTACCGGTTTGCGGCGTGCTGTTTTCCTGGTGGCTGCTGGGTGAAAATCCGGGGCTAGTGGAAGGCGCTGGTATTGTGCTGATCGTCGCGGCGCTGGCGATAATCAGCCTTAAAAAACGTCAACCTCAGATTACCAGGCAAGGTATTACTCGTTAAGCGTTATGCCCGGCAAATGCCGGGCATTTGGGGCAGATTATTCCCACTCTTGCAGGAAACGCTGACCGTATTGGTCGGCAACCAGTAGCGCGGCGTAAACCTGGTCGGCGCAGGCGCCGCCCGGCATGTTGTGGATGGTTTCGCCTTCGGCGCAGGCGGCCTCCGCGACCGTGCGCATTTTGGCCGGGATGTCGCCTTTAATATCGAGCTGCGCCAGCGTGATGGGCAGGCCGACGCTGTGACACAACGCCGCCGCGGTTTCTATCTCTTCCACCGGTGCGTTTTCCAGCACCAGCTGCGTCAGGGTACCAAACGCGACCTTCTCGCCGTGATAGAAGTGATGGGCGTCCGGGATGGCGGTCAAACCGTTGTGAATCGCGTGCGCCGCCGCCAGCCCACCGCTCTCAAAGCCGACGCCGCTCAGGTAGGTGTTGGCTTCGATCACCCGTTCGAGCGCTGGGGTAACCACATGCTGCTCGGCGGCAAGCATCGCCTTTTCGCCTTCTTCAACCAGCGTGTTGTAGCAGAGTTCCGCCAGTGCCAGCGCTGCCTGAGTGCATTTACCGCCCGCCATTGTGGTCGCACCGCTGCGCGAGCAGGCGCGGGCTTCAAACCAGGTCGCCAGCGCATCGCCAATCCCGGCGGCCAGCAGGCGAGCTGGCGCGGCCGCGACGATCTGCGTATCGACAACCACCATGTTCGGGTTGTGCGGCAGCATCAAATAGCTTTCGAATTCCCCATCGTCGGTATAGATAACAGACAACGCGCTGCACGGCGCGTCGGTGGAGGCGATGGTCGGCGCCACGACTACCGGCAGATGCATATAGTGAGCCAGCGCTTTCGCGGTATCCAAAGTCTTGCCGCCGCCGATGCCGAGCACCGCATGGCATTGGGCGCTGCTGGCGATATCGCGCAGGCGGTTGATTTCATTTTGCGAACATTCACCGCCGAACGGTGCGATTTCGGCCACCAGGCCAGCGCCGCCAAGGCTGGTACGCAACTGCTCTTCGGCAAAGCCAAGAACAAACTTATCGCCGATGATAAGCCACCGTTCGGCCAGCGGTTTAAGATATTCGCCGAGGCGCTTGATGGCGCCAGCGCCCTGAATGTATTTACCGGGTGATTGAATAATGCGATCCATTTCGATTCCTCCTCGATGACCGTGCAAGCCGCCGACCGGCGGCTGGCGATCGGATTACAGGTTCAACGTGCCAAATGCGTTATTCCAGTCCTGCTCGAACTTCTCTATGGCTGACTCTACCGCGGGGGTGCCGAGCATTTGTTGCGCTACGTCTAAGGGGAGGGTGATAGCTTCGCAGCCAGCCAACAGGCAATCCAACGCCTGGCGCGGGGTTTTGAAGCTCGCGGCCAGGACTTTGCTTTCCGGGGCGTGCATTTCCAGCAGAGATTGCAGTTCTTGCACCATGCGAATGCCGTCACCGCCCTGGGCGTCGACGCGGTTGACGTATGGCGCGACGTATTTCGCGCCGGCCAGCGCCGCCAGCAGCCCCTGGGAAGCGCTATAGACCGCGGTGCCAAGCGTCGGGATACCTTCTTTTTTCAGCAGTTTGATGGCGGCGAGACCTTCGGCGGTAACCGGGATTTTAACCACGATACCCGGCACGGCGTTGCTTAAGCGTTTGGCTTCTTCCACCATGCCCTGCGCATCGCGACTCATGGTCTGCGCGAACAGAACACCTTCCGGGCCGACGGCTTTTTGCAGGCGCGGCAGCACGTCCCAAACCGGGGTTTTGCCGGCGGCGATGATGCTCGGGTTGGTGGTGACGCCAGCCAGCGGATAAATGCGGGCCAGACGTTCAACTTCAGCGACGTTCGCGGTGTCCAGATAGAGTTCCATAACCATTCCTCGATGTGTAATTCAGTGATGTTGAGGAAAGGATACGGTTTTCGTTTGCTTGCTCGCCAGATGACAAATTTGCCAAAAACTGGATAAATGTACGCATTGCGATTAAGGATGATTTAGATCACATTGTCCGCCTGTTCCTGCTTATAAAGGTACGTGGCCAGCAATCAGCAGACAGTTACTTACAAAAATCTAGTTTTACGGCGCAGAGGATTTTTCCGTCAACTGGCTGTGATACTGGCGGCGGTATTCGGAAGGCGAACGTTCGGTGTTCTTGCGAAACAGACGGCAGAAGTAGTTGCTGTCGGCGAAGCCGCAGGCGTGGGCAACGTCTTTCACTTTCATATCATGGCCTTTCAACAGCATGCGCGCCTGTTCGAGGCGAATATGATTAAGGTATTCGTTAAAACCCATGGGCCCGCATTTCTGAAACAGGTGCGAGAGATAATTGGGGGATAGGTAAAACGACTGGGCCACGGATTCCCGGCTCAGCGGCTCAGCGAAATGGAGATCGATATACTGGCGGATCGCTTCGAACAGCGCCTGGCTGCGCGATGAAGTTTGCGCCTGACTACCCAGCAGATCGGTACAGTGGCTGAGTAGGCTAATCACGATGCTGCGGGCGGTTTGCTGCTCCTGCGGCTGCATGCGTATTTCATTTAGCGCCTGTAGCAGGAATGAACCCACGCGCGGCCCGCGGCGCGGTACCTGGATCTTCTGGATCAGGCTTAGCGCCTCGCCGCTCCAGCGCTGCAGCGAAAATTCCAACTGCTGCTTGCCGAACAAGATGCTTAATAGCAGGCAGGGTGTCTGCCATTGCGGCCAGTTCCATCTATCGCCCGCAATATACAATACATCGCGCGGCTGCAGCGGCGCGGCATTATCGCCGAGGGCGAGATCGTACAACTGCCCCTCAATGACAATATTCAGACGAGGAAAATCAACCTTGATCGCGGCGTCGGCAGGGGGGCGTGACTCACCGGTAAAATGTACTTCTGCAATGCAGGTTTGTTTTTTCACGAATGAATCAATGAGCTGATTGATGCTGTTATCCATCTTTACCCCGCCAAAACGCCACGCATTTCATCATACCGGACATTTTTCCAGCGGTAAAAGCGCGAGCTTGTCGTTATTGCTTCTTGATTAAGATATGTTATATCGTAACATTTTATCGCAATCGATATTCAACTCAGGAGAGAGTAATGACCCGAAAGATCCCCATGCTCGCGTTTGGCTTAGGCATGGCGCTTGCGAGCGTCCAGGCGTTCGCCCACGGTAACCATAGCCATGGCCCAGCGTTGACCGACATAGAACGCCAGGCTAGCGAAGGCATTTTTGCCGATAAAGATGTGAAGGATCGCGCGTTGAGCGATTGGGATGGCGTCTGGCAGTCCGTTAATCCGTACCTGCTGAATGGCGACCTTGATCCGGTTCTGGAGCAGAAGGCGAAAAAGCCCGGCGGCAAGAGCGTGGAAGAGTATCGCGCCTATTATAAGAAGGGTTACGCCACCGACGTGGAGCAGATTGGCATCGAAGATGACGTGATAGAGTTCCACGTCGGTAAGACCGTTAATAGCTGCAAATATACCTACTCAGGATACAAAATCCTGCAATACGCCTCCGGCAAGAAGGGCGTTCGCTACCTGTTTGAGTGCCAGCAGGCTGATGGCAAAGCGCCGAAATTCGTCCAGTTCAGCGACCATATTATTGGCCCGCGCAAATCGCAGCATTTCCATATATTTATGGGCAATGAATCACAGGAGGCCTTGCTGAAAGAGATGGATAACTGGCCGACCTATTATCCCTATGCGCTGCATAAAGAGCAGATCGTCGATGAGATGTTGCATCACTAAAATGAGAGGGAAAATCCCCCGGCCGGGCGGCCGGGGGAAACGGTGACTAGCCGGTATTACGCATCCCTGCCGCGACGCCGGCAATGGTGACCATCAGCGCTTGCTCAACGCGCGCATCCGGTTCCTCGCCAGCCTCTTCAGCCTGGCGCGAACGGTGCAACAGTTCGGCCTGCAGGACGTTAAGTGGGTCGGTATAGATGTTACGCAACTGGATGGATTCGGCGATCCACGGCAGGTCGGCCATCAGGTGGGAGTCATTAGCGATAGCCAGCACCACTTCGATATCGGCGGTTAACAGCTGACGTAGCTCTTCGCCTAGCTTCCACAGTTCCGGTTTCACCAGACGCTGATCGTAGTACTCCGCCAGCCACAGGTCGGCTTTTGAGTAGACCATTTCCAGCATTCCGAGGCGGGTCGAGAAGAACGGCCAGTCGCGGCACATGCTTTCCAGCTCGCTTTGCTTACCGCCCTCGACCACTTTCTGCAGCGCGGCACCGGCGCCCAGCCAGGCCGGCAGCATCAGGCGGTTCTGGGTCCAGGCGAAGATCCACGGGATGGCGCGCAGTGACTCGACGCCGCCGGTCGGGCGACGCTTCGCCGGGCGCGAGCCAAGCGGCAGTTTGCCCAGTTCTTGTTCCGGGGTCGCGGAGCGGAAATAAGGGACGAAGTCTTTGTTTTCCCGCACGTAGCCGCGGTACATCTTGCAGGAGACGTCGGACAGCTCGGCCATGATTTCGCGCCACTGCGGTTTTGGTTCCGGCGGCGGCAGCAGGTTGGCTTCCAGAATCGCGCTGGTGTACAACGACAGGCTGCTGATGGTCACTTCCGGCAGGCCGTACTTAAAGCGGATCATTTCGCCCTGTTCGGTGACGCGCAGGCCGCCTTTCAGGCTGCCCGGCGGCTGCGAGAGCAGCGCCGCGTGGGCCGGAGCGCCGCCGCGACCGATGGAGCCACCGCGACCGTGGAATAGAGTCAGTTCAATACCAGCTTTTTCGCAGGTTTTGATTAGCGCGTCCTGTGCCTGGTACTGGGCCCAGGAGGCGGCCATCACGCCGGCATCTTTGGCCGAGTCGGAGTAACCGATCATGACCATCTGCTTGCCCTGAATAAAGCCGCGATACCAGTCAATATTCAGTAACTGAGTCATAACGTCGTTGGCGTTGTTCAGGTCGTCCAGCGTTTCAAACAGCGGCGCGACCGGCAGGGCAAAGCCGATACCGGCTTCTTTTAGCAGAAGATGAACCGCCAGCACGTCGGACGGCGTTTTGGCCATTGAGATCACATAAGCGGCGATCGATCCACGCGGCGCTTCGGCGATCACTTTACAGGTGTCGAGGACCTCGCGGGTCTCTTCGCTCGGCTCCCACTGACGCGGCAGCAGCGGGCGTTTGGAGTTCAGCTCACGGATCAGGAAGGCCTGCTTGTCGGCTTCCGACCAGCTTTCATAATCGCCGATCCCGAGGTAGCGGGTCATTTCGCCCAGCGCTTCGGTATGGCGGGTACTTTCCTGACGGATATCTATACGCACCAGCGGTACGCCGAAAGATTTCACCCGGCGCAGGGTATCGAGCAGTTCGCCGTTGGCGATGATGCCCATTCCGCAGGCCTGCAGCGATTTATAGCAGGCATACAGCGGTTCCCACAGCTGTTCGTTTTGCGTGATAAGCCCCGCCGGTTTCGGCAGTTTTTGCCCTTTCAGACGCGCTTCCAGCCAGGCCTGGGTCTCCATCAACTGGCTACGCAGCTTTTTCATCAGATAACGATACGGCTCTTGCGCGCCTTCCGCACCCGCCAAATCGCGGAGCTCGTCGGTGCATTCGACCATCGACAGCTCGGAGATAAGCACCTGGATATCTTTCAGGAACAGATCGGTCGCTTTCCAGCGGCTGAGCAACAGCACGTGGCGGGTGATATCGGCGGTGACGTTCGGGTTGCCGTCACGGTCGCCGCCCATCCAGGAAGTGAATCGTACCGGCACAAAATCAACCGGTAGCTGGTAACCGAGGTTGGCTTCCAGCTGTTCGTTCAGCTCGCGCAGATAGTTCGGCACGCCTTCCCACAGGCTGTTTTCAACTACCGCGAAACCCCATTTGGCTTCATCGACCGGAGAAGGGCGGTGCTTACGAATTTCATCGGTATGCCAGGACTGGGCGATCAGCTGGCGCAGGCGGCGCATCAGCTGGTTGTGCTCATAGTCGGCGATATCTTTGTTATCCAACTGCTTAAGGCAGTTGTTCACTTCCACCATTTTGTGGATCAGCGTCCGGCGGGTGATTTCGGTCGGGTGAGCGGTTAATACCAGCTCCAGCGACAGGGATTCCACCGCTTTTTTTATGGTGTCTTCGTTGAGATTGGGTTGGTCTTTGAGTTTTCTCAGGGTACGCGCAATAACTTCCGGATTGCTGGCGGCTTCGCCGTTGGGCGAAATGCTGTGATATTGCTCAGCGGTATTGGCCAGATTCAGGAACTGGCTAAAGGCGCGCGCCACCGGCAGCAGCTCGTCGTTGGACAAGTTTTGCAGCGTGGTGAGCAGCTCCTGGCGATTGGCTTCATTGCCCGCGCGAGAAGATTTGGACAACTTACGGATAGTTTCGACACGATCAAGAATGTTTTCTCCTAACGCATCCTTGATGGTGTCGCCCAGCACCTTACCGAGCATACTGACATTACTACGCAAAGCGGAATATTGTTCGTTCATGTTACCCCAGACACCCCATCTCATTTTATTTTGTTATATCCGGCGCTCCGTGATTTGAGCAGTGGATAAGCAACCCGTCTTTTATAAAGCCACGTAAATACCCCCGCGTCAATTGCTGCGAAATCGCTTCAGCAAACGAATAAATGGCGATAATTTGCGAAAGTTAACTCAGCGGTCGGCGGATAAGCATTACTTATGGAAGTGTGACGATCGTCACTCTCCCGCCTCCGGACGTGAAGGCGGGAAACTAGCAGCGATTAATGCCAGCAGAAGTGATGGACAACCTGAGTGATGAGCTCGCGCGTCGGCTTAATAAACCGCGTCTCCAGATATTCATCCGGCTGGTGGGCCTGGTTGATGGAGCCCGGTCCTAACACCAGCGTAGGACACAGCGTCTGGATAAACGGCGCTTCGGTGCAGTAGTTCACCACTTCGGTCTGCGCGCCGAGCAGTTTTTCAACCACTTCGACCAACTTGTGGTCCGGCGGGCATTCATAGCCTGGAATCGGCGGATGCAGCTCAGAGACCGTCAGACGCCCCGGCCAGCGTTCGCTGACCGGCGCCAGCGCTTCATCCAGCAGGCCGTTCAGGTCGTTAAGCGTCATCCCCGGCAATGGACGAATATCCATGTGCAATTCGCAGCAGGCGCAGATGCGGTTGGATGCATCGCCACCGTGAATGGCGCCCAGGTTGAGCGTCGGATAAGGCACGGTGAAAGCGGCATAGTGGTAACGCTCTTTTAAATCATCGCGCAGTTGCATGATGCGGCCAATCGCATCGTGCATCAGTTCAATAGCGTTCACGCCGCGCGCCGGGTCGCTGGAGTGGCCGGACTGTCCCAGTACGCGTACCGCTGTTGAAATGTGGCCTTTATGCGCCCGCACCGGCTGCAGAGAGGTCGGCTCGCCGATGATGGCGCAATCCGGGCGCAGTTGCGTGGTTTCGGCAAAGTAGCGCGCGCCCGCCATGCTGGTTTCTTCGTCAGCGGTGGCCAGAATATACAGCGGTTTTTTCAATTTACTGACGTCAACGTCGCGCAGGGCATCGAGGATAAACGCGAAGAAGCCTTTCATATCGGCGGTGCCGAGCCCGTAGAGTTTGTTGTCGTGCTCCGTAAGTGTAAACGGGTCGCGGGTCCAGCGACCATCGTCGAAAGGCACGGTATCGGTATGCCCGGCGAGCAGCAGGCCGCCAGCGCCGTGGCCAGTGCTGGCCAACATATTGAATTTATTGCGCGTCTCAGGTACCGGCTGGATCTCGACGTTAAAGCCCAGATCGCGGAACCAGCCGCCGAGTAAATTGATTAAAGACTCATTGCTTTGATCCAGCGCTTCTTCGGTCGCGCTGATGGATGGTGTGGCGATCAATGCGCGGTAAATCTCGATAAAGGGCGGTAAATTGTTTTTCATTGTTGACACACCTCAGGTCATGATAGTATCAATATTCATGCAGTATTTGTGAATAAAAATACAATATCGTTGAGCGCAATAAAACCCATCGAATGTAAGGAGATGCTCTTCCAATGCTAAATACGCTGATCGTGGGAGCTAGCGGCTATGCCGGCGCAGAGCTGGTGGCCTATGTAAATCGCCACCCTCATATGAACATAACCGCTTTGACCGTCTCCGCGCAAAGCAATGATGCCGGAAAGTTAATTTCCGATATACATCCGCAGCTGAAAGGTATTGTCGACCTGCCGCTGCAGGCAATGTCCGATATCAGCGAATTTAGCGCCGGCGCGGATGTAGTGTTCCTCGCCACCGCGCATGAAGTTAGCCACGATCTGGCGCCGCAGTTTTTGGCCGCGGGCTGCGTGGTGTTCGATTTATCCGGCGCGTTTCGCGTCAACGATGGCGCGTTCTACGAAAAATACTACGGTTTCACTCATCAGCATTCCGATCTGCTTAAGCAGGCGGTATACGGCCTGGCGGAGTGGAACGTAGAAGCATTGAAAGAGGCGAATTTGATCGCGGTGCCTGGCTGCTACCCGACGGCGGCGCAGCTGGCGTTAAAACCGCTGATCGATGCCGGTCTGCTGGATCTGAAGCAGTGGCCGGTGATCAACGCCACCAGCGGCGTCAGCGGCGCCGGGCGTAAGGCGGCGATGAGCAATAGCTTCTGCGAAGTCAGCCTGCAGCCGTACGGTGTTTTCAATCATCGCCACCATCCGGAAATTTCTACCCATCTGGGTGCAGAGGTGATCTTCACTCCCCATTTGGGCAATTTTAAACGCGGTATTCTGGAAACCATTACCTGCCGCCTGAAGCCGGGCGTCGGTAAAGATCAGGTGGCTGAGGTCTTCCAGCAGGCCTATGCCAATAAGCCGTTGGTCCGTTTATACGATAAAGGCGTACCGGCGCTGAAAAACGTAGTTGGGCTGCCATTCTGTGATATCGGTTTTGCCGTCCAGGACGAACATATTATCGTCGTGGCCGCAGAGGATAACCTGCTGAAAGGCGCGGCAGCGCAGGCCGTGCAGTGCGCTAACATTCGTTTCGGCTTCGCTGAGACGCAGTCTTTAATTTAAGGTGTGATGATGAACAATCCATTGATTATCAAACTTGGCGGCGTGTTATTGGATAGCGAAGAAGCGCTGGAACGTCTGTTTACCGCCTTGGTGCACTACCGCGAAACACACCAGCGTCCGCTGGTTATCGTCCACGGCGGCGGCTGCGTGGTGGATGAGCTGATGAAACAGCTTAATCTGCCGGTGAAAAAGAAAAATGGCCTGCGCGTAACGCCTGCCGATCAGATTGACATCATTACCGGCGCGCTGGCGGGAACTGCCAATAAAACGCTGCTGGCATGGGCGAAAAAGCATGGTCTTTCCTCGGTAGGGCTGTTCCTCGGCGATGGCGATAGCGTGAAGGTGACTCAGTTGGATGAAGAACTGGGCCACGTCGGTAAAGCGCAGGCAGGCTCGCCGACGCTTATCAATACGCTGTTGGCGGGCGGCTACCTGCCTGTCGTGAGCTCGATTGGCGTCACCGACGAAGGACAACTGATGAACGTCAACGCCGATCAGGCGGCGACGGCGCTGGCGGCGACGTTGGGCGCGGATCTTATCTTGCTGTCCGATGTTAGCGGCATTCTCGACGGTAAAGGTCAGCGGATTGCGGAAATGACCGCCTCCAGGGCTGAACAACTGATTGAACAGGGCATTATCACCGACGGTATGATCGTGAAAGTGAACGCAGCGCTGGACGCGGCGCGCGAGCTGGGCCGCCCGGTGGATATCGCCTCCTGGCGCCATGCCGAGCAGCTGCCGGCATTATTTAACGGTACCCCGATCGGTACGCGTATTTTGGCTTAAGATTGAATGCCCGGCGGCGCGTTGCTTGCCGGGGCAACAAGACCGTAGACCGGGTAAGCGCAGCGCGACCCGGCAGAACTCACGAATAAAGGAAGCATGTTATGGCACTTTGGGGCGGGCGTTTTACACAGGCAGCAGACCAGCGGTTCAAACAATTCAACGACTCTTTACGCTTTGACTATCGTCTGGCGGAACAGGATATCGTGGGATCCGTCGCCTGGTCCAAAGCGCTGGTAACCGTAGGCGTACTGACCGCCGATGAGCAGCTGCAGCTGGAAGAGGCGCTGAACGTCTTGCTGGAAGAGGTACGCGCCAACCCGCAGCAAATCCTTGAAAGCGATGCCGAAGATATCCATAGCTGGGTCGAAGGGAAACTGATCGATAAAGTCGGCCAGTTGGGCAAAAAACTGCATACCGGACGTAGCCGTAATGATCAGGTCGCCACCGATCTCAAGCTGTGGTGCAAAGAGACCGTCACCGAGCTGCTGTCCGCGACCCGCCAACTGCAAAGCGCGCTGGTGGAAACCGCTGGCAACAATCAGGATGCGGTGATGCCGGGTTATACCCATCTGCAGCGCGCCCAGCCGGTGACTTTTGCGCACTGGTGTCTGGCCTACGTTGAAATGCTGGCCCGTGATGAAAGCCGTCTGCAGGACGCGCTCAAGCGCCTCGATGTCAGCCCGCTGGGATGCGGCGCGCTGGCGGGAACCGCTTATGAAATCGACCGTGAGCAGCTGGCCGGTTGGTTGGGTTTCGCATCGGCGACCCGTAACAGCCTCGATAGCGTCTCCGATCGCGATCACGTGCTGGAACTGCTTTCCGATGCCTCTATCGGCATGGTGCACCTGTCGCGTTTTGCCGAAGATCTGATTTTCTTCAATACCGGCGAAGCGGGTTTTGTTGAACTGTCTGACCGCGTTACTTCCGGCTCGTCGCTGATGCCGCAGAAGAAAAACCCGGATGCGCTGGAACTGATCCGCGGTAAATGCGGCCGCGTGCAGGGCGCGCTGACCGGCATGATGATGACCCTGAAAGGGCTACCGCTGGCCTACAACAAAGATATGCAGGAAGACAAAGAAGGGCTGTTCGATGCGCTGGACACCTGGCTTGACTGCCTGCACATGGCGGCGCTGGTGCTGGACGGTATCCAGGTGAAACGTCCGCGCTGTGCGGAAGCGGCGCAGCAGGGTTACGCCAACGCTACCGAGCTGGCGGATTACCTGGTGGCAAAAGGCGTTCCGTTCCGCGAAGCACACCATATCGTCGGTGAAGCGGTGGTTGAAGCGATTGCTCAGGGCAAAGCGCTGGAAGATTTACCGTTAAGCGACCTGCAAAAGTTCAGCAACGTTATCGGCGATGACGTCTATCCGATCCTGTCGTTGCAGTCCTGCCTTGATAAACGTGCGGCCAAAGGCGGCGTCTCGCCGCAGCAGGTGGCGCAGGCGATTGCCGACGCCAGACAGCGCCTGGTGTAAGAGATTACACCGATGTTGAATGAGCCTGGGTAATCCCCGGGCTTTTTTACGCAAAAAAAAGCGGACACGAGGTCCGCAAAAGTTCACGTTGGCTTTAGTTGTTCGGGTAGGGAAACTGTGAGGCGACTCAATGATTTTCAGATGTTCTCCTCGTTTCTGTGGTTATTATTGAACAGAAAACTTGATAGGGATAATCGTTCGTTGCTATTCTATCTATCGCCATGGACTATCGTGGCGATGGAGGATGAATAATGAATATTCGCGATCTTGAATACCTGGTAGCGCTGGCTGAACATCGCCACTTCCGACGTGCGGCAGATTCCTGCCACGTCAGTCAGCCTACGCTTAGCGGACAAATTCGCAAGCTGGAAGATGAACTTGGGGTGATGTTGCTGGAGCGCACCAGCCGTAAGGTTCTGTTCACTCAGGCGGGTTTGCTGCTGGTGGATCAGGCGCGTACCGTGCTACGCGAAGTAAAAGTGCTCAAGGAGATGGCAAGCCAGCAAGGGGAAACCATGTCCGGGCCGCTGCATATCGGCCTGATCCCAACGGTGGGGCCATATTTGCTGCCGCACATAATTCCGATGCTGCATCAGACTTTCCCGAAGCTGGAAATGTATCTGCATGAGGCGCAAACCCATCAGCTGCTGGCGCAGCTCGATAGCGGTAAGCTCGACTGCGCGATCCTCGCGCTGGTCAAAGAGAGTGAAGCCTTTATCGAGGTGCCGCTGTTCGATGAGCCGATGATGCTGGCTATCTACGAAGACCATCCGTGGGCAGAGCGCGATCGCGTGCCGATGGCGGATTTAGCGGGTGAAAAGCTGTTGATGCTGGAAGACGGACATTGTCTGCGCGACCAGGCGATGGGCTTCTGCTTTGAAGCGGGTGCGGATGAAGATACCCACTTCCGCGCGACCAGCCTTGAAACGCTGCGCAACATGGTTGCCGCCGGAAGTGGTATTACACTGCTGCCTGCGCTGGCGGTGCCGCAGGAGAGAAAACGCGATGGCGTGGTCTATATTCCGTGCATTAAGCCGGAACCAAGACGCACCATCGGGCTGGTTTATCGTCCTGGTTCGCCGCTGCGTAGCCGCTATGAGCATCTGGCGGAGGCCATCCGCAGTACTATGGATGGCCACTTCGATAAGGCGTTAAAAGAGGCGGTTTAAGCCGTTTAACGCCGCTACCCGATAGGCTTCGGCCATGGTCGGGTAGTTAAAGGTGGTGTTAACGAAGTACTCAATGGTGTTACCGCCGCCTTTCTGCTCCATAATCGCCTGGCCGATATGAATAATTTCGGCCGCGCGCTCACCAAAGCAGTGGATGCCGAGGATCTCTTTCGTCTCGCGATGGAACAGAATCTTCAGCGTACCCACGCTCATACCGACGATTTGCGCCCGCGCCAGATGTTTAAACTGTGCGCGACCTACCTCATAAGGCACCTTCATCGCGGTTAGCTGCTGCTCGGTTTTACCCACCGAGCTGATTTCCGGAATGGTGTAGATCCCGGTCGGGATATCTTCAATCAGATGCGCGGAGGCTTCGCCTTTGATCAGCGCCTGCGCGGCGATGCGCCCCTGATCGTAAGCCGCTGACGCCAGGCTTGGATAACCGATAACGTCACCGACGGCATAGATGTGCGGTAGGGCGGTCTGATACATGCTGTTTACTTTCAGCTGGCCGCGGCTGTCGGTTTGCAGACCGATATTTTCCAGCGCCAGCGTATCGGTGTTACCGGTACGACCGTTGGCGTACAGCAGGCAGTCAGCTTTCAGCTTCTTACCAGACTTCAGATGCATGATCACGCCGTCATCGACGCCTTCGATTTTCTCGTACTCTTCGTTATGGCGGATAACCACGCCGCTGTTCCAGAAGTGATAGGAGAGCGAATCGGACATCTCCTGATCGAGGAACGCCAGTAGACGATCGCGGGTATTGATCAGATCGACCTTAACCTCCATACCGCGGAAGATCGACGCGTACTCGCAGCCGATCACCCCGGCGCCGTAAATGATCACATGGCGCGGTTCGTGGTGCAGGCTAAGAATGGAATCGCTGTCGTAAATACGCGGGTGGTGGAAATCGACGTCGGCCGGATGATACGGGCGCGAGCCGCAGGCGATAACGAATTTCTCGGCGGTGACCGTTTCTACGGTGCCATCGTGACACTCCAGCGCCAGCGTGTGCTCATCAACAAAGTGGGCGTTGCCCTGCAGAATTTCGCAGTGGTTGCGCTCATAGAAACCCTGACGCATATGGGTTTGCTGGTTAATGACGCTGTCGGCATGGTTGAGGATGTCGGCGAAGGAAGAACGGAGAAGACGGGAATGGTCGCTGTAGAGGGGGTTTTGGTTAAACTCGATAATACGGCTGACGGCATGGCGAAGCGCTTTTGACGGGATGGTTCCCCAGTGGGTACAACCACCGCCGACGTTATGGTAGCGCTCGATAACGGCAACACGAGCTCCCTGTTTCACCAGTCCCATAGCGGCGCCTTCACCGCCAGGACCGGAACCAATCACTATTGCATCATAATCCCAAGAGTGTGACATGGCATTACTCACCTGTTTTATACACAAAATAAACACGATGATAACATTTGGCGAGCTTTAACCCAATTATCGTTGTGCTTTTTTGCGGCATAAAAGCAGAAACGGCTCATAAACAATCATTCACAATCCAGTACAAACCGATTAGTTTTAATCTCTGGTATAGTGCCGACAGGGCTATTGGAAGGATTCATACATCGTGATGGGCGTAAGAGCACAACAAAAAGAAAAAACCCGCCGCTCGCTGGTGGAAGCGGCATTTAGCCAACTTAGCGCTGAGCGAAGCTTTGCCAGCCTGAGCTTGCGCGAGGTTGCGCGGGAAGCAGGGATCGCGCCGACGTCCTTTTATCGTCATTTTCGCGATGTCGATGAGTTAGGCCTGACGATGGTAGACGAAAGCGGGCTAATGCTGCGCCAACTGATGCGCCAGGCGCGCCAGCGCATTGCAAAAGGCGGCAGCGTGATCCGCACCTCCGTCTCTACCTTTATGGAGTTTATTGGTAACAACCCGAACGCCTTCCGCCTGCTGTTGCGTGAGCGTTCTGGCACATCCGCGGCGTTTCGAGCCGCTGTAGCGCGCGAGATCCAGCATTTCATCGCGGAACTTGCCGACTATTTAGAACTCGAAAACCATATGCCGCGCGCCTTTACCGAAGCGCAGGCTGAAGCTATGGTCACCATCGTATTCAACGCCGGTGCGGAAGCGTTGGACGTCAGTCCGGAGCAGCGCCGACAGCTGGAAGAGCGGCTGGTACTGCAGCTCAGAATGATTTCAAAAGGCGCGTATTACTGGTATCGCCGTGAACAAGAAAAAATGTCACATCATTCCGAATAACGTGAAGGACGAGCAATGAAACACTCAGTTCAAGATAAAGGTACGCTACTGCTGGCGCTGATCGCGGGTCTGTCCATTAATGGCACCTTCGCCGCGCTGTTCAGCTCAATCGTTCCCTTTTCCATCTTCCCGGTTCTGTCGCTGCTGCTGACGGTATACTGCCTGCACCAGCGCTATCAGAACCGCAGTATGCCGGTCGGGCTGCCGGGGCTTTCCGCCGCCTGCTTTATTCTCGGCGTATTGCTGTATAGCACCGTGGTGCGCGCAGAATATCCGGATATCGGCTCTAACTTCTTCCCGGCGGTGCTGTCTGTCGCGATGGTGTTCTGGATCGGTTACAAGATGCGCAACCGCAAAGATACCGCGGCGGAGTAATCCGCCAGGTAATAACCCGGCAACGTTGCGTTCGCCGGGTTTTTTTATGCGTTTATTTCTTCGTTAACAGTACGCCGCATTCCATATGGTGGGTATACGGGAACTGATCGAATAGCGCCAGGCGGGTGACATTGTGCGTCTGGCTGAGGGTTTCCAGGTTCTGGCACAGTGTTTCCGGGTTGCAGGAGATATAGAGAATTCGTGGATAGGCCTGGACCATTTTTTCGGTCTCGCTATCCAGCCCGCTGCGCGGCGGATCGACAAAAATGGTTTCGCACTGATAGCTTTGCAGATCGATACCCTGCAGGCGGTTAAACTCCCGCACGCCGTTCATCGCCTGGGTAAATTCTTCCGCCGCCATACGGATAATTTGCACGTTATCGATATGGTTGGCGGCAATGTTGTATTGCGCGGAGGCGACTGACGGTTTAGCGATTTCCGTCGCCAGCACGCGATCGAAGTTACGCGCCAGCGCCAGCGAGAAGTTGCCGTTGCCGCAGTAGAGCTCCAGCAGATCGCCGGTGGAACCTTTGGTGACGTCCAGCGCCCACTCCAGCATCTGAATATTCATCGCCGCGTTTGGCTGGGTAAAGCTGTTTTCCACCTGACGATAGATCATTTCGCGCCCGCCAACCGGCAGACGTTCATCGACATAATCCCTATCGAGCTCGATTTTGGTTTTAGTGGCGCGGCCTATCAGCTGCACGTTGAGATTTTGCGCGCGTAGGGCATCGCGCAGCGCTTCCGCATGCTGGCGCCATTCGTCGTCGAGTTTCTTGTGATAGAGCAGCGAGACGATGGCCTGGTTGCTCATGGTCGTCAGATAATCAATCTGGAAAAGTTTATGGCGCAGGACCGGGTTATGGCGCACGCCGTCGAGCATTGCCGGCATCAGCTGGTTGATGAGCTCGCTGGCGGCCGGGAAGGTATCGACGCGAATACGCGACTTGGTCTGCTGATCGAAGATGATGTGATAGAGGTCGTCGCCGTCGTGCCACAGGCGAAATTCAGCGCGCATCCGGTAGTGGCTGACCGGCGAACGAAATACCTCCGGAACCGGCGCGGCAAAAGGGGCCATCATTTTCTGCAAACGGACGACTTTTTCTGCCAGTTGCGCTTCGTATTGCTCGGTAGGGAGGTGTTCGGGGGTCATGATGCATCCTGAATAAAATAAGTACGCGGGGATTGTAGGGAAAGCATTGGGGATGTCCAGCCCTGGTTGCGGATGAAATATCGTTATAGCAGTCTGGACATCTATATGTTTCTAATTGTAGCATCTTGCAACCGGTCCTCTGAGTTAATAGGGAATCCAGTGCGAATCTGGAGCTGACGCGCAGCGGTAAGGAAAGGCGAGAAATAAGCGCACTCGGTGCAGACACTGCGGTTAGCCGTGGGAAGTCATTATTTCTTAAAGCAGCCTCCAAGCCCGAAGACCTGCCGGATACGTCGCATTTGGTTTCTATCATCGCGAGCTACTGATAGAGCCGGCGGCATCCTCTCTATATTATGGATGCTTTTACAATGATTAAAAAAGCTTCGCTGATGACGGCTTTATCCGTCACGGCATTTTCCGGCTGGGCGCAGGACAGCAATTCAAATACGTTAGTGGTGACGGCAAACCGTGTGGCGCAACCTATCGAAACCGTGCTGGCGCCGGTGAGCGTGGTGACGCGGCAGGATATCGATCGCTGGCAGTCAACCTCTCTCACCGATGTGATGCGCCGCCTGCCGGGCGTGGACATCGCGCAAAACGGCGGCATGGGGCAGCAGAGCTCTCTTTTCGTACGCGGCACCAACTCCAGCCATGTCTTAATCCTGGTGGATGGCGTACGTCTGAATCAGGCGGGCGTCAGCGGCTCTTCCGACTTAAGCCAGTTCCCTATCGCTCTGGTACAGCGCATTGAATACGTTCGTGGCCCGCGCTCGGCGGTCTACGGTTCGGATGCGATCGGCGGGGTGGTAAACATTATTACCACTCGCGACCAGGACGGCACCACGCTCAATGCCGGCGTGGGCTCAAATGGCTACCAGAACTATGGCGGCAGCACGCAGCAGACTTTCGGCGGACATACCCGCGTCACCCTGGCGGGCGACTATACCTATACCAAAGGCTTTGATGTGGTCGCCGAAGGCAATACCGGCGGCGTTCGCCAGCCGGATCGCGATGGCTTTATGAGCAAAACGATCTACGGCGCGCTGGAGCATAGCTTCTCCAATGAGTGGAGTGGCTTTGTGCGTGGGTACGGCTATGACAACCGGACGGCCTACGACGGCTCTCCTTATGGCGGCGTATTAGTCGATACTCGCCAGTTGTATAGCCAGACCTGGGATGCCGGCCTGCGTTTTAATCAGGATATCTTCCACTCGCAGCTGACTTCCAGCTATAGCCACAGTAAGGACTACAATTACGATCCGCGACTGGGGCGCTATGACACCTCGGCGACGCTGGATGAAGTGAAACAGTACAATGTGCAGTGGGCGAACACGGTTGATGTTGGCCACGGCAACGTTGGCGCTGGAATCGACTGGCAAAAACAAACCACCGAGCCTGGCACGAACTATGTGACCGATGGCTATGAAATCCGTAATACCGGCCTGTTTATCACCGGCTTGCAAAAGTTGGGCGATTTCACCCTGGAGGGGGCGGCGCGTAGTGATGATAACTCGCAGTTTGGCCAGCATGGTACCTGGCAGAGCAGCGCCGCGTGGGAGTTTATCGACGGCTACCGCTTTATCGCCTCTTATGGCACCGCCTACAAAGCGCCGAATCTCGGCCAGCTGTACGGCTTCTATGGTAATCAGAATCTCGACCCGGAAGAGAGCAAGCAGTGGGAAGGGGCCTTTGAAGGCCTGACGTCTGGGGTGACATGGCGCCTGTCCGGATATCGTAACGACATCGACAATCTGATCGACTACGACTCGCAGCTGATGAAATATTACAACGTCGGCAAGGCGCGTATTAAAGGTATTGAAGCGACGGCGTCGTTTGATACCGGGCCGCTGGCGCACAGCATCAGCTATGACTATGTCGATGCGCGTGATGCGAAAACCAACGAGCTGCTGGTGCGCCGGGCAAAACAGCAGGTGAAATACCAGCTGGACTGGCAGGTTTATGATTTCGACTGGGGTGTGACCTATCACTATCTTGGCACCCGTTATGACAACACTTACGACCCGGTAACCTATGCGCCTGAGAGCGTTAAGTTGGGCGGCGTAAGCTTGTGGGATCTCGCAGTTTCGTATCCAGTCACCTCACATCTCACAGTTCGTGGTAAAATAGCCAACCTGTTCGATAAAGATTACGAGACAGTATATGGCTACCAAACTGCAGGACGGGAATACACCTTGTCTGGCAGCTACACCTTCTGATCCACGTCCCACCGTGCTGGTGTTTGATTCCGGCGTCGGTGGGTTGTCGGTATATAACGAGATTCGGCAGCTGCTGCCGGATCTACATTACATTTATGCTTTCGATAACGTTGCTTTCCCGTATGGCGAGAAGAGCGAAGAGTTTATCGTTGAGCGTGTTGTTGAGATCGTGACTGCCGTTCAGCAACGCTATCCTCTGGCGCTGGCGGTCATCGCCTGTAATACCGCCAGTACCGTTTCCCTGCCAGCCCTACGTGAAAAGTTCGCTTTCCCGGTGGTCGGCGTGGTGCCGGCAATTAAGCCTGCCGCGCGCTTAACGGCAAACGGCATTGTTGGCCTGCTGGCGACGCGCGGTACCGTCAAGCGTCCTTATACTCGTGAACTCATTGACCGCTTTGCCAATGAGTGCCGCATCGAAATGCTGGGTTCCGCTGAGCTGGTGGAACTGGCAGAGGCGAAGCTGCACGGCGAAGCGGTACCGTTAGAAGAGCTGCGTCGAATTCTGCGCCCGTGGCTACGGATGCAGGAACCGCCCGATACGGTCGTATTAGGTTGTACGCACTTCCCACTACTGGCGGAAGAACTGCAACAGGTTATGCCGGAAGGAACGCGGTTTATCGATTCCGGCGCGGCGATTGCTCGACGCACCGCCTGGCTGCTGGAGCATGAAGCGCCGGATGCCAAATCGAATGATGCCAATAAGGCTTTTTGCATGGCGATTACCCCGGATACTGAACAGCTTTTACCCGTTTTACAGCGTTACGGCTTTGAAACGCTGGAAAAACTACCGCTTTAAAGGCGTTTTGCGCAAAAAAAAGACGGTTGAAAAGTTTTTTGAAAACAGGGCTTGTCAACGTCTCAGAACTCCCTATAATGCGCCTCCACTGACACGGAACAACGGCAAACAAGCCGCCGGGT
>NZ_JBEAIQ010000035.1:0-83565 GCF_040064335.1 Klebsiella sp. CN_Kp088 | reverse complement strand
ATCAACCCACATCCTGCCCGGTGGCGCTGCGCTTACCGGGCCTACAAACGGCATCGGCATCGTAGGCCGGATAAGGCGTAGCCGCCATCCGGCATATTACCGCCGCTCTCCGGCATCCATTTCGGCGATGTGCCCTGCCCAATCCACAGGATATAACCCCTGCCTCACATCACGATGGAACGTTGAATATGGCCAATCACTCACACGTCCGACAAGCCGGTGTTTCACTGGATTGATATAAACGTAATCCATATGACGCCGATAATCTTCATCATTACGGATGGCATGTTCCCAAAAACGCGGCTGCCAGATCTGGTTTTGCGCTAACGCACGCGTAAAAGACTTTTTAATTTCCCGCCAACGACCAGAATAATCGGAATCGCCTTCCGGCAACGTCCAGATACAGTGCATATGTTCAGGTAACACAACCCAACTGTTAATCTGGAAAGGTCTTTTACGTTTAGCACAGGCTATCGCGGCACGAAGATGATCAATACGTCGTGTCAGCAGATCGCTGTGGCGATTTTGCAGGTTTACGGTGAAGAACCAGCAGCCGCCGGGGATATAACTACGGCGATAATTTGACATCAGAGGTTCCCTCCTCTTCAGTTTATATGGACTCTTTTTGCCCGGTGGCGCTGCGCTTACCGGGCCTACAGGACCGGGATCTGGCTTTAACGTTTTGCCGTCAGCTCCGCAATCCGCACAATCACCTGCACGGCTTTCTCCATGCCCTCCAGAGTGACAAACTCGTGCTTACCGTGATAGTTGTAGCCGCCGGTAAATAGGTTCGGGCACGGTAAGCCCATGAAAGAGAGCTGGGCGCCGTCCGTACCGCCACGGATTGGCTTTATCTGCGGCTCGATATCGCAGTCCACCATCGCCTGACGCGCGATGTCCACTACATGCGGATGGGCAATCACCTTCTCATGCATGTTGTAATAACTATCTTCGATCACCAGTTCGATGTAGCAATCCGGATGTAGCCCTTTACCGACCTTTTTGGCGATCTCCATCATTTTGCGTTTGCGCGCTTCAAACTGCTTGCGATCGAAATCGCGCAAAATGTAGTGCATCTCCGCCCGGTCGACGCTGCCCTTGATGCTGGTCAGGTGATAAAAACCCTCATAACCGTCGGTGGTTTCCGGGGCCTCACTGGCCGGCACTTCGGCGTGAATACGCGCCGCCAGCGATAAAGCGTTAACCATCACCCCTTTAGCCGTGCCGGGATGCACATTATTGCCAACAATTTTGATGGTCACCGAGGCGGCATTGAAATTTTCAAACTCCAGTTCGCCGACCCCGCCGCCATCCACGGTGTACGCCCAGCGGGCATCAAACGCGGCGACGTCAAAGTGCTTCGCGCCTTTGCCGACTTCTTCATCCGGCGTAAAGGCGACGCGAATATCGCCGTGAGGGATCTTTTTCGCCTGCAGCGTCGCCAGCGCCGTCATGATCTCTGCGATGCCCGCTTTATCGTCGGCGCCGAGCAGCGTTTTACCATCGGTGGTAATCAGGGTCTGGCCTAACAGCTGATGCAGGACCGGGAACATCACCGGCGACAACACTTCATCGCCGATGCCGAGGGCGATATCGCCGCCGCGGTAGTTTTCGACAATTTGCGGATTCACGTTCTTGCCGCTGAAATCCGGCGAGGTATCAACGTGGGAAATAAAACCGATGGCCGGGATTTCGCCTGCGACGTTGGCCGGCAGCGTCCCCATCACCGTGCCCTTTTCACTTAGCGTCACGTTGACCAGCCCCATCTCTTCCAACTGGCTCTGCAGCAAACGCAGCAGCTTCCACTGCCCTTCGGTACTGGGAACCTGACGCACGCCAGGCTTCGATTGCGTATCTAAAGAAACATACTGCAGAAAACGCTCAAGCAATTTATCCATGTGGCCACCCTCTTTTTTTGTGACAACATTATCAATAAGGGCGAAAAGACAAATATTGCGTCAGGTCATTTTTAGCCCGTAAACCAAAATTTAATACATTTACATGCATTATGTGTAAAGGTGGTACACCGCGGTACAACAATGATTGGCGATTACAATCGTTTGCCGTAAAATGCTGGCCCTTATTAATTATGTGCAACCCCAAAGGTGGTTAATCACAAACCCCGCAGCGATCCCTTTTCCGTTGCGTCTACATGGGACAGAGTCAAAAATTGAATATACAACCGCGTTCGCTTTCTCCGCTGGTACAACTGGCGGGAATTCGCAAAAGCTTTGATGGTAAGACCGTTATCTCCGATCTCAACTTAACCATCAATAATGGTGAATTTCTCACCCTGCTTGGCCCCTCTGGCTGCGGTAAAACAACGGTTCTTCGTCTAATCGCTGGTCTGGAAAGCGTCGATGTCGGACGTATCCACCTTGAAGACCAGGATATCACCCATGTTCCGGCGGAAAACCGCCACGTCAATACCGTATTCCAAAGCTATGCGCTTTTCCCGCACATGACCGTGTTTGAAAACGTCGCCTTCGGCCTGAGGATGCAGAAAACCCCGGCGGCAGAAATCACCCCGCGGGTGATGGACGCTTTGAAAATGGTACAGCTGGAGGCGTTTGCTCAGCGTAAGCCCCACCAACTCTCCGGCGGCCAGCAGCAGCGTGTCGCCATCGCCCGGGCGGTGGTCAACAAACCGCGTCTGCTGCTGCTTGATGAATCCCTCTCGGCGCTCGACTACAAGCTGCGTAAGCAGATGCAGAACGAACTCAAAGCGCTACAGCGCAAGCTCGGCATCACTTTTGTTTTCGTCACCCATGACCAGGAAGAAGCCCTGACGATGTCCGACCGCATTGTGGTGATGCGCGATGGCAAAATCGAGCAGGACGGCACTCCGCGTGAAATCTACGAAGAGCCGAAGAATCTGTTCGTCGCCAGTTTTATTGGCGAAATCAACATCTTCAACGCGACCGTCATTGAACGTCTGGATGAACAGCGCGTACGCGCCTGCGTCGAAGGCCGCGAGTGCAATATCTACGTCAACTTCGCCGTTGAAAAAGGGCAACAGCTGAACGTACTGCTCCGTCCGGAAGATCTCCGCGTGGATGAAATTCATCACGGCAGCGAAGCTGACGGCCTTATCGGCTACGTGCGCGAGCGCAACTACAAGGGGATGACCCTTGAGTCGGTTGTTGAGCTGGAAAACGGCAAGATGGTTATGGTCAGCGAATTCTTCAATGAAGACGATCCGGACTTTGACCACTCACTCGACCAGAAAATGGCGATTAACTGGGTAGAAAGCTGGGAGGTTGTGCTGGCCGATGAAGAACACCAGTAAATTCCAGAATGTGGTGATCGCCACCATCGTGGGCTGGCTTGTGCTGTTCGTTTTCCTGCCCAACCTAATGATCATCGCCACCAGCTTCCTGACCCGCGACGATGCGAACTTCGTCAAAATGGTCTTCACGCTGGATAACTACTCGCGGCTGCTGGATCCGCTCTATTACGATGTGCTGCTGCACTCGTTGAATATGGCGCTGCTGGCGACCCTCGCCTGCCTGGCGTTGGGCTACCCGTTCGCGTGGTTCCTGGCGCGCTTGCCGCAAAAGGTACGCCCGCTGCTGCTGTTCCTGCTGATCGTCCCGTTCTGGACGAACTCGCTGATCCGCATCTATGGGCTGAAGATTTTCCTCAGTACCAAAGGCTATCTGAACGAATTCCTGCTGTGGTTGGGGGTTATCGATACGCCGGTACGCATTATGTACACGCCATCGGCAGTGATCATCGGCCTGGTCTATATTTTGCTGCCGTTTATGGTGATGCCGCTCTACTCCAGCATTGAGAAACTGGATCGCCCGCTGCTGGAGGCGGCAAAAGATCTCGGCGCCAGCAAGCTGCAGACTTTTATCCGCATCATTATTCCACTGACCATGCCGGGAATTATCGCCGGCTGTCTGCTGGTGATGCTGCCGGCAATGGGGCTCTTTTACGTCTCAGACCTGATGGGCGGCGCCAAAAACCTGCTGATCGGCAACGTTATCAAGAGTCAGTTCCTTAATATCCGCGACTGGCCGTTCGGCGCGGCGACCAGTATTACCTTAACGCTGGTGATGGGGCTGATGTTGTTGATTTACTGGCGCGCGGCGCGTCTGCTGAATAAAAAGGTGGAGCTGGAATGATCGGTCGACTGCTGCGCGGCGGCTTTATGACCGCCATTTACGCGTATCTCTACATCCCTATTATTATTCTGATCGTTAACTCGTTTAACCGTTCACGCTTTGGTATTAACTGGCAAGGCTTCACCACCGACTGGTATAGCCTGCTGATGAATAACGATAGCCTGCTGCAGGCCGCCCAGCACTCGCTGACCATGGCGGTGCTGTCGGCAACCTTCGCCACGCTTATCGGCTCGCTCACCGCCGTGGCGCTGTATCGCTACCGTTTTCGCGGTAAGCCGTTCGTCAGCGGAATGCTATTCGTCGTGATGATGTCGCCGGATATCGTGATGGCTATCTCCCTGCTGGTGCTGTTTATGCTGATCGGTATTCAATTGGGTTTCTGGTCGCTGCTGTTTTCGCATATCACCTTCTGCCTGCCATTCGTGGTGGTGACCGTGTTCTCTCGCCTGAAAGGCTTTGATGTGCGCATGCTGGAAGCGGCGAAAGATCTCGGCGCCAGCGAGATGACCATCCTGCGCAAAATCATCCTGCCGCTGGCGCTGCCGGCGGTAGCAGCCGGGTGGCTGTTGAGCTTTACCCTGTCGATGGATGACGTGGTGGTCTCTTCGTTTGTCACCGGTCCGGGCTATGAAATCCTGCCGCTGAAGATCTACTCCATGGTGAAGGTCGGCGTTTCACCAGAAGTGAACGCGCTGGCGACGATTCTGTTGGTTCTTTCGCTGGTGATGGTTATCGCCAGTCAGTTAATTGCACGTGATAAAACTCAGGGGACGTTAAAATGAAAAAATGGTCACGCCACCTGCTCGCTGCGGGCGCTCTGGCTTTGGGCATGGGCGCCGCGCAGGCGGACAATAGCAAAACGCTCTACTTCTATAACTGGACCGAATACGTGCCGCCAGGCCTGCTGGAACAGTTCACCAAAGAGACCGGCATCAAGGTGATCTATTCGACCTACGAGTCGAATGAAACCATGTACGCCAAGCTCAAAACCTATAAAGACGGCGCTTACGATCTGGTGGTGCCATCAACCTATTTCGTCGACAAAATGCGCAAAGAAGGCATGCTGCAAAAGATTGACAAGAGCAAGCTGAGTAACTTCAGCAACCTCGACCCGCAGATGCTGAACAAACCTTTCGACCCGAATAACGACTACTCAATTCCCTACATCTGGGGCGCGACGGCAATCGGCGTCAATAGCGATGCTATCGACCCGAAAACCGTAACCAGTTGGGCCGACCTGTGGAAACCGGAATATAAAAGCAGCCTGCTGCTGACCGACGACGCGCGCGAGGTGTTCCAGATGGCGCTGCGCAAACTGGGCTATTCCGGCAACACCACCGATCCAAAAGAGATTGAAGCGGCTTATAACGAGCTGAGAAAGCTGATGCCAAACGTCGCGGCGTTCAACTCCGATAACCCGGCAAACCCGTATATGGAAGGCGAAGTGAACCTTGGCATGGTCTGGAACGGTTCCGCTTATGTCGCGCGTCAGGCAGGTACCCCGCTGGAAGTGATTTGGCCAAAAGAAGGCGGCATTTTCTGGATGGATAGCCTGTCGATTCCGGCGAATGCCAAAAACGTTGACGGCGCGCTGAAGTTGATTAACTTCCTGCTGCGCCCTGATGTCGCGAAACAGGTAGCCGAAACTATCGGCTATCCGACGCCAAACCTGGCCGCGCGCAAAATGCTCAGCCCGGAAGTCGCCAACGATAAATCGCTGTATCCGGATGCCGCCACTATCGAAAAAGGCGAATGGCAAAATGACGTCGGCAGCGCCAGCGCCATTTATGAAGAGTATTACCAGAAACTGAAAGCCGGGCGCTAACCCCGTAAGGCGGAACCCTGGTTCCGCCTTTTTCCCCTACCCGCCTGATGCTGTAGACAATGCACAGACTCAGCGGTGGTCATCTTTCCTCGCGCATTAAAATCTGGCCGTACTCGTCACGAAGGCGATTCTTCAGCACCTTACCGGTGGCGCTAACCGGCAACGCATCGATAAAAATTATGCGGTCGGGGAACTGCCATTTCGGCACCCGCTCCTGATACCAGGCCAGCAGATCGGCCTCTTCGACTTCGCCCCCTTCAGCGCGGACGCATAGCAACACCGGGCGTTCATCCCAACGCGGATGACGTGCGGCAATCGCTGCGGCGCTGCGCACCGCTGGATGGGCGATGGCGATATTCTCCAGCTCGACGGTCGAGATCCACTCCCCACCAGATTTAATAATATCTTTCGCCCGATCGTGGATAACCAGATAGCCGTTAACGTCGAGGGTGCCGATATCGCCTGTATCAAACCAGCCATCAGCGGTCAGCGCACTCTCATCGCGACCAAAATAGTGATCGACCACCCAGTGGCCGCGAACCTGCAAATATCCCTGACTTTTGCCATCACAGGGCAGCGGTTTCCCGTCGATATCCACCACCCGCAAATCGATGCCGAAAATCGGCCGTCCCTGCCCATCACTCTGCTGACGCTGCTGCTCCGCCGGGAGTGCGGCGTGCTTACTGAGCAGCGTATTGATCGTGCCGATGGGCGACGTTTCCGTCATCCCCCAGGCATGGATCAGCTCAATATCATAATCGCGCTTAAACGCTTCTCTCATCGATGGCGGTAACGCCGAGCCACCGACGAAGGAGCGCTTGAAATAAGGCAGGCGAAGATCCGATTTACGCAGCGCCGCCAGCAGTCCGGCCCAAATCACCGGCACGCCAAAAGCCACGCTGACCTTCTCGGCGCTCAGCAGACGCAGCAGGCTATCGCCATCAAGGTGCGGCCCCGGCAACACCAGTCGCGCGCCGACCATCGCGGCAATAAACGGCGTTCCCCAGGCGTTGACGTGGAACATCGGCACTACCGGCAACAGCGAATCTTGCGCTGAAATGCCTGCACCGTCCGGCTGGTTGCCGCTTAGCGCATGCAGCACCAGCGAACGATGGGTATTCAGTACGCCTTTCGGCCTGCCGGTGGTCCCTGAGGTATAACAAAGCGAAGCAGGCGTCAGCTCACTCAACCCAGGCCAGCAATAGTCGGCATCCCCCTGCTGCAACAGCTGGTCAAAAAAGCGTAACGACGGCAGCAGATCCTGCGCGTCTTCACTATGCGGCTCCATCAATACGATATGTTTAACCGTCGGTAGCTGTGGCTGCAGTTGCCGTATTAATGGCAGGAAAGTCTGGTCAATAAACAGCACCTCATCGGCGGCATCATTGATGATATACAACAGATGTTCGACCGACAGCCGCGGATTGATAGTGTGTGTCACCCAACCGCCGGACGCGACGGCGAAATAGATTTCGAGATGACGACGGTTATTCCACGCTAACGTACCGCAGCGGGCGCCAGCGGGCAGGCCCAGCGTCGCCAGCGCCGAGGCCAGCCGTCGGGCGTTGCGGGCCACTTCTCCCCAACTGCTACGTTCTATTTCTCCGGCAGTACTCACCGAGACGATTTCCGTCTCGCGATGATACTGCGCCGCGTGTTCGAGTAGCGCTGAGGTCGTTAAGTGCTGATAAATCATCGGCGAAGGCATCACAGGCTCTCCTTATACAGGCTGATGGGCATGGCGGATGGAATCGCCGCAGGGTCTTCCACGATAACGATCAACACCGCGGCAGAGACAGGATAAAGATGGGATTGATGACGAGGCAGCCGGAAGCTGCCCGCCGATAAACGCCAGGTGCTACGCGCGCAGCGGATGGACGCGGGATTTGATCAACGCGTCCTCAACATCGAAATGGCTTAAAGGATAGTTGCTGGCCACCAGGTAGAAACGGCCATCCTGCGCTGGATATTCGTGAACATGATAGTTCACCATTTTCGGCGCAACCATCGGCTCATCATCAACGGTGCGTTTAGCATCTGAGGCATACTTTGAACGTACGGCCAGGCGGGTAGATTTAATATCGCTGTAAGTTTCGCCATGGTGCTCGTCGCCGAGGATCAGGTAATCAACGTACTCAGGTGGCATCTCACGCTCCTTCTTGGTCGCCAGAGAGTAAGAATATGCCATAAACGACGGCAGCATATCGCTTCGGTAGTCACAATATTGCAACTAAAAAATAACACATTATGAGTATCGCCCGGCAACGTTCCGGGCGATAGCGGTGAGACGATTACAGCAGTGCTTTCGCTTTGGCGACAACGTTGTCAACGGTGAATCCGAACTCTTCAAACAGCTGCTCTGCCGGCGCAGACTCACCGAAGGTGGTCATGCCAACGATGGCGCCGTTCAGGCCAACGTATTTGAACCAGTAGTCCGCGATACCGGCTTCTACCGCTACGCGGGCAGAAACGGCTTTCGGTAGTACGGATTCACGATAGGCCGCATCCTGCTTGTCGAACGCATCGGTGGACGGCATGGAGACCACGCGCGCCTTCACGCCTTCGGCGGTCAGTTTGTCCCACGCGGCAACCGCCAGTTCCACTTCTGAACCGGTAGCGATGAAGATCAGCTCCGGCTGGCCGGCGCAATCTTTCAGCACATAACCGCCGCGGGCCACGTTTGCCAGCTGCTCTGCTGTACGCTCCTGCTGCGCCAGGTTCTGACGGGAGAGGATCAGCGCGGTCGGGCCGTCCTGACGCTCTACGCCATATTTCCACGCAATCGCGGATTCAACCTGGTCACACGGACGCCAGGTGGACATGTTCGGCGTGACGCGCAGGGAAGCCACCTGCTCTACCGGCTGGTGAGTCGGGCCATCTTCGCCCAAACCGATGGAGTCGTGGGTGTAGACCATCACCTGACGCTGTTTCATCAGCGCCGCCATGCGTACCGCGTTACGCGCATATTCCACGAACATCAGGAAGGTAGAGGTGTACGGCAGGAAACCGCCGTGCAGCGAGATACCGTTGGCAATCGCGGTCATACCGAATTCACGTACGCCGTAATGGATGTAGTTACCGGCGGTGTCTTCGTTGATCGGCTTAGAACCGGACCACAGGGTCAGGTTGGACGGCGCCAGGTCGGCAGAACCGCCGAGGAATTCCGGCAGCAGCGGGCCAAACGCTTCGATGGCGTTCTGCGATGCTTTGCGGCTGGCGATCTTCGCCGGATTGGCCTGCAGCTTAGCGATGAACTCGTTAGCTTTGGCGTCGAAGTCAGACGGCATTTCGCCTTTCATACGGCGGGTGAATTCGGCGGCTTCCTGCGGGAAGGCTTTCGCGTAGGCGGCAAACTTGTCGTTCCACGCCGCTTCTTTCGCCTGGCCAGCTTCTTTCGCATCCCACTGCGCATAGATGTCAGACGGGATTTCAAACGGAGCGTATTTCCAGCCCAGCGCTTCGCGGGTCAGCGCGATTTCCGCGTCGCCCAGCGGCGCGCCGTGGGAATCATGGGTGCCTGCTTTGTTCGGCGAACCGAAGCCGATGATGGTTTTGCACATCAGCAGGGACGGTTTGTCGGTGACCGCGCGCGCTTCTTCTACCGCGCGTTTGATGGCGTCAGCGTCGTGACCGTCAACGCCGCGCACCACGTGCCAGCCGTAGGCTTCAAAGCGTTTCGCGGTATCGTCGGTGAACCAGCCTTCAACGTGGCCATCGATGGAGATGCCGTTGTCATCATAGAACGCCACCAGTTTACCCAGTTTCAGGGTACCGGCCAGGGAGCACACTTCGTGAGAAATGCCTTCCATCATGCAGCCGTCGCCCATGAAGGCGTAGGTGAAGTGATCAACGATGTCGTGTCCTGGACGGTTAAACTGCGCCGCCAGCGTTTTTTCCGCGATAGCCATACCGACTGCGTTAGCGATCCCCTGGCCCAGCGGGCCGGTGGTGGTTTCCACGCCTGCGGTGTAGCCGACTTCCGGGTGGCCCGGAGTCTTGGAGTGCAGCTGACGGAAGTTTTTCAGTTCTTCAATCGGCAGATCATAACCGGTGAGGTGCAGCAGGCTGTAAATCAGCATGGAGCCGTGACCGTTGGACAGCACGAAGCGGTCGCGATCGGCCCAGGACGGGTTCTGCGGGTTATGGTTCAGGAAATCACGCCACAGGACTTCGGCAATGTCAGCCATGCCCATCGGGGCGCCAGGGTGGCCGGATTTGGCTTTCTGTACAGCGTCCATCGAGAGTGCGCGCAGCGCGTTGGCGCAGCGGCGGCGAACGACAAGAGTGTTATTCATAGCGGTCTTCCCTGCTGCTTACAGCATCTGGCGAATTTGGTTTTCAAGTTTCAGTTGATCGGCGGCAAACAGCCGAATGCCTTCCGACAGTTTCTCCACCGCCATCGGATCCTGATGATGCTGCCAGAGAAACTCAGCCTGGCTCATCGGCGACGGTCGAGTTTCGCTGACGTAACCGGGCTGGAGCTGACGACTGAGCGGTGCGTCGTTAGCCGCCAGCTCATCGAGCAGCGCCGGGGAAATCGTCAACCGGTCGCAGCCCGCCAGCGCCTGAATTTGCTCAATACGGCGAAAGCTGGCGCCCATCACTACGGTGTCGTAGCCGTGGGATTTGTAGTACTGATAAATCTGGCGTACGGAAACGACGCCCGGATCGAGGTCGGCCTGATATTCCGTCTGGGGTTGATGCTTTTGATACCAGTCGTAGATCCGCCCGACGAACGGCGAAATCAGATAGACCCCCGCTTCGGCGCAGGCGCGTGCCTGGGCAAAGGAAAAGAGCAGCGTCAGGTTACAGTTAATGCCGCTTTTCTCCAGTTCCTCCGCCGCGCGGATCCCTTCCCAGGTCGCCGCCAGCTTAATCAGGATCCGTTCGGCGCCGATACCGTTTTTTTCATACATCTGGATTAGCTTGCGCGCCTGCGCGACGCACATGCCACGATCCCAGGCGTAACGCGCGTCGACTTCGGTGGAGATACGCCCGGGTACATGGCGCAGTACTTCGCTGCCGATATCCACCGCCACCTGATCGCAGGCATTAATCAGTTGGGTTTGTTCGCTGCCGCCCTGACGGCGCGCTTTACCGATGGCGTCGGCGATCAGCGCCTGGTACTGCGGAAGTTGGGCAGCCTTCAGCACCAATGACGGATTGGTCGTAGCATCCTGCGGCGAAAATTTTTTAATCGATTCAATATCGCCGGTATCGGCAACGACCACGGTATAGGATTTCAGGGTATCAAGCTGGTTCATAGTCTGTTCCTTTCAAAAAAACCGGGAATTAATCTCTGGCATGCTGGTGTTCGTAATAATCGATTCGTTCAACTTTCGGCGCTGAACCGCCGCCCTCGTATTCTGCCGCCAGCCACGCCTGGAGGATTTTTTTGCCTAATTCCGTGCCGATAACCCGCGCGCCAAGGGTGATAATCTGCGCATTATTGCTTTTGCGCGCCCGCTCGGCGGAGAAAGTATCGTGACACTGCGCGGCGCGAATACCCGGAACTTTATTCGCCACAATGCTCATGCCAATGCCGGTACCGCAAATTAAGATCCCGCGATCGTGTTCACCCTGCTTAATCGACATCGCCACCGCGTGAGCGACATCCGGATATACCGTGCTACCCTGGCGTTTATCGCTGCTGTAATCCGCAACGTTTATTCCTGACTCCTGCAAATAAGCGACGATGACATCGCGAAATGCATAGGCGGCATCATCCGCACCAATAGCGATCGTTTTCATAGTTAATTCCTTAGATTAATAACAGATTTAATTTAAAGTGTATAAATTGAAATTTGGTCACCCTCACTTATTATTTTGGGTGAACTGCCTGCCAGGTGAACCATCCCAGGTAATTCAGCCTGCGCGGCGTTATCAAAACTCAAGGTAATATGGCCAAGCCGTTTTAAATTCGCCGTTGCCACGCTGCCCACCGCGGTGATGCGATACTGAGTATTATTTAGCGATAGTATCTGTCCGGGAGCTAATTCCGCCGATAAATCACTGGCGCGGTGCAGCGCACAATACATGGCAATATCCGCAGATGCCGGTTCAGCAAAGAGAATTAATTTATTTTCCGCGAGATAATTTGTGACGTATTCTCCCACGGCGGTAATTGACAACGAATACAACGGTGATGGCATATTATTTATTCCCCCGCGGCGCATGCGATGGTAGCGACACCGGTTTGTCATCTTCTTTTACTGGCGTATCCTCTACCTGCGGGGCGCGCTTTTTCAGACGTTTGTCAAACCAGGCCACCAGAACCGGCGCGGTGAGCATGGTAATAATACTGGCGGTAGCCAGCTGCGCGGTGGCGGCATCAACGTACATCGTCAGCGACGGATCCGCCTGCGCCACCAGAGCTGGCGTCAGTGCGGAACTGGCGGCCGTGGTGCCGAGCGCTGCGCCCAATGCGGTCTTCCTCTTAAGAAACAGGTTATACAGGAAATAGAAAATAATGCCGGTGATGGCCGAGATAACGCCCAACAGAATGCCTGACAGCCCGGCGGTAAACACGGTATCAATGCTTGAGTTAGCGCCAATGGCAAACGACATAATGATGATAATCAGCGGCTGCGCCGCGGCGCAAAGCTGTTTGAAGCGCTCATCGAGATTCCCCCATAGCATGCCGATCAGCAGCGGGATCAGCATCGACAGCAGCGCGGCAAAGGGGATATTAGCCAGACCGCTGACACCCAACACCACCATGGTGACGAAGGGACCGTCTTTAATGCAAAACACCGATATCGCTCCGGCGTCGCTGGCATCGCCATAGTTGCTACACAGCGCGATATACAGTGAACTGTTAGAGCTGGTTAAACAGGCAATCAGCGCCAGGGTCGAAATACCAAGGAAACCAGCCGGACCAAACATCGCCCCTGCCGCCCATACCGCCAGCGCCCCAGCAAGACATTTAAGGAACAGCAGCACCGCGCCTTTATACAACGGCAAACCGGCCTGGCGAATATTAATCGAGGTTCCGCAAATTAGCAGGAAAATCCCCATCATGGCGCTGGAGCCAACTTTAAACAGTGCCGTTGTCGGGCCGCCAATCGCCAATACCTGCGGCACAAAAGTATTAATAAGAATGGCGGCAAGCAGTGGGATAATAATTAATCCACCGGGTACCTTATTCATTTTATCCAGGATATTTATATTCATAGGGTAGCTCATCTTAGTTATATATATCCAGCCCTCTTCAAGTTGTATCGACGAATAATGCAATTACGGCTGATAACTTAAAGTATTTAGGGCACAGAGAGAAAACGACGCAATACCACCCGGACTACAATTACGTCGCCTTGGATTATTAATTTTGTGCTTCTTTATAAATCCGTTCGACAATGGTGCTAATAATATCTTCCGGGCCGGTTAATCCGCCCTTGCCGACGCAAATTAACCCAGCATAATCACCGCCGATAATTCGCACCATATCAGTTTGCGGGATCACGTAGTCAATCATTTCAATACCGGTTGCGCCAAGCTCTTTCAGGACGTTGACCATTGTGTCGCCTCCGGTCATATAAAGCCCTTTTATTTCCCCACCGGCGCAGTTCAACACCTCACGCACGATGCTGCCCAGTCCCTGGTTGATATTCTCCGCCGCCTGGCCGTGAGAGAGCCCGAAACGCCGCTCCTCCTCCTGGAGATCCAGAAGCCGCCCGGTCAACGCCGACTCAAAGATGAATAAGGCGTTTTGCTGCTGCGGAATGCAATGACGGGCATGCTGTACCACCCGCTGTACTTCAATTTCCGCGGCATTCTTTTTATCCACCAGCAGTTCCGCATCCACCGGGATGTGGCATACCCGCGGATCGTTGGCGATCAAATACTGTAATTGTTTTTTGGTCACCGGCGTGGCGCTGCCCGCCACCACCAGAATCGAACCACGCTGCTGCTCTGCGGTCTGCGGAGCCAGCGCTGCGACGCGAGCTTCACGCATCAGGCCACGGCGCACCGCCAGCCGTTCGGTAAAGGGGCCCGGGTCGACGGCCAGTACATTCCAGTTCAACGCAACCACCGCCCCGGCAATCGCATCAACATCCTCGACGGTGATCGCGTCAACAACGATAACTCGTACTCCGCGTTGCTGTTGCTCCTGCAGATCAATTTCAATCTGCGACTCGCCCTTCATTACCGAAGAGAGAGAAATATGGCCAACCTGATGATGCGTTTGCGCCGCCAACAGCCCCGGTACCCAGGATTCCGTTACTGGCGTGCGGACATCGCGGGCAACGTCGGTACGCGAGAGCGCGACTGAATCAATAACCGAATAGCCGCCCACGAGGATCCGCCGCGACTGCGGCATCGCCGGCACCACGACCGCCACCGTTTCCAGCGGCAGTTGTTCGAGCATAGCGTCAATTTCAAAACCGATGCCGCCGCGCAAGGTGGTATCGATGCGCTTGGTAAAATAGTGCGCGCCGCGCGCCTGTAACTGCTGTACCGCCGCGCTCACCTGGTGTTGGGCTTCGGCTTTCGGCAGCGGCCGACTGTCGCTACTAACAACCATGGCCGGATATTCCACCTCATTGCGCGAGAAGGACTCCGTATCAAAGAAAGCCGCCGTCTTCAGGCCGCTACGCGCCAGCAGGACGCCAAGGGTCGTCGCGCCGGTGAGATCGTCTGCGACGATACCCAGCGTGCCGCCTTCTCCCTGCGGCCACACCACCTCAATACCGGCAGGCGTGACCCCGGAGACATATATTTCCTCGTGGATATATTCCGCCAGCGGTCCGCTCTTTCCGGTGGGGTGTAAATTGATGGTCGGGATCCCGCGTTTCGGATACAGGCCGCAGCGCAGGGTGCCGCCGCAGTCAATCACCATCAGGCCAATTTCCGCTTCCGGCGGCTCGCCATTTTTAAATACATCAACGGCTGGCCAGCCGGTCAGCTCACACAGGCGCTCAACTACCGGGGGACACATCCCACCGGTGATATACGCAATCTTTTTCGCCTGACCGATATTTACCGTCAGCGGCCCGCCCCAGCCTTTACTGCCTTTGCTAATCAACAGATGCTTTTCCATCTCTCTGTCCTTTTGATTTGCATTAACGTCAGCGATTATTGATGCTTCATTTTCCAGTAACGCGCGGCCACCAGCGTCGACTCCAGCATACTGACGGTGCCCGCCTTGCCGGTACCGGCGATATCGAAGGCCGTACCGTGATCCACGGAGCTGCGCATAAACGGCAGACCGAAGGTAATGGTGATCGAACGTTCAAAATCGAGCGTCTTACAGGCGATATGCCCCTGATCGTGATACAGGGAGAGAATGGCGTCATAGCGGCCCTGTTTACCAAGATGGAACACCGAATCCGCCGGTACCGGGCCAATGGCATTGATACCTAGCTCTTGCGCCGCTTTCACCGCCGGAATCAGGTTATCGGCCTCTTCATGACCAAACAGACCGTTATCAGAGCCATGCGGGTTCAGCGCGGCAACGGCAATGCGCGGGTTGCGAATATTCAGTTCGCTAAATTCATGGTGGATTTGTTGCACACAGGCCAGCACACGCTCTTTGTTGGCGTAATCACAGGCGGCTTTCAGCGCCATATGACGGCTGACGAAGAACACGCGCAGATTATGCACATGGAACATAGTCAGCCCGTAGTCGGATTTGGTCTCAACCTGATAGATTTCGGTATGGCCCGGCAATTTACAGCCCGCCAGCTTGATCGCCTCTTTATGGATAGGCGCGGTAGATACCACATCGATAAGCCCTGCCATCCCCAGCTCGATAGATTTCATCACATAATCCAGCGACATCTCGCCCGCCAGTTTTTGCACTTTACCCCATTCGATGCTGTCGCAGTCGTATTCGCCAGTCTCCATGATATCCAGCGTGCCCCAACGGAAACGGGCCTGTTCCGGATGCGTAATGCGGTTGATGGCAAAATCGCAGCCCATGATCTTCATCGCCCGCTCGACGATAGCAACCGAGCCTATCAGAAAAGGGTTGCACTCGTCATAGACGCCTTTGTCCATCATGGTGGCAACGGTGATCTCCGGGCCGATCCCTGCCGGATCGCCGATGGTGATTGCAACAACGGGTTTTTTCTCTTGTGACATCGTGAGCCTCTCGTGGTAGAAGTTAGTTGTTCATATGTTCACTATCAAATCAGATGTTCAAAACATTACCTGATGATCGCGTAACCATTAGTGATGCCGATCACATAAAATAATCTGAGAATTTATTTCATCAAAAAACGTGATCTAACATGTGTTCACACAATGATAAAAAGTTCAATCTCAGTGCTATCAGCACAAATCGATGTGACAAGCTATTGATTTTATTAATCAGGAGAAGTGAAGATGAAACCGATATGGTTAGGAACCAGCTGGAAGATGAACAAACCGCTATCGCAGGCGCTAGCCTGGTGCGAAACCCTGGCGCAACGTTTACCGCAGGTGACGCATCCTGATATTCAATCCTTTGTTATTCCCCCCTTTACCGCCATTCATCCCGTCAGCCGCTTTATCCAGCAGCACCATCTGCCGTGTCTGACCGGCGCACAAAATATGCATGAAGCGGAGAACGGCGCGTGGACAGGCGAGATTTCCGCCGCCATGTTGCAGGAAACCGGGGCGACACTGGTCGAACTTGGCCACTCAGAACGACGCGGCGCGTTCAATGAGTGCGACGCGGCCATTAACCAAAAGGTGCATAGCGCCCTGCGCCATGGATTACGCCCACTGATCTGCATCGGCGATAGCGCTGATGAAAAGCGCTGGCAGGTGTCTCAAGAAAGCGTAGTGCGGCAGATGAAAATCGCCCTCTATGGCCTGAGCGATAGTCAGGTGTTGCAAACGCTGGTGGCCTATGAACCCATCTGGGCTATCGGCGAACAGGGTACGCCGGCGACGCCGGAACAGGCCGCGGCGGTGCATCAGGCGTTGCGTCAGGCGCTATGCGCGACTTTCGGCGATGAGACCGGGCAACGTATTCCCCTGCTCTACGGCGGCAGCGTCAATCTGCAAAATGCGGTAGAACTACTGCGCCAGCCGGATATCGACGGCCTGTTTATCGGCCGCGCGGCATGGGACGCCAACGGCTATTGTGAAATTGTTCAACGCGTTACACAGGAATTTATTCTTCAGGCGCAGTAGTATTAAGGGGACACCAGAGATGGAAATTCCACGCTATGAATGAACAAGACTCAGATTACGCGCTGCTCACTGAAATCGCAGTCGCCTATTACGATCGGGAACAGACGCAGGAAGAGATAGCCAAACGTTTCGGGATCTCGCGCATCAAAGTGGGGCGACTACTGAAAAAAGCGCGTCAGGAAGGCATCGTTGAGATAAGCGTTAAGTACCACCCGGTCTTTAGTTCGCAGATTGAACAGCAGTTTATTTCGCACTTCGGGATTAAACGCGCGCTGATTGCCCTCGATCATCATGATGAAGATGAGCAGCGCCAGCAGGTGGCGGCGTTGGTAAGCAACTATCTTGCCGGCGTGTTAAAGAATGATATGACCGTCACCGTCGGTCAGGGGCGGAACGTGGCGGCCGTCGCTAATCACGTTGGCGTATTCCCGGAGCGCAACTGCCGCTTCATCTGCGGCATCGGCGGCACCAAGCGCGATAACCAGCTCATTGACGCCGACCATATCAGCCGGAATCTGGCGCGCAAATTTAACGGCTTTAGTGAAACGCTGTATGCGCCAGCCTATGTCGAAACCCCGGAGCTACGTTCGGCGTTTATGCAAAACCGCCTGATCAAAGCCACGCTGGAGCAGGCCAGCAAAGCCGACGTCGCCATCATTGGCCTTGGCGATATGAACGAGAACAGCTTTATGGTCCAACTCGGATGGTTCACACCGCAGGAAATCGCTTCCGCGCGGCAGGATCAGGGCGTGGTTGGCGACCTTGCAGGGTATAGCTTTTTCAATATTCAGGGTAAGCCGGTTGATACAGTAATGAATGACCGGGTGATCGGCCTGAGCCTCGAGCAACTGCGTTCCATTCCTTGCGTTATCGCCATTGCTTCGGAAAGCACTAAAGCGACGGCCATCCTCGGCGCGCTCCGTACCGGGGTTATAGATGTGCTGGCGACCAGCGCCTCAAATGCCCGCTCGGTTATCAATATGCAAAAAGCGCTATAAAACCGCCGCGTCAGACGCGGCGGTTTGACGTTAAGCCGTTACAGCCCTTTCAGCAGCTTATCAATGAACTCGGGCACCACTTCGCTTGCCAGCCCGTAATGTTTCTCAGCGAATTCGCTGCCGACCTGGCTGGGTTCAAGGTTTAGCTCGACGGTATGCGCGCCGTGCAGACGGGCTTCATGGACGAAACCCGCCGCCGGATAAACGTGACCAGAGGTTCCAATAGCAATAAAGATATCGGCCTCGGCCAGCCCGCTGTAGATCTCATCCATCCCCAGCGGCATCTCGCCAAACCATACCACGTGCGGGCGCAGCGCCGCCGGGAACTGGCAGCAGTGGCATTTGTCATCCACCGTCACGTCACCGGTCCATTCCAGCACCTGCCCGCTCCACGAACAGCGTACCTTCAGCAACTCGCCATGCATATGGATAACCCGGCGGTTACCCGCGCGCTCGTGCAGATTATCGATGTTCTGCGTCACCAGCAGAAAACGATCGCCAAGCGCCTCTTCCAGCTTCGCCAGCGCCAGATGCGCGGCATTAGGAGCGATTTCTGCGCTCTGCAACTGGCGGCGGCGGGCGTTATAAAACGCCTGCACCAACGCCGGATCGCGGGCAAAACCTTCCGGTGTCGCCACGTCCTCCACCCGGTGTTCTTCCCACAGGCCGTCGGCGGCGCGGAAGGTTTTAATCCCCGACTCTGCCGAAATACCGGCGCCGGTTAACACCACCACCCGCGGTTTATCTATTGCCTGCGGCGGCATTTTGTCTTCGCCGAAGAAGACACGTTGCCGTAAGCGATCGCGTAACTGGCGTTTTTTACGGCGGAAACGGCTTAAGCGATGTAAGCGGCGCGACAGCATAGCTACCCCTGTAATTAATGAGTCAAATGAAGGAAGGCCGCACCGCGCATACCTCCGGCGTCGCCATGACGCGCGCGCTCAATGCGCGGCACCCGGGCGACCGGAAGCAAATGACGCGGCAGGCGCTGCGCCAGCCCTTCGGTTATAGCAGTAAAATTAGATAATCCGCCACCCAACACCAGCAGATCCGGATCGACAATGGTGAGGATATTGCCCAGACAAACGGCCAGTAGATCGAGATAACGCTCGACGTGCTCCCGCGCCTGCGCATCACCCTGCAGCCACAGATCGACGATCCGCGGCGAAGTTAAGGATTGGTGATAAAAATGCTGATACAGCCAGGCGAATCCGCGGCCGGAAAGATAGTTCTCGATGCAGCCGAGCTGACCACAGCCGCAACGGGTCAGCGGAAAATCGCGCCCCACCACTTCCAGGGCGTCTACCGGTAGACGAATATGGCCGAACTCGCCGGTGATGTAGCTGTGGCCGGTTATCGATTTACCGTTAAGCACGATCCCGCCGCCCACGCCGGTGCCGAGGATTAATCCCATCACCAGCGGATATTGGGTAAATTCATCATCCCACGCTTCAGATAACGCAAAACAGTTGGCGTCATTATCAAGACGCACTTCACGCCCCAGGCGCGCGCTGAGATCAACGCGCAGCGGTTGGCCGCTGGCGGCGGGTACGTTGGCGGCATACAGCTTGCCCTCCGCGGTTTCCGGCATGCCGGGGATACCGATACCGACCGCGCCCTCCACGCCAAAGCGCCGATCGGCTTCGCGAACCAGCGCTTCAATCGCCTGCAGGAAAGCCTCATAGCTTTCCGTTGGAGTGGGGACGCGTTTTTCCCACTGCAGTTGCCGGGCGTTATCAAATACGCCCAATGCTATCTTGCTGCCGCCAATGTCAAATCCGTAGTACATTTCAGCCATTCCTCTTATTGGCCCCAACCCCTCATCCTTTGGGCTGTATCTGCTTTCACAGCACTGGCCTAAGGGATGCGGCGTTTGACGGGCCACGACGATAAATTACTGGCCACTCAGCACCCTCGCCGGGTCAATACGACTGGCGCGGCGGGCGGGATACCAGCTGGCCAGCAAACTCAGCAACAGTGCTGTCACCAGCACATAAACGACATCCAGCCAGTGCAATTCAGACGGCAGGAAGTCAATAAAATAGATGTCGCCGGAAAGGAATTTATGCCCGATCAACGCTTCGATACCGTTGATAATCGATGTCAGCTTCAGCGCGGCTATCACGCCGATCACTACCCCGATCAGGCTCCCGACCGAACCGGCCAATAAACCATACCATACGAAAATCGCGCGGATTAAGCCGTCTTTCGCGCCAAGCGTGCGCAGCACCGCAATATCGCCGCTTTTATCTTTCACCGCCATCACCAGCGTCGAGACAATGTTGAAACAGGCGACGCCGATAACCAGTACCATGGCGAGATACATAATGGCGCGGATCATCTGAATATCACGGTACATATAGCCATAAGTGCCGATCCAGCTCTTGATATAGACGTAGCTGTTGGTCACTTCGCCGGCGTCGCGTACCAGCGTATTCGCGTGAAAAACGTCGGTGACTTTAATGGCGATGCCGGTCACGCTGCTGCCCATATCCAGATACTGCTGGGCGTCCGCCATTGGGATCATCGCGAAGCTATGGTCCAGTTGGCCGCTCAGTTGCAGAATCCCGGTCACGTGTAGCCTGACGCGTTTCGGCTGCAACAGCTGGTGCTCGGAATCTGAATTGGGGATCATGATCGACACCCAATCGCCCTGCTTCACGTGCAGCGCATCGGCGACGCCTTTACCCAGAATTACCTGTTGCTCGCCGGCCTTAAAGTTGGTCCATGCGTTGTTCTGCACAAAGTTTGGTAGCGAACTCAGGCGGCTCTCCTGCTGCGGATCGACGCCCTTGACCTGAATAGCGCGCATATTGCTGCCGCTCTCCACCAACCCGGTAAAGTTGATATAAGGCGCAGCGGCGACGATGCCTTTCACTTTTTCAACTTTCGTCAGCGCTTCGTTCCAGTTATTCCACGGCTGGTTAACCGGCTCGATTTCGCCGTGCGGCACCACCGCCAGAATGCGGTTGTTGAGCTCGCGCTCGAAACCGTTCATCGCGCTCAGGCCGACGATCAGTACCGCCACCCCTAATGCGATGCCGATAGTAGAGATGACGGAAATCAGCGAGACCATACCGCCGCGGCGTCTGCCGCGGCTAAAACGCAGCGCAATCAGTAACGATAACGGTGAAGCCATTACTGGGCCCCCATCAGGGTCAGGTCAGCCGTCAGGCGGCCATCGCGCATCTCCAACTGGCGGTTCATGCGTTTCGCCAGCTGCAGGTCATGGGTCACCACCAGGAAAGCGGTACGCTGCGCCACGTTGAGCTCGCCCAGCAGCTCAAAAATACTGTCGGCATTGCGGGCGTCGAGGTTGCCGGTCGGTTCATCCGCCAGTACCAGCCGCGGTTTGTTCACCAGCGCGCGAGCAATCGCCACGCGCTGGCGCTCGCCGCCGGAAAGCTCCGACGGACGATGATGGCTACGGTGTTCCAGGCCGACCGCCTGCAGCATCGCTTTCGCCTGGCGTTCGATATCCGCCGCTTTTTTCTTGCCAATCAGCAGCGGCATCGCCACGTTTTCCAACGCGGTAAAATCCGGCAGCAGATGGTGGAACTGATAGATAAACCCGAGTTCGCGGTTACGCAGATCGGCGCGAGCCGCGGCGGAGAGCGAGCTCATCGGCTGACCGGAGAAAATAACATCGCCGGAGGTCGGCGTATCCAGCCCGCCAAGCAGGTGCAGTAGCGTGCTTTTGCCGGAGCCTGAAGAGCCGACAATCGCCATCATTTCACCCTCTTGAATGCTGAAGCTGACATCGTGCAGCACATCGGTTTGCACGTTGCCTTCCTGATAGCGTTTGCACAGGTTGTCGCATTGCAGCAGGATCTTATTCATAACGTAAAGCCTCAGCGGGTTGGGTGGCGGCGGCGCGCCAGGAAGGATACAACGTAGACAGCAGGGCCAGCGCCATCGCCACCAGAGCGATAATAATCACCTGCAGCGGCTCAATCGCCACCGGCAGGGCCGCGCCGTCCAAAAACACGCCGATAATCGGCATTAAATTATTCAGCTGGCTGGCCAACAGCACGCCGAGCAGCGCGCCAAGCAGCGCGCCCACTATCCCGGCGCTGGCGCCCTGTACCATAAAGACGGCCATGATCTGCCGCGGCGTCAGCCCCTGGGTCTGCAGAATAGCCACCTCGCCCTGCTTCTCCATCACCATCATGCCAAGCGAGGTAATAATGTTAAAAGCGGCAACGGCGACGATCAGGCTCAGCAGCAGCCCCATCATATTTTTTTCCATCCGCACGGCCTGGAACAGCTCGCCTTTACGCTCACGCCAGTCCTGCCATTTGGTGCCATCAGGCAGCTTCTGTTGACTGAGCGTATCAACCTGCAGCGGTTGGCTGAGCCACAGTCGCCAGCCGGTAATATTGCCCAGTGGATAGCGCATCAGGCGGGAGGCGTCATCAATGTTGGTCAGCATTTGATAGCCATCGACTTCGCTGTTGGCGGCAAAGGTGCCGATGACGTTAAACAAACGCTGGCTCGGGACACGGCCCATCGGGGTAAACTGGCTGGCGGAAGGCACCATCACGCGAATTTGATCGCCGCTGTTAACCCCCAACTGACCCGCCAACTGTTCGCCGAGAATGACGTTATATTTGCCGGCCTGCAAATCGCTTTGTTTCACGTTCACCAGGTAAGGCGTCAGCGGATCTTTTTGCGCCGGGTCGATACCCAGCATCACGCCGACGGCGACGCTGCGGGCGCTTTGCAGCACCACATCACCGGTGGTGATCGGCGCGACGCGCGTCACGCCCTGCAGCTTAACGGCGCTTTCCGGCATTTTTTGCGGGTTGATAGAGCCCTGTTGGGCGCTAATGATAGCCTGCGGCATCAGCCCCAGGATGTTGTTTTGCAGCTCGCGCTCAAAACCGTTCATCACCGACAGGACGGTCACCAGCGCCATCACGCCAAGCGTAATGCCGATGGTCGAAAGCCAGGAAACGAAACGGCCGAAGCGGTCGGCTGCGCGCCCGCGCATGTAGCGAAGGCCGATAAATAGTGCGGCAGGTTGGTACATGTAATCCATCTGGTTGCTGATAGCCGATGTTCGAGTATATATGGCATAGCCCAACGCGTAAATCGCTGATACGGTAGATTTTTTCGCCAAAATAACAAAATAATAGTTTTAAATCAGAAAGTTAATTTAGAGTGTATATATTTATCAATCGCCACACGCTGTAGAAAACATGGCGCAGAAGGCCATTCGGGTTGGCGAAATCAGACCAATTGCGGATAATCAGAGACATTGAATATCAGCAATTTGCCCCTACATCGAAGAGCGAGTTGGCCGACTGCGGCCAAACAGTACACACAATCGCCTGATGGGATAGGCGCTAAGGGATCCTGACAACCGTTATGCCTGAACAATATCGCTATACTCTGCCGGTCAAAGCCGGCGATCAGCGCCAGCTTGGCGAACTCACCGGCGCCGCCTGCGCCACGCTGGTAGCCGAAATGGCCGAACGCCATCATGGCCCGGTGGTGCTGGTGGCGCCTGACATGCAAAACGCCCTGCGTTTGAATGATGAAATCAGGCAATTTACCGATAGCATGGTGATCGGCCTCGCTGACTGGGAAACCCTGCCCTACGATAGCTTTTCGCCACATCAGGATATTATCTCTTCGCGCCTTGCGACTTTATACCAGTTGCCGACCATGCAGCGCGGCGTGCTTATCGTTCCGGTCAGCACTCTGATGCAGAAGGTCTGCCCGCATAATTATCTGCACGGTCACGCGCTGGTAATGAAAAAAGGGCAACGTCTGTCGCGCGATGCGCTACGCACGCAGTTGGACAGCGCCGGTTACCGCCATGTCGATCAGGTAATGGAACACGGCGAATACGCGACCCGCGGCGCCCTGCTCGACCTCTTCCCGATGGGCAGCGAGCAGCCCTATCGCCTCGATTTCTTCGATGACGAAATAGACAGCCTGCGGTTATTCGATGTTGATAGCCAGCGTACTCTGGAAGAAGTCGAGGCCATCAATTTGCTGCCGGCGCATGAGTTCCCAACCGACCAGGCGGCGATCGAACTGTTCCGCAGCCAGTGGCGCGATCGCTTTGACGTGAAGCGCGATCCGGAACATATCTACCAGCAGGTAAGCAAAGGTACCCTGCCCGCCGGGATCGAATACTGGCAACCGCTGTTCTTCAACGAGCCGCTGCCGCCGCTGTTTAGCTATTTCCCCTCCAGTACGCTGATTGTGAATACCGGCGATCTGGAGCACAGCGCCGAGCGTTTCCAGAATGAAACCCGCGCCCGCTTTGAAAACCGCGGCGTCGATCCGATGCGCCCGCTGCTACCGCCGGAACAACTGTGGCTGCGCAGCGACGAACTTTTTAGCGAGCTGAAAAAATGGCCGCGGGTCCAGTTAAAAACCGAGCGTCTGGCGGAGAAAGCCGCTCATACTAATCTCGGCTATCAACCCCTGCCCGAGTTGGCGATTCAGGCGCAGAATAAAGCGCCGCTGGACAACCTGCGACGCTTCCTTGAATCCTTCAGCGGCCCGGTGATTTTCTCCGTTGAAAGCGAAGGCCGCCGCGAGGCGCTGGGCGAAATGCTGGCGCGCATCAAAGTTGCGCCAAAACATATATTGCGCCTGCAGGAAGCCAGCGGAAATGGTCGTTTCCTGATGATCGGCGCCGCCGAGCACGGATTTATCGACAGCCAGGCTAATCTGGCGCTGATTTGCGAAAGCGATCTGCTGGGCGAACGCGTCGCCCGCCGTCGTCAGGATTCCCGCCGTACCATTAACCCCGATACGCTCATTCGCAACCTGGCGGAACTACATATCGGACAGCCGGTGGTGCACCTTGAACATGGGGTGGGTCGTTATGCGGGGATGACCACCCTCGAAGCCGGGGGCATCAAAGGCGAATATCTGATGCTGACCTACGCCAACGACGCCAAACTGTACGTCCCGGTATCGTCACTGCATTTGATTAGCCGCTACGCCGGCGGGGCGGAAGAAAATGCGCCGCTACATAAACTGGGCGGCGATGCCTGGGCGCGGGCAAGGCAAAAAGCGGCGGAGAAAGTGCGCGACGTCGCCGCCGAACTGCTGGATATCTACGCCCAGCGCGCGGCCAAAGAAGGCTTCGCCTTTAAGCATGACCGCGAGCAGTATCAATTATTCTGCGATGGTTTCCCGTTCGAAACCACGCCGGATCAGGCGCAGGCGATCAACGCCGTTCTCAGCGATATGTGCCAGCCGCTGGCAATGGACCGCCTGGTCTGCGGCGACGTTGGCTTCGGGAAAACCGAAGTGGCGATGCGCGCCGCCTTCCTCGCCGTCGAAAACCACAAACAGGTGGCCGTGCTGGTGCCGACCACCCTGCTCGCCCAGCAGCACTACGATAACTTCCGCGACCGCTTCGCCAACTGGCCGGTACGCATTGAGATGCTATCGCGTTTCCGCAGCGCCAAAGAGCAGGCGCAGATCCTCGAACTGGCGGCAGAAGGTAAAATCGATATTCTGATCGGCACCCATAAGCTGCTGCAAAATGAAGTCAAGCTGCGCGACCTGGGGTTATTAATCGTCGATGAAGAGCACCGCTTCGGGGTGCGTCATAAAGAACGCATCAAGGCGATGCGCGCGGACGTCGATATCCTGACGCTGACCGCCACGCCTATTCCGCGTACGCTTAATATGGCGATGAGCGGAATGCGCGATCTGTCCATTATCGCCACCCCGCCAGCTCGCCGTCTGGCGGTAAAAACCTTTGTCCGCGAATATGACGCGCTGGTGGTTCGCGAGGCGATCCTGCGTGAAGTCCTGCGCGGCGGTCAGGTTTACTATCTGTATAACGATGTTGAAAATATTCAGAAAGCGGCGGATCGTCTGGCGGAACTGGTGCCGGAGGCGCGAATTGCCATCGGTCACGGCCAGATGCGCGAACGCGAACTGGAACGGGTGATGAATGATTTCCATCACCAGCGTTTTAACGTGCTGGTCTGTACGACAATTATTGAAACCGGCATCGATATCCCGACCGCCAATACCATCATCATTGAGCGCGCCGATCACTTCGGCCTTGCCCAGCTGCACCAGCTGCGCGGCCGCGTGGGTCGTTCGCACCATCAGGCCTACGCCTGGCTGCTCACCCCGCATCCGAAAGCCATGACCACCGACGCGCAGAAACGCCTGGAAGCTATCGCTTCGCTGGAAGACCTCGGCGCCGGCTTTGCCCTCGCGACCCACGATCTTGAAATTCGCGGCGCCGGCGAACTGCTGGGAGAAGGTCAGAGCGGACAGATGGAAACTATCGGCTTCTCGCTGTATATGGAACTGCTGGAGAACGCCGTCGATGCCCTGAAAGAGGGTCGCGAGCCGTCGCTGGAAGATCTCACCAGCCAGCAGACGGAAGTGGAGCTGCGCATGCCGGCGTTGCTGCCGGATGACTTTATTCCCGACGTGAACACCCGTCTGTCGTTCTATAAGCGTATCGCCAGCACCAAAAACGAACACGATCTGGATGAGATCAAAGTCGAGCTGATCGATCGCTTTGGCACATTGCCGGATGCGGCGCGTAATTTGCTGGATATCACGCGCCTACGCCAGCAGGCGCAAAAGCTGGGGATCCATAAGCTGGAGTGCAATGAAAAAGGCGGCGTGATCGAGTTTAACGAGAAAAATAATGTGAACCCGGTCTGGCTTATCGGTCTGCTGCAGAAGCAGCCGCAACATTACCGGCTGGATGGGCCAACTCGTCTTAAATTCTTCCAGGAGCTGGATGAGCGTAAAACACGTATGGACTGGGTACGCCAGTTTATGCGTCAGCTGGAAGAAAACGCCACCGCTTGATAAAAAAGAGATGCGGTTGTTAGAACCGCATCTCTTTACCTGTCACAGTTAGCAAACTTTACAAACATTTTGCAATCCACCTGGATTTCCCAACACTCTCCCGCGCCATAATTGACATTGATTATCTTATAAAAACAACCATTTATTTATTGTGGAATTATGGTAATGATAAATATCTCGCGTGTTACAACCTGGCTTACGGCATTCGCTCTCGCGGCGACGCTGGCCCTTCCCGCCCGCGCCAATACCTGGCCGTTACCGCCGAGCGGTAGCCGTCTGGTCGGGCAGAATCAGTTTCATGTAGTGCAGGATAACGGCGGATCGCTGGAAGCGATTGCCAAAAAATACAACGTTGGTTTTCTCGCGCTGCTGCAGGCTAATCCCGGGGTCGATCCTTATGTGCCGCGCGCCGGTAGCGTGCTGACCATCCCGCTGCAGACGCTGCTGCCTGACGCCCCCCGTGAAGGTCTGGTGCTCAATATCGCCGAGCTGCGCCTGTACTACTATCCACCAGGACAGAATAGCGTGACCGTTTATCCGATAGGTATCGGCCAGCTTGGCGGCGATACCCTGACCCCGACGATGGTCACTACCGTTTCCGATAAGCGCGCCAACCCCACCTGGACACCAACCGCCAACATCCGCGCGCGATATAAAGCGATGGGGATCGATTTGCCGGCCGTAGTCCCTGCCGGGCCGAATAACCCGATGGGACATCACGCGATTCGTCTCGCGGCCTACGGCGGCGTCTATCTACTGCACGGCACCAACGCCGATTTTGGTATCGGGATGCGCGTCAGTTCAGGCTGTATCCGCCTGCGCGATGCGGATATAAAGTCTCTGTATAACAAAATCACGCCGGGCACCAGGGTGAATATCATCAACGAACCTATCAAAGTTTCGGTAGAGCCAAACGGTACCCGTCTGGTGGAAGTCCACCAGCCGCTGTCCGAACATATCAATGACGATCCGCAGACGCTGCCAATCGTCCTGAATGCCGGCATGAAGAACTTTAAACAGGCACCGCAGACCAATCAGCAGGTGATGGAATACGCGATGGAGCTGCGCTCCGGAATGCCGGTCGATGTGACCCGCCATCAGCTTCCCGCTGAGCAAGCCATGTAGTGCATTTCCGGATGGTAGAATGTAAAAAACCCGCCAGGCACGGCGGGTTTTTTGTGGCAATCGCCAGCTTCGCTGACGAGGTTTCGCGGGGCGCGGTCCCATGAAGGGGTGTGGACAGCGTCGCGAGAGTGGCATAACAAAGGGAACGACTTTTACTGCTTACTACACGCGTTCTGCTGAAGGGGGTCAGGAACGCGTTTTGTCAGTGGCATGACAGGGGTTACAACATTTATTTATAGATAACTGCGGTACCGTGCAGGGTATTAGGACCGGTTACCGAGGTAATACGGTAAGAGGTCGCCCCCATCTCGTCGGCTTTCTGCGCCAGCTGCTCTTCAAGCGAACCCAGATTGGTGCCGGCGGATGCGGAAACGGTACCGATTTTATGTTGACCTGCTGGGGTGGATTGCACCTCAACAGCGGCGAAACTTGCGAATGAGAGTGAGCTCAGTACGGCAGCAAGTGCCAGTTTTTGGACGTTTTTCATGATTATTATACCTATGCAGATGATTTTTATAGTAGGGTCGCAAGAATTAACTTAACGATCGATAGGTAAATGATAATGTGATCCATGTCACAGGTCAACTCATTTTTATAACGATCATTTAACTATTTATAAAATGCTTAATTTTCATACATATATGAATTATTTATTTTTGGACTTCTGCCGCTGGTAGCGTGACGCGTTTATTTTTATAATGGCCGTTCAACAACCCAACATAGGTACAACGGCATCATGACAACTGACGTTCAAAGTTGCGCAAAAAAAAGCCGTGGCCGACCTAAAGTGTTCGACAGGGACGCGGCGCTGGACAAGGCCATGACACTTTTCTGGCAGCACGGCTATGAAGCAACTTCGCTGGCCGATCTCGTCGAAGCGACCGGTGCGAAAGCCCCGACGCTATACGCCGAGTTCGTGAACAAAGAAGGCTTATTCCGCGCGGTGCTGGATCGCTACATTTCCCGCTTCGCCGCCAAACACGAAGCCCTGCTATTCGATGACCACAAAACCGTCGATCAGGCGCTGCGCGACTATTTCACCGCTGTCGCCACCTGTTTTACCAGCAAAGATACCCCGGCAGGCTGTTTTATGATTAACACCTCCGCGGCGCTGGCCGCCTCTTCAACCGATATCGCCAACACCATTAAGTCGCGGCACGCGGTGCAGGAACAAACGTTGACGCAATTTTTACAGCAGCGTCAGCAACGCGGCGAACTCCCTGCGCAGGGCAATGTCTTGCAGCTGGCGCAGTTTTTAAACTGCATGCTGCAAGGAATGTCGATCAGTGCGCGCGAAGGCGCTGATTTTGCCACCCTGAAACAGATTAGTGACACGACGCTGCGCCTGTGGCCGCAAATCCTGCAACCTTAATCCCCTACCGGCGGCCGTCGCTCGCCGGTTTTTTCCCCATCTGCTGAATAACCTTACTTTTCTCAATATTTTCATTATGTTGATTTGTTGTAAATGATATTGATAACGATAATCAATATGTGCAAAATTCGCATTTGTCTTTCTATATGTTTCACGCTGTAACAGCCGCGCCTGTGGCTGAAAAAAATAACAACAGTAATGACTAACTCATATCAAGGAATGCGAATGAACAAGCGCCTCTGGCTGCTCAATCCTCTGCTGCTGGCCACCGCTCTGCCAGCCTTTACCGCGCAGGCCGCCGATGAAGACGATATTATCGTCAGCACCAACCGTAACCACCGTACCGTCGCCGAGATGGCGCAAACCACCTGGGTGATTGAAGGCCAGGAGATTGAGCAACAGGTTCAGGGTGGCAAAGAGTTTAAAGATGTCCTCGCGCAGCTGATCCCCGGGATAGATGTCAGCAGCCAGGGGCGTACCAACTACGGCATGAACATGCGCGGACGCGCCATCGTCGTGCTCATCGACGGCGTGCGTCTCAATTCATCGCGTACCGATAGCCGCCAGCTTGACGCCATCGATCCGTTTAACATCGAACATATTGAAGTTATTTCCGGCGCCACGTCGTTATACGGCGGCGGCAGTACCGGCGGTCTGATTAATATCGTCACGAAAAAAGGCCAGCAGGAACGCCAGGTGGATCTGGAGCTGGGTGGTAAAACCGGCTTTGCCAATAGCAACGATCATGATGAACGAGTAGCGGCGGCCGTCAGCGGGGTTACCGATCATGCTTCCGGCCGATTGTCGGTGGCCTATCAGCGCTTCGGCGGCTGGTATGACGGCAACAATGACGCGCTGATCCTCGATAATACCCAAACCGGCTTACAGCATTCGGACCGACTCGACGTGATGGGTACCGGAACCATCGAAATCGATGACCAGCGCCAGCTCCAGCTTGTCACGCAGTACTATAAGAGCCAGGGCGATGATTATGGTCTGAATTTGGGCAAAGATATGTCCGCGGTACTTGGCGAAAGTAAAGCCTGGACCTCTAACGGGCTTAACTCCGATCGCGTGCCTGGTACCGAGCGTCATTTGATCAGTCTGCAATACTCCGACGCCGACTTCTTCGGCCAGAATATGGTCAGCCAGATTTATTACCGCGACGAATCACTGACCTTCTACCCCTTCCCGGCCCTGAGCAAAGGGCAAATCAGCAGTTTTTCCGCTTCACAGCAGGATACCGATCAGTACGGCGCTAAGATCACCTTCAACAGCCAACCGCTGACGGGATGGGATCTGACCTGGGGCGTTGATGCCGACCATGAAACCTTCAACTCCAACCAAATGTTCTTCGACCTGGATAAAGCAATGGCTTCCGGCGGCCTGAATAATCAGTCAGCCTACACCACCGGCCGCTATCCAGGCTACAGCATCACCAATCTCGCGCCGTTCCTGCAAACCAGCTATGACCTGAACGACATCTTCACCCTTAGCGGCGGCGTGCGCTATCAATGGACGGAAAACCGCGTCGGTGATTTTGTCGGCTACGCGCAGCAGCAGGATGTCGCTAAAGGCAAATATCAGTCGGCGGATGCCATTCCTGGCGGTAAGACCGATTATGATAACTTCCTCTTTAATGCCGGGATCGTCGCCCACATTACCGAACGCCAGCAGACCTGGTTTAACTTCTCTCAGGGCGTCGAACTACCGGATCCGGGCAAATATTACGGTATCGGCAGCTACGGCGCCGCGGTCAACGGCCATCTGCCGCTGGTCTCGAGCGTTAACGTCGGCGACTCGCCGCTACAGGGGATCAAAGTTAACTCCTGGGAGCTGGGCTGGCGTTACACCGGCGACAACCTGCGCACCCAGCTTGCCGCTTATTACTCGACATCAGACAAAACCATCGTAGTTAACCGCAGCGATATGACCATTGATGTGCAATCGGATAAACGACGCATTTACGGCATGGAAGGCGCGGTGGACTACTTCGTGCCTGATAGCGACTGGAGCCTGGGCGCTAACTTCAACGTGCTGAAATCGCAAGTAAAAACCGATGGCAGTTGGCAGAAGTGGGACGTCACCCTGGCCTCGCCGTCGAAAGCCACCGCCTGGGTCGGCTGGGCGCCGGACCCATGGTCGCTACGCGTGCAAAGCCAGCAGGTATTTGATTTAAGCGATGCCAGCGGCAATAAGCTTGATGGGTACAATACCGTCGATTTTATCGGTAGCTATTTGCTGCCGGTGGGTAAACTGACCTTTAGCATCGAAAACTTGCTGAACGAAGATTACGTCACCATCTGGGGACAGCGCGCGCCGCTGTTGTACAGTCCAACCTATGGCAGCGCCGGGCTGTACGAATATAAAGGCCGTGGCCGGACCTTCGGCCTGAACTACGCGTTAACGTTCTAATAAAAAAAGCCCCTCAGCCTGAGTGATTGAGGGGCTAATAGCTTAAAACTGCTGTTTTACGCTTTGTTATTCAGAATCAGCTGACCGTTGCTGTCCAGCGGGATTTGCGCCCCCGGCTGGTGGTCCATGCGGATTTTGCCCTGCTGGTCGCCGATTTTATAGGTAACATCATAACCGAGCATTTTTTCCGACTTATCGTACACCGTCTTACAGCGCTGCTGGGTGGTGGTATAGGTGTCGTTATCCTGCATCGAGCCCTGAATTTGGTTACCGGCATAGCCGCCGCCCAGCGCGCCAACCACGGTAGCGACATCACGCCCTCGCCCGCCGCCAAACTGGTGGCCAATCACACCCCCGGCGACCGCGCCGAGAACGGAACCGGCAATACGGTTTTCATCCTGCACCGGACGACGATGGGTAACGGTCACGTTACGGCATTCCTGACGCGGCGTTTTTATGCTTTCTTTTATCGGCGTACTGGACACCACTTGCGCATATTGCGGGCCACGATCTAATACATTGAGACCGGCAACGGCGGCGACGCCCAACGCGGCGGCAACGCCAATCCCAATACCCGCCAACATTGATTTATTCACGGGAATTCCTCCTTCATTGCTGTTACTAGCAATTCTGCGTGCTGCTCAGGGGGTATGCAAATCAGAAAGCGGATGAAAAATGCGGGAACCTACGGCAAATCAAGGGGATTCAGAGGATTCCTAACAGGAATTAGCGAGTCTGGCAGAAGGATATGCTGTGTTTTCAGGATAGCGCCGCGATGGCGCTATCCTGATTGCTGACAGTTTAGTGCAGCTTGAGACGCGGACGAATAATACGGTTAATACGTCCTACCAACATCATCAGGCCGGTTTTGAAATAGCCATGTAACGCAATCTGATGCATGCGGTACAGCGAGATATACACGAAGCGCGCAATTCGCCCTTCAACCATCATCGAGCCGCGCATCAGGTTACCCATCAGGCTGCCAACGGTGGAGTAGTTCGACAGCGAGACCAGTGAACCGTGATCTTTATAGACATACGGTTTCAGCGCTTTACCTTTCATCTGCGCCAGAATGTTATTCAGCGCGCAGGTCGCCATCTGGTGCGCCGCCTGGGCGCGTGGAGGTACAAAGCCGCCTTCCGGACGAGCGCATGAGGCACAATCGCCGATAGCATAGATATCCGGATCACGCGTTGTCTGCAGCGTCGGCTCCACCACCAGTTGGTTAATGCGGTTGGTCTCAAGGCCGCCAATCTCTTTCATGAAATCAGGCGCTTTGATGCCCGCCGCCCACACCATCAGGTCGGCATCAATAAATTGACCATCTTTAGTGTGCAGGCCGTTAACGTCTGCGCTGGTCACCATGGTCTGCGTCAGGACACGTACGCCAAGCTTAGTCAGTTCATTGTGCGCGGCGCTGGAAATGCGCGGCGGCAGCGCCGGAAGAATACGTTCGCCGGCTTCAACCAGCGTCACGTTCAGCGCTTCGTTGGTCAACCCTTTGTAACCATAGCTATGCAGCTGTTTCACCGCATTATGTAGCTCGGCGGACAGCTCAACCCCGGTAGCCCCGCCGCCAACGATGGCGATATTGACCTTACCGTTGGCACCGAGGTTTGCAGAATACTTGAGGAACAGGTTAAGCATTTCCTGATGGAAACGGCGCGCCTGGTGCGGGTTATCAAGGAAAATGCAGTTTTCCTTCACCCCTGGCGTGTTAAAGTCATTTGAGGTACTACCCAGCGCCATCACCAGCGTGTCGTACGGCAGCTTACGCTCGGCAACCAACAGCTCGCCTTTCTCGTTGCGCAGCTCCGCGAGAGTAATGGTCTTTCCTTCGCGATTGATATCTACCACCGAGCCTAACTGGAACTGGAAACCGTGGTTACGCGCATGCGCCAGGTAGCTCAGCGCATCAACGCCCTCATCCAGAGAACCGGTCGCCACTTCATGCAGTAGCGGCTTCCACAGGTGGCTATGGTTGCGATCCACCAGCGTAATTTTCGCTTTTTTGTTGCGGCCCAGCTTTCTACCCAACTGAGTAGCCAGTTCCAGTCCGCCGGCACCACCACCTACAATAACGATTCTTTTCAATGGCGTAGTCACAAGCCCCCCTAAAAGTATTAACCAATTGTTAATTAAAAGTTATCCAAATAGCTCTTAGTTAACAATAAGTTGCGGCAATGAAACCATTCAGCAGGACCGAGAATAGCATGAACGGAACATTGGTCATACCAAAATTGATGTGCATCAAGTTTTACCGCATATTTTTTAAACGAACAACGTCAATTATGGACAAGAAAAAGCCCGCGGCGTTTGCACGCGGCGGGCTGAGAAAGTGAAAACAAGGTTAGCCGAGGGTCTTAAAAGCCTTTATTCGCTGCAGATGCGGTGAAAGACTTTTAAATTTGTGCGTCTGTTCTTCATCCCAGATGATTTCGTAATAATGATGCAGCACTTCAGCCGAGCGTTGGCTATCCAGCGCCTCATCATGGCGTGATAGCATCACCAGGCAGCGGTCGCGATTTTTTTCGCGGAAGTTGTTCACGCACTTGGTGGCGATATCCTGATACTCTTCCGGCCTGTCGATTTTCCCTTCCATGTTCTCGTAGGGGAACAGGTTCGGGTTGAACACGGCCTGCCGAATATCGCAGAGGAAACCGATCCTTTCCGCCCAGTAACCGCCTAACCCGACGCCGCATATGAGCGGCCGATCGTCGGCAGTGAGCTGCAGCATTTTGTCGACTTCCTTCAACAAATGCTGCATATCATGTTTTGGATGGAGCGTACTGTAGCTAATCAACCGCACGTCAGGGTCGATAAACTGCAGCTGCAGCACCTTTTCATGGTTACCGGGGCTGTTAGAGTCAAAACCGTGTAAATAGATAATCATCGTATCCTCACCAGACAACAACGCCCTTCAGGTTAACTACGCAGACTTCGCTTCTTGCCAGCGCGCATGGAGCTGTTCCAGCTGTGCGCTTACCGTTTGCCAACGGGCGGAATCTCGCAGTTCCTGACGGGTAAATGAACCTTTATGATACAATTTTGTAACACGCTCTGCTTTGATCGGGGACAGGTTATCCAATACGCTCACCGCGCCTTTACGATTATTGCAGACCAGGATCATATCGCAACCGGCATCGAGCGATGCTTGCCCACGTTCAGCATAGCTGCCCATGATCGCCGCCCCTTCCATCGACAGGTCGTCAGAGAAGATGACGCCATCAAAGCCCAGCTCGCCGCGCAGCACCGTTTTCAGCCAGTATTCTGAACCACTCGCCGGGCGCGGATCGATGTCAGAGTAAATCACATGCGCCGGCATAATCGCATCCAGGCGTTGTTCATCGATCAGGCTCTTGAACACCGCCATATCTTTAGCACGGATTTCCGCTGCCGGACGCGGATCAAACGGTGTCTCTTTGTGTGAATCCGCCGTCACCGCGCCGTGGCCCGGGAAGTGTTTACCGGTGGTTTTCATGCCGGCGGCATGCATACCGTCAATGAAATGACGCGCCATCACCAGCGCCTTTTGCGGGTCTTCATGCCATGAGCGTTCGCCGATCGCAGCGCTGATGTGCCCCACATCCAGCACCGGCGCGAAGCTGATATCAATATCCATGGCAATCATTTCGCTGGCCATCAGCCAACCGGCTTCTGCGGCGAGCTTACCGCCCTCTTCCACCCCCAGCAGCGCGGCAAAAGACTGCGCGGCCGGCAGACGGGTAAAACCTTCGCGAAAGCGCTGCACACGCCCACCTTCCTGATCCACCGCCACCACGAGATGATTACGCGAGGCCTCGCGGATTTGGCGTACCAGTTCGCGCAACTGCGCCGGATCGTGGTAGTTACGGGTAAACAAAATTAAGCCGCCGACCAAAGGATGAGCCAGAATCTCACGCTCTTCCGCATCCAGTTCAAAACCTTCGACATCCAACATTACCGGACCCACACAGACCTCTCTTATCCTTTATTTTCTGTTTTTAACTGACGCCATGTCGCATCCGCCAGTGCAATAAATTGCCGGTCGCCGCTCTGCTGCCAGCGCCGCTCATACCAGCCCGCCATCAATATAAGTACCCACGGCCGCCAACGCTGTATTTGCCGCCGCAGTTGCTGCTTATCAATTCGGGCAAAGCGCGAATACTCATTGAGCAGCTGGCAACGCGTATGGGCATCGCACCATACCGCCGCCAGTTCCAGTGCGATATCGCCATCTCCCGCATACTCCCAGTCAATCAAGCGAAGACCGTCGCGGCTATGAATAATATTACCAGCGTGGACGTCCATATGCAGAGGCGCTAAACGCAACGGCCGCGGTTCACGCTGGCGCAATAACCGTTTATGCCAGCGCAGCCAGAAAACGGTGCGCCTGGTCGGATCGCACTGCTGCCAGTACAACTCAAGCAGCGGCGCCAGCTCGATGCGCCAGCCAAAACGCGGCTGTTGGTGCAGATGATACAATAACCCGGCAAGCGAAGGGCACTCCGGCAGCGCGCTTTTCACTTCTCCTGCGCAATACTCCACCACCATCCAGCGTGGCGAAAAGAACACCGGCGCCGGCGAAAGCGACGCCGGAAGGTGCTGAAGCGCGCGGTACTGGCGCAGAAAATGGCTGAGCGGCGCCAGCGGATCGTGAGGCTGGCGCAACACCAGCCGACGGACGCCATCGCTGATAACGCAACTGCCGCCGCTAAGACCGTTTTCAGTCAACGCGGCGACAGGTGAATAGCGAGGAAAGAAGCGCGACAAGAGCTCGTCGCGCGTAAGCTTATTGTTGCTGAACCGCACCTTTGCCTGACCAGATAATCTCGCCGGACTGCACCAGCATCAGCTGCATTTTCAGCTCCGGCGCATTCACGTTGCCGGTGGCGTTGGAATACAGTACGTACTGTGCACCAACGGTGCGCGCAATCCCCATCGCTTTGCTGCGGCTGCCGAGGCTATCCTGCGGCGACAGGCCCAGCTGTTGTTTAGCCACCGCAAGCTGCTGAGTCGATACCAGCGTAAACTTGCCGTTGCCCGCCAGCGCGTTGCGCAGCGCGGAGGTCGCTTCGGCCGCGTTCAGCGATCCGTTGGTACGGTTATTGACGCTATCCACCAACAGAATGCTGCCAGCGTTCACTCCGCCGGCCTGCAGCATCTGGCCGACCATTGGTTGTACGGCGGCGTCCCAGTTGTAGTGACGAATGCGCGGTGCAGGCTGAGACGGCTGCGATGGCTGTTCGCCGCCGTGTTCGATCGGCCCCGGCTGCGTTGGCACCGTCGGCACGGCAGGCACCGTCGGCTGCGGCTGCGCAGGTTGTTCCGGCTTCGGCTTCGCCTCCTCGACCGGCGCAGGTTCATTACGTTGCCCCACACAGCCTGCCAGGAATATCGCCAGTGCTGTGATTAACGCATAGCGACACATTTTAATCATTATGATGACCTCTTAGAGATAAAGATAAAGGCGGGCTTTGTGCGCCCCGAGAATATTGGCACTGCCGTAGAGCACGACGGACGAGCGTGCTGGAACCGTCACGCTACGCGCAGGGTCCAGCGGATGCATCTCAAGCCCATGGGCGTCATACCAGAAAAAACGGTAGTGCACGGTAATGGGCTCTTGCCGTTCATTAAATAATCTTGAGGTAGCGGTGGCCTGAATTTCCGAAGCGGTCACCGACGGCGGATCGGCGCTGATGCCAGCCGCCAGAACGCTTGATTCCATCACCAACGTCTGCTGCTCGCCAACCGGAATTTCCGGGTGCGAGCTACATCCGGCCAACAGCGCCGCCAGAACCAGGACGCCTGAATAAGCAGCACGCATCGATTTAGCCTTTATGCGCCAGCATCGGGCCCAACGGACGGCCGCCCAACAGGTGCATATGAATATGGTAAACTTCCTGCCCGCCGTGGCGGTTGCAGTTAACGATAAGACGGTAGCCGTCGTCAGCCAGACCTTCATCACGGGCAATCTTCGCCGCGACGGTCATCATTCGGCCTAGCGCCTGTTCGTGTTCGGCGGTGACGTCATTTACGGTTGGAATCAGGATATTCGGGATAATCAGAATATGGGTCGGCGCCTGCGGAGAGATATCGCGAAAAGCGGTGACCAGTTCATCCTGATACACAATATCCGACGGGATTTCCCGGCGAATGATTTTGCTGAAAATCGTTTCTTCTGCCATGACTGATTCCTTATTAGTTTTATACCGTGCCCCGGCCTGCCTCTGCAGATAAACACGAATGCACAGGATCAGCTAAGAGTATGAGCGACTTCCTCCCTCTCTTTCAACCTGAATGCAGTTTTTCTTATTCAACTATAGACTTAGCTGCTGAGGGAATAAGCATTTCCCCCATTTTCCGGGTATTGCCAAACAATGACCAGAATACCAACGTAAAAAAGGCAGCCATTTGGCTGCCTTAGTCTCCCCACACTACGTCTTAGCTATTGCGGATGTACTCATCCATCTCGGTTTTCAGGTTATCGGACTTGGTGCCGAAGATAGCCTGAACGCCGGAACCTGCAACAACTACGCCAGCAGCACCCAGTTTTTTCAGGCCAGCCTGATCAACTTTCGCTACGTCAGCCACGCTTACGCGCAGACGAGTAATACATGCGTCGAGGTTTGTGATGTTCTCTTTACCACCGAAGGCGGCAATCAGCGCCGGCGCCATTTCACTGGTCGCAGCGGATTTGCTGTCTTCAGTTGCATCTTCACGGCCTGGAGTTTTCAGGTTCAGCGCTTTAATCAGCACGCGGAAGACCACGTAGTACACGATCGCATAGCAAATACCGACAATCGGGAACAGCCACAGCTTGCTGCTGTTGCCGGAAAGAACGATAAAGTCGATCAGACCGTGAGAGAACGACGTCCCGTCACGCATACCCAACAGGATACAGATCGGGAATGCCAGGCCTGCAAGAATCGCGTGGATGATATACAGGATCGGCGCAACGAACATGAAGGAGAACTCGATCGGCTCGGTAATACCGGTCAGGAACGAGGTCAGCGCCGCGGAGATCATAATACCGCCGACTTTGGCACGGTTTTCTGGTTTAGCAGAGTGCCAAATCGCAATAGCTGCAGCCGGCAGGCCGTACATTTTGAACAGGAAGCCGCCAGACAGTTTACCAGCAGTCGGATCGCCTGCCATGTAACGAGGGATGTCGCCATGGAACACCTGACCTGCAGCGTTGGTGTATTCACCAATTTGCATCTGGAAAGGTACGTTCCAGATATGGTGCAGACCAAACGGTACCAGGCAACGTTCGATGAAACCGTAGATACCGAACGCCACAACCGGGTTCTGGTAAGCAGCCCACTGAGAGAAGGTCTGGATGGCGGAACCAATCGGCGGCCAGATGAAGGACAGGATCACGCCGGTGAAGATAGCGGCGAGACCAGAGATGATCGGCACAAAACGCTTGCCCGCGAAGAAGCCCAGATATTCAGGCAGCTTGATACGGTAGAAGCGGTTGAACATGTAGGCTGCAATCGCACCGGAGATAATACCGCCAAGCACGCCGGTATCAGCCAGGTGTTTGGCTGCGATTTCCTCAGCAGGTAAATGCAGAACCAGCGGCGCGACTACCGCCATGGTTTTCACCATGATGCCGTAAGCTACGACTGCAGCCAGTGCGGATACACCGTCGTTATTGGTGAAGCCAAGCGCAACACCGATTGCGAAGATCAGCGGCATATTGGCGAAAACTGAACCGCCTGCTTCCGCCATGACGTGGGAGACCACGGCTGGCAGCCAGCTGAAGTTGGCAGAACCGACGCCCAGCAGGATACCTGCAATAGGCAGTACGGATACTGGCAGCATCAGCGATTTACCGACCTTCTGCAGGTTAGCAAATGCATTCTTAAACATAATTGAGAGTGCTCCTGAGTATTTGGTACTTTTTTACGCTTTCACGCATTGGCCCGGGGGGAGAACCGTGCCGTGGACAGGACATCTAAGCGCCCTTTATTTATTACACAGAGTAAAATAATTAACGCGTACATTGTTTGACGGCTATCACGTTTCATTCAGTCAACATATAAAAATTTACACTGATTTACATAATGTGTATCTGTATGTTGCAAAAATGCGCTCACCGCCTCTGTCGCGGCGGTGAACTTTACTCGCTTTAACTATTAATTACGAGCCTTAAAATAATAGAAAGATCAGGCGGGTTGCAGTCTGGCAGGGTCGATGTGGAACAAGCTGGCAAAGTTATCGGTGGTTTGTTGCGCGAGCTGCTCCAGCGACACGCCCTTCAGCACCGCCATGTATTCAGCGACATCGCGCACCATCGCCGGCTGGTTCTCTTTACCGCGATGTGGTACCGGCGCCAGATAAGGCGAATCGGTCTCTACCAGCAAGCGATCGAGCGGAACATAGCGCGCGGCATCCCGTAGCTGCTCCGCGTTACGGAACGTGACGATACCGGAAAACGAAATATAAAACCCCATGTCCAGCAATTTACCCGCTGTCTCCCTGTCTTCAGTGAAACAGTGTAGTACGCCACCGCAATCCGTCACCTTTTCTTCCTGTAAAATCGCCAGCGTATCGGCGCGCGCATCGCGGGTATGCACAATCACCGGCTTATTCAATTCGCGGCCAATGCGGATATGCTGGCGGAAAGACTCCTGCTGGCGGAGTTTCGTTTCCGGGGTATAAAAATAATCGAGCCCGGTTTCCCCCATCGCCACTACGCCCTCTTCCGCAGCCAGCGAACGCAGCTCTTCGAAGTCATACGCTTCATCCTGGTTCAATGGATGAACACCGCAGGAAAAGACGACATTTTCTCGCTGGCCGACTAACTCGCGCATCCCGCGATATCCCGGCAGCGTGGTGGCGACTGCCAGGCAAAACTTAACATCACGCGCGGCGGCTTTCGCCAGCACATCATCGACATCTTTATGCAGCGTTTGATAATCCAGGCCATCAAGATGGCAGTGGGAATCGACTAAAAACATGTTCTTATTCTCAGAGATGTGAGACGGGCAGAACCGCCCCGGGTTGCAGGTAATGTTCCCAGCGCAGGAGGCGCTCGGTGAGTAGTAGTTCGCGGTTGACGCCGACCACGCTCAGCAACTGCTCGCGACAGGCGCTAACATCGCGCGTGATAGCTTCAAGACGTGGGCCCGAAAGTGTTTGCGCCAGTTGGTTAACCAGCGTCCAGGCATCTGGATTACTCAGAAGCGTAATCCCCTGTTGCCGCTTCTGCGCATCCAGCAACAGCGATGCCAGCCAGTGCAGACGCACCGGGGCCTGTTCGTGATTCAGAACCGGCAATAATGACAGCCAGTCACCGCTGGTTAACGCGCTGGCTAACGCCTGGCAAAGCTGTTGTCGCGGAGCCCAGTTAGCCTCTTGCAGTAACTCCAGCGCTGCCGCGGGTGCGTTAGCGCTGAGGCGCAACGCGGCCAATAAAGCTTCTTGTGACATTGTCACTTCACGTGCTAACCACCCTAACGCCCAGGCTTCAGAAGGCGGAGTAAGGTGATATGAGAAGCACCGGCTGCGCAAGGTGGCGAGCAGACGCGCCGGCTCCGGGCAGGCCAGGAAAAACCAGGTATTTTCCGGCGGCTCTTCCAGCGTCTTCAGCAAAGCATTGGCGGCGGCATCGGTTAACAACGTCGCATCGTTGATCCACACCACCTTCGCGCCGCCGAGACGCGCACGCTCATAGAGTTTTTCAGTGATGCCGCGCACCGCATCGATGCCTAGCGCGCTCTTGCCCTTCTCCGGAACCAGAGTGTAGTAATCAGGATGGGTCCCCGCCTGCATAAGCTGGCAGCTATGACAATGGCCACAGCTTTTATGCCCTTCCGGCTGGCGGCACATCAGGAAACGGCATAACGCGTAGATAAGCGCATCGCCCCCCATCCCCGGTAATGCCTGGAGTAATAACGCATGGTGACCCCGTCCTGCCTGATAGCCAGCCACTAGCTGCTCGAAGGACGGGCGTAACCACGGATACCATTTCATGCGCGTTGCTCCGCAACCCATTGAGTGATAACGGCGCGAATGTCGCGCTCAACCGCTTCCAGAGGCTGCGTCGCATCCACCGTGCGGATAGTCGGATCCTGAGCCGCCAGTTCAAGGTAGCGCGCGCGGGTACGATTGAAGAAATTCATCGACTCTTGCTCAATCCGATCCAGATCGCCTCGCGCGCGGGCGCGCTTAAGGCCAACTTCCGGCGTCACGTCAAGATAGAGTGTTAAATCAGGGCGAAAATCACCGAGCACCGCATCGCGTAGCGTCGCCAGCATCCCCTGATCGATACCGCGCCCCCCGCCCTGGTAGGCCTGAGTTGAGAGATCGTGACGGTCGCCAATGACCCATTGACCGCGAGCCAGAGCAGGCTTAATCACCGTTTCCACCAGCTGTACGCGGGCGGCGTAAAACATCAGCACTTCCGCTTTATCGTTAATGACTTCATCGCCGGTAGACTGGATATCCAGCACCAGGCTGCGCAGTTTTTCAGCCAGGATGGTACCGCCCGGTTCACGGGTAAACACCATATCGCGGATACCCAGCTGTTCGAGTGTCTCAACGACCAGATTGCGTGCGGTCGTTTTCCCCGCCCCTTCCAGGCCTTCGATGACGATATAGTTACTGCGCATTTTTTTCCTTAAGTACTTTTAAATAGTCCTGAACCGAACGGTTATGGCTGGCCAGATTGGTATTGAACGTATGGCCGCCTTTTCCGTCGGCAACAAAATAGAGGTACGGCGTTTTAGCCGGATGGGCTGCCGCATTGAGAGACGCTTCACCAGGGACCGCTATGGGTCCAGGCGGCATACCGCTAATCACATAGGTGTTATAGGCGGTCGGCGTCTCCAGATCTTTACGCGACAGTTTACCATTATAGCGCTCTCCCATGCCGTAAATTACGGTAGGGTCGGTCTGCAAACGCATGCCAATGCGTAGACGGTTGATAAAGACCGACGCCACGCGATCGCGCTCGGCAGGAACCGCGGTCTCTTTCTCAACGATAGAGGCCATGGTCAGTAACTGGTTTTGATCTTTATAGGGTAGATTATCCGCCCGCCCTTCCCAGGCTTTCGCTACCGCAGCGACCATTTTCTGGTGCGCGCGTTTAAGAATGGCGATATCGCTGGTATTGGCGGTGTACATCCAGGTATCCGGCCATAACCAACCTTCAACCCAATCGGCGTGCTCAAGACCCAGCGCTTTGGCGACCGTTTCGTAACTGTCGTCTTCTAAAGTGTGCTTCACATACGGCGCATCGCGCAGCTGACGCAAATAGTCGCTAACGCGCATCCCTTCAACAAACCGTAGCGGGAACTGCGCTTCTTTACCGCTCGCTAAAAGCTGCAGCATCTCGCGCACCGTCATTTGCGGTGTGAAGCGATAGGTACCCGCTTTGAAATGAGAAAGTTCAGGTTCGACGCGCAGCAGCCACTGGAATACGCGTGGACGATTAATGATTTTATCGCCATACAGCTGCTGGCCAAGCACCACTCGCCCGGTTCCTGGCTCAAGGGTGAAGATGGTCTCTTCTTTAATAAGCAACTTACTATCTGCCAGTTGGCGGACTTTCCACATACCTGCCGCTGCGGCAATACCGAACACCACGACTAACAGCAGGACAAAACGTAACATTTTCTTCATGACTAACCAGGCAGCTCACACAATGGGGCTAAAAAATGGTAAAGATCGCGTTCAGACCAACAGACGTCATCCCAACGACAAACCGGTACCAGCGGCATAAGCGCATTGCAAATCAGCACTTCATCGGCATCGCGCAGTACATCAGGGCGCATGGATACTTCGACAACATCAAAAGAAGAACGTGCCAACATAACCATACAGTGCTGGCGCATAATGCCATTAACGCCCGCCTGATCCAGGCGCGGCGTGAACACCTGGCTCCCTTTACGCCAGAACACATTCGCGGCACAGCATTCCGTAAGCCACCCGTCGCTGTCAAGAACCAGCGCCTCATCGGCGTCCGTCTGCTCAAGATGAGAACGAATTAAGACTTGTTCGAGGCGATTAAGATGTTTGAGCCCCGCCAGCGAAGGATTGCGCCCCAGACGGATCGGGCTTAACGCCAGGGTTATTCCCTCTTCTCGCCAACGCGCATAATGCGCGGGGAAAGACGACACACTCATCATGCGGGTAGGTTGAATGCATCCGCTCGCGCTATATCCCCGACCTCCTGAACCACGCGTTATGACCACTTTGAGTACGCCTTCTCGATGTGGCTTTGCCAGTTCTTGCATTTCTGCGGCCAACGTTTCCCATTCAGAAAAAGGTATCAAGAGTTTTTCGCAAGTATCTTGCAAGCGGCCCAAATGGGCATTGAAGAAGGCTATCTGGCCGTCGATGATTCGCGAGGTGGTAAAACACCCATCACCGAATTGAATTGCACGGTCGTTTGCTGCCAGCACATCCTGCTCGACACCATTTATCAAGAACATAGGGGGCTCCTCTCACCGGTGGCACAGTGTCTCAGGATAAAAAGCAGAGAACAAGCGGAGAAAACCGAATAAAAAAAGACCCGCCAGGCGGGTCTTTTCGTCAACGCTTAAACCAGCATTAGCGGTTGATCATACTTTTTTGAAGATAATCGAACCGTTAGTACCGCCAAAGCCGAAGGAGTTACACAGGGTGTATTCCATACCGGAAACCTGACGCGCTTCATGAGGAACGAAGTCGAGGTCGCAACCTTCATCCGGGTTATCCAGGTTGATGGTCGGCGGAACCGCCTGATCGCGCAGCGCCAGAATAGAGTAGATAGACTCTACTGCGCCAGCCGCGCCTAACAGGTGGCCGGTCATTGATTTGGTGGAGCTCACCATCACGCGGCTTGCCGCATCGCCAAACACGGATTTCACCGCCTGGGCTTCTGCTTTATCACCGGCTGGCGTCGAAGTACCGTGGGCGTTGACATAGCCAATCTGGCCCGGTTCAATCGCCGCGTCGCGAATGGCGTTAACCATCGCCAGCGCAGCGCCAGCGCCATCTTCCGGTGGAGACGTCATATGGTACGCATCGCTGCTCATACCAAAACCAACGATCTCTGCGTAGATTTTCGCGCCGCGTTTTTTCGCATGCTCGTACTCTTCCAGCACGACCATACCAGCACCGTCGCCCAGCACGAAGCCATCACGCTCTTTATCCCATGGACGGCTTGCCGCCTGCGGGTTGTCATTGCGGGTGGACAGCGCGCGCGCAGCGCCAAAGCCGCCTACGCCCAGCGGCGTACTCGCCTTCTCTGCACCACCGGCAACCATCGCGTCGGCATCGCCATAGGCGATAATACGTGCCGCGTGGCCGATATTGTGTACGCCTGAAGTACACGCGGTCGCGATGGAGATACTCGGTCCACGCAGACCAAACATGATGGTCAGATGACCGGCCACCATGTTAACAATTGTGGACGGAACGAAGAACGGGCTGATCTTCCGCGGTCCGCCGTTTACCAGCGAACTATGGTTTTCTTCGATCAGGCCGAGGCCCCCGATACCGGAACCAATAGCGGCGCCGATGCGGGTTGCGTTTTCTTCCGTCACTTCAAGGCCAGAATCCTGCATGGCCTGAACGCCAGCGACAATTCCATATTGAATGAAGGCATCCATCTTGCGCTGTTCTTTGCGCGAGATGATATCATCACAGTTAAAATCCTTTACTAAGCCAGCAAATTTCGTTGCATAGGCGCTAGTATCGAAATGGTCGATCAGGCTGATGCCACTCTGACCGGCAAGGAGAGCTTTCCAGGTAGACTCTACGGTATTGCCGACAGGAGACAACATGCCCAGTCCGGTCACAACTACACGACGCTTAGACACGGTTGTCCTCCAGGGAGGGAAAATAGATTCTTGTGGGACAAAAAAAGATAAAACTCAGGCGGTCGAATGACCGCCTGGAGATGTTCACTTACGCCTGGTGACCGTTGATGTAATCAATGGCAGCCTGAACGGTGGTGATTTTCTCAGCTTCTTCGTCCGGAATCTCAGTATCAAACTCTTCTTCCAGAGCCATTACCAGCTCAACGGTGTCAAGAGAATCAGCGCCCAGGTCTTCAACGAAGGAAGCATTGTTGGTAACTTCTTCCTGCTTAACGCCCAGCTGTTCGCCGATAATTTTCTTAACGCGTTCTTCGATAGTGCTCATACTCTTAAATTTCCTATCAAAACTCGCTTTCGCGATGGTTTTCGTAGTGTATAAAATGTTGAAAAATTTGCAACTAAATCCCGGCAGGTCTTACCACGATTTTACGCTATTTTGCGGCTGTTTGCCCTAATAACGCAAATGATTTCGCACAAAACTGTACCCGCAAGCGTGCAGACTGCGCGCTTCCTGAACATTTTGCGCAAATCTCGGTCAGACCATATACATCCCGCCATTGACGTGCAGGGTTTCACCAGTGATGTAACCCGCTTCGTCAGAGGCTAAGAATGCAACCGCGCTGGCGATTTCATTTGGGGAGCCAAGGCGCCCCGCAGGAACTGCAGCCAGCGTACCCGCACGCTGCTCATCGGTCAGCGCACGCGTCATGTCCGTTTCAATAAAGCCCGGAGCAACAACGTTTACAGTAATACCGCGAGACGCAACTTCACGTGCCAGTGACTTACTGAAACCAATCAGACCCGCTTTCGCCGCAGCGTAGTTAGCCTGACCAGCATTTCCCATGGTACCAACCACAGAACCGATAGTGATAATACGCCCATGACGCTTTTTCATCATAGCGCGCATTACCGCTTTTGACAGACGGAATACAGATGACAGGTTGGTTTCGATAATATCGTTCCACTCATCATCTTTCATTCGCATTAACAGGTTATCACGAGTAATTCCGGCATTATTGACCAGGATATCAACTTCGCCAAACTCTGCGCGAACATTTTCCAGAACAGATTCAATAGATGCCGGGTCGGTCACATTCAACATCAGACCTTTACCGTTGGCACCTAAATAGTCGCTGATTGCCTGCGCACCGCTTTCGCTGGTGGCAGTACCGATAACTTTCGCACCGCGCGCGGCGAGGGTTTCAGCGATTGCGCGGCCGATACCGCGGCTCGCACCGGTAACCAGCGCGATTTTTCCTTCAAAACTCATGGTATTCCTCTTTTATTGCTCAAGCGCCGCAGACATCGCAGCCGGCTCGTTGAGCGCAGAAGCAGTCAGGGTGTCAACAATACGTTTGGTCAGGCCGGTGAGGACTTTACCCGGGCCCATTTCATACAGGTGCTCGACGCCCTGAGATGCCATAAACTCAACGGTCTTAGTCCACTGAACCGGGCTGTACAGTTGGCGAATCAGCGCGTCGCGGATAACATCAGGCGCGGTTTCACACTTCACGTCGACGTTGTTCACAACCGGAATGGTCGGCGCATTAAAAGTGATTTTCTGCAGCTCTACCGCCAGTTTTTCAGCGGCAGGTTTCATCAGCGCGCAGTGAGACGGTACGCTGACCGGCAACGGCAGCGCACGTTTGGCGCCTGCGGCTTTACACGCAGCGCCTGCACGCTCAACGGCTTCTTTGTGCCCGGCGATAACCACCTGACCCGGTGAATTGTAGTTCACTGGCGAAACCACCTGCCCTTGTGCAGATTCTTCACAGGCTTTAGCGATGGACGCGTCGTCGAGGCCAATAATTGCAGACATCGCGCCGGTACCTTCTGGTACCGCTTCCTGCATGAATTTGCCACGCAGTTCAACCAGACGAACGGCATCAGCGAAATTAATCACGCCCGCGCAGACCAGCGCAGAGTATTCGCCAAGGCTATGACCGGCTAACAGCGCCGGCGCTTTACCGCCCTGCTGTTGCCATACGCGATATAACGCGACGGAAGCGGTCAGCAGCGCCGGCTGCGTTTGCCAGGTTTTGTTCAGTTCTTCTGCCGGGCCCTGTTGGGCAAGCGCCCACAGATCGTAACCCAACGCTGCGGAAGCTTCGCCGAAAGTCTCTTCAATAACTGGCCAGGTCGCGGCCATATCTGCCAGCATACCGACAGCCTGAGAGCCCTGTCCGGGGAACACAAAAGCAAATTGCGTCATGTTTAAATCCTTATACTAAAAACGAACCAGCGCGGAACCCCAGGTGAAACCACCACCGAAGGCTTCCAGCAGAATCAACTGGCCGCGTTGAATACGGCCATCGCGAACGGCTTCATCGAGCGCGCAAGGGACCGAGGCGGCGGAAGTGTTACCGTGACGATCGAGCGTGACCACCACATTATCCATCGACATTCCCAGCTTTTTCGCCGTCGCGCTGATGATCCGCAGGTTAGCCTGGTGCGGCACCAGCCAATCCAGCGCCGAGCGCTCAAGATTATTGGCCGCCAGCGTCTCGTCAACGATATGCGCCAGTTCGGTGACCGCAACTTTAAACACTTCGTTGCCGGCCATCGTCAGATAAATCGGATTTTCCGGCTCTACGCGATCGGCGTTCGGCAGCGTTAACAGCTCACCGTAGCGGCCATCGGCATGCAGATGCGTGGAAATAATGCCTGGCTCTTCAGAAGCGCCAAGCACCACTGCGCCCGCGCCGTCGCCGAAGATAATGATCGTACCGCGATCGGTTGGATCGCAGGTGCGCGCCAGCACGTCAGCGCCGATCACCAGCGCGTAATCTACGGCGCCGTTTTTCACATACTGGTCGGCGATGCTCAACGCGTAAGTAAAGCCCGCGCAGGCGGCTGCGACGTCAAACGCCGGACAGCCTTTGACACCCAGCATAGATTGAATCTGGCACGCAGAGCTCGGGAAGGCATGAGTACCCGAGGTGGTCGCAACAACGATCAGACCAATTTGTTCCGGGTTGACATTCGCCATTTCCAGCGCTTTCTTTGCGGCTTCGAAGCCCATCGTAGCAACTGTCTCGTTCGCTGCGGCAATACGGCGTTCACGAATACCTGTACGTGTGACAATCCACTCGTCAGTCGTTTCAACCATTTTTTCCAGGTCGGCGTTAGTACGCACTTGCTCAGGCAGGTAGCTGCCGGTGCCAATAATCTTTGTATACATGTACGCTCAGTCACTCTTGGGTAATATACCCGCGTTGTTCAAACCGCAGGGCGTCAGTCGTATCCGTTGGTCCCGGTGTGCTGTCGGGCATTCCCGTTACCGCTGCTGCTCCCTGGCAGTTCAAAGCCTGCTGGGTATAACGATTCCAGGCGAGCGGCGATCCGCTGTGGAACCTGCCGCTGCACCGCCTGCACTGCCTGCTCTATTGCGACGCAAAATGCGCGCTGGTTGGCAGCGCCATGACTTTTGATCACAGAACCGCGCAATCCTAACAGACAGGCGCCATTATACTGGTCGGGGTTGAGGTGACTGAATCGCCTGCTCAGGCTTTTTTGTAACCAACGCTTTAATAAAATCAGCCACCACGACCGTTTTTTTCCCTCTCCCTGTGATTTCAGCAGCGAAAGGAACATCCTGACAACACCTTCCATCGTCTTTAATGTGACGTTGCCTGTGAATCCGTCACAAACCAGAACATCCGTTTTCCCCGTCAACAGTTCGTTAGCTTCAAGGTAACCAATATAGTTGAAGGACGGCAGTTTTTTGAGCATTGCCGACGCATCGCGAATGCTGGTGAGACCTTTCATCTCTTCTTCACCGATATTCAACAACGCAATGCGTGGGTTTTTAATCCCCACCACTTCTTCAGCTAACACTGCGCCCATTACGGCGAACTGCACCAGCATTGTACTGTCGCAATCGACGTTAGCGCCTAAATCCAGCACTACCGTTTTGCCCTTTTGCTGATGCGGCAGAACCGTCACCAGCGCCGGGCGCTCAATCCCCTCAATGGGCTTAAGCAATAATTTCGCCAGCCCCATCAGCGCGCCGGTATTTCCCGCGCTAACGCAGGCTTCGGCTCGCCCTTCTTTCACCAGCTCCAGCGCCAGGCGCATCGAGCTTCCGCGGCTACTGCGGATAGCCTGCGCGGGTCGCGCATCACTGGCAATAACTGACTGTGCAGGGATAATCTGCAGTCGCGAACGTTGTTCGAAATCAGCTTTGGCAAGTAATGGCGTGATGGCGTCGGGGTCGCCGACTAAAAGAAGTGTGAGTTGCGAATTAGAGTTCAGTGCCTGCAGTGCTGCAGGCACTGTCACGGATGGGCCAAAATCGCCCCCCATGACATCTAACGCCAGGGTTAGACGTGTCAAGGTATCGTCGCTGCCCGGTTCGGTTATTCCCCAGTTACCTGGGGAGATCCTCACTAAGCTTCACCACGCTTTTACTCTTGTCTTTCACGTTACAAGAACGTTGACTACGTTTTCTTGCAACGTGAAATCCACGGAGTAAGGCGTGATTACTTAGCGATTACCTTGCGACCGCGGTAGAAACCGTCGGCAGTGATGTGGTGACGCAGGTGTTTCTCACCAGAAGTTTTGTCTACAGACAGGCTGGTGACTGCGGTCAGAGCGTCATGGGAACGACGCATGCCACGTTTGGAACGGGTTGGTTTATTCTGTTGTACGGCCATGGACCTTACTCCTCAATTACTTATGCTTTAAGCTGGCTAATACGGCAAATGGGTTTGGTTTTTGTGCCTCTTCAGGCAGTTCGCCAAAGACCATGTCCGCGTCGGACACTTCACAGTGTTCAGAATCATGCACCGGAACTACCGGCAAGGAAAGAATGATTTCATCCTCAACCATCGCCTGCAGATCGATTTCACCGAATTCGTTAACCTCAATCGGCTCATACGCTTCCGGTAGTGCTTCTGCCTGTTCGTCATTTCTGACAGGGCTGAAACAATACGTTGTGTGAACATGATGAGGGAACGGTTTCCCGCAACGCTGACATTCGAGGGTTACCGACACCTTCGCATCACCGGTAATAACGGCGAGACGCTGGTTATCGATAGCGAACGACATACTGCATTCCACATCACTGTCCACGCTGACGACTGAATCGGCGACACGGCCAACCTGATCACGGGCGTAGATACCCTCGTAATCAAGGCGTTTTTGAGCCGTGCGAACCGGATCGAGAGTCAGGGGTAATTTTACCTTTTGCATAGGGCGCGCATATTAACTTTGTAATGTCATAGAGTCAAAGAAAAAGGCAGCCTCAGGTTGCCTTTTGCCATTTATTCGCACACATTGCGGCGCATAGTTTAAAATGATGCTCTGCGAAGCGCTATATGTGGATGAAAAAATATGTCTAATCTTCTCCTGGCCTCAACCTCGCCGTGGCGGCGGATGCTGCTGGAAAAACTCACGCTGCCGTTCGAATGCGCGGCGCCGGAGGTTGACGAAACGCCTCAGCCCGGCGAATCCGCCCGCCAGTTGGTTGTGCGTCTGGCGCAAGCCAAAGCCCAGGCGCTGGCATCCCGCTTCCCTCAGCACCTTATTATAGGTTCCGATCAGGTTTGCGTCTTAGACGGCGAAATCACCGGTAAACCGCACACTGAAGAAAACGCTCACCGTCAGCTACGCAAAGCCAGCGGCGCGATTGTCACTTTTTATACCGGGCTTGCGCTCTACAATTCCGCCAACGGACACCTGCAAACGGAATGCGAACCCTTCGATGTCCATTTTCGTCATTTAAGCGATCAGGAGATCGAGGCCTATATCCGTAAAGAGAACCCTCTGCAGTGTGCCGGCAGTTTTAAAAGCGAAGGCTTAGGCATCACGCTATTTGAGCGACTGGAAGGACGCGATCCTAATTCGCTGGTTGGATTACCGCTGATTGCGCTATGCCAGATGTTGCGCCGGGAAGGCTTTAACCCGCTGCTTAGCTAGCCATAAAAGAAAGCGGCGGAGTATGAATCCGCCGCTGTGCTTATTTGCTATTGCGCAAAACCTGCAAGCAGTGTTTCAGTTGGTTATCCAACGGCGCTTCAATACGCATCACTTCACCGGTGCCTGGATGAGTGAACTTCAGCGCTGCCGCATGCAAAAACAGACGGTTTAAACCTGTCCCTGAAAGCTGCTTGTCAAACTCGCGATCGCCATAACGATCGTCAAAAGCAATAGGATGTCCCGCATACTGCGTGTGAACGCGAATCTGATGCGTACGCCCGGTAACCGGGCTACAGCGTACCAACGTGGCAAACGCGTAACGCTCTTCCACTTTAAAGCGCGTTTCGGAAGGCTTACCTTCCTGGCTCACGCGCACGATGCGCTCGCCGCTCTGCAGAATATTTTTCAGCAGCGGCGCTTGTACCACCTTCGTGTGCGACTGCCACTGACCGCGGACCAGCGCCAGATAATCCTTCTGCATCCCTTTCTCACGCAGTTGCTCATGAAGCGAGCGAAGCGCCGAACGTTTTTTCGCTACCAGCAGAACGCCTGAGGTATCACGATCGAGACGGTGGACCAGTTCCAGGAAACGGGCCTCAGGGCGTAGCGCCCGCAGCCCTTCAATCACGCCGAAGCTCAGACCGCTACCACCGTGCACCGCGGTACCGGAAGGTTTATTCAGCACCAGGATATGATCGTCTTCATAGAGGATAACATCCGACAGCGCCGCCACTTTTTGCAGATGCGGCGAAACGGCCTCTTCTTCGCGCTCGGCGACCCTCACCGGCGGGATACGCACTTCATCGCCATCTTCCAGTTTATATTCCGGCTTGACGCGTTTTTTGTTCACCCGCACCTCGCCTTTACGCAGGATGCGATAAATCATGCTCTTCGGTACGCCTTTAAGTTGCGTACGCAAAAAGTTGTCGATACGTTGCCCCGCTTCATCGGCGGAAATGGCAACCATTTTTACGGTTGGAGTCTCAGTTTTCATGGTCGGCGATTCTAAATAGCCGAGGGCATTAGCGCCACTCATTTTTATATGCTTATATTTATCAGTATCCGGTTTTCATCGCATGCTTCATCGGCGTTTTGTTTGTTATTAGAACAATCTGTAGACGCTGGTGAAAAAACTGTGAGTAACCCGGTGATAAAAGGTAAAAGTGAACTTGCTATAACAAGGTTAGCAATGGAATAATGAAGCCGTTTTCCGTGTTGACACTTGTTAGAACAAGAAATTAGCGGAATGACCAATTTTGTCTGACCGATCATCCACGCAGCAATGGCGTAAGACGTATTGATCTTTCAGACAGTTAGCGGGCTGCGGGTTGCAGTCCTTACCGGCACAGGCTCTATAAGATTTTTGCGTGGCAGGACGGCATCGACTCCGGAACCACCGGGAGTTCATCTGAATCCTCCGATTGAGGTGAACAGGTTAAGCCATTACTCCTGCGACGTGAGAGACGATGAGAATATACGCAACATCGTTTGAGGTGCGTCAAGGCTGCAAAAGAGAGAATCTTCAGTCGGTTGTACAAGCAATCGAGTGAGGTGAACAAGCGCGGCCAACGCGAAATCACTTAAAGGATGAAGTGTATAAATGGAATATTCTCTGGTGATACATCCCAGGCTGTTCCCCTGAATAATTGCGCTGTGTTTCCGTTTGAAACACAGGCGACCGACACTCTGCGCCTCTTAAGCGCGCGACAACCGTGAGGTTGGCGACGTGAACCAGACTCGAGGCCATCGGTTTTCACCCGGTAAGGCGTTACTCTGCCCGTAGCTTAGTCGTCAATGTAAGAATAATGAGTAAGTTACGATGAAAAGAATGTTAATCAACGCAACTCAGCAGGAAGAGTTGCGCGTCGCTCTTGTTGATGGGCAGCGCCTGTACGACCTGGATATCGAAAGCCCCGGGCACGAGCAGAAAAAAGCGAACATCTACAAAGGCAAAATCACTCGTATTGAACCTAGCCTTGAAGCCGCGTTTGTCGATTACGGCGCTGAGCGTCATGGTTTCCTCCCCCTCAAAGAAATTGCCCGCGAATACTTCCCAGCCAATTACAGCGCTCATGGCCGCCCTAACATTAAGGACGTTCTGCGCGAAGGTCAGGAAGTCATTGTTCAGATTGATAAAGAAGAGCGCGGTAATAAAGGCGCCGCGCTGACCACCTTTATCAGCCTGGCAGGCAGCTACCTGGTACTGATGCCGAACAACCCTCGCGCCGGCGGCATTTCGCGCCGTATCGAAGGTGACGATCGTACCGAGCTGAAAGAAGCGCTGGCGAGCCTTCAGCTGCCGGACGGCATGGGTCTTATCGTGCGTACCGCGGGCGTTGGCAAATCCGCTGAAGCGCTGCAGTGGGATCTGAGCTTCCGCCTGAAGCACTGGGAAGCGATTCAGAAAGCCGCTGAGAGCCGCCCTGCTCCGTTCCTGATCCACCAGGAAAGTAACGTTATCGTGCGTGCCTTCCGCGACTATCTGCGCCAGGACATCGGCGAAATCCTGATCGATAATCCGAAAGTGCTTGAGCTGGCGCGCCAGCATATCGCCGCCCTCGGTCGTCCGGATTTCAGCAGCAAAATCAAACTGTACACCGGTGAAATCCCGCTGTTCAGCCACTACCAAATTGAATCCCAGATTGAATCCGCGTTCCAGCGTGAAGTGCGTCTGCCGTCCGGTGGTTCTATCGTTATCGATAGCACCGAAGCGCTGACCGCTATCGACATCAACTCCGCTCGCGCGACCCGCGGCGGCGATATCGAAGAAACGGCGTTCAACACTAACCTCGAAGCGGCTGACGAAATCGCACGCCAGTTGCGTCTGCGCGACCTTGGCGGCCTGATCGTTATCGACTTCATCGATATGACCCCGGTTCGCCACCAGCGTGCGGTTGAAAACCGCCTGCGTGAAGCCGTCCGCCAGGACCGCGCGCGTATCCAGATCAGCCATATCTCGCGCTTCGGCCTGCTGGAGATGTCCCGCCAGCGTCTGAGCCCGTCGCTGGGCGAATCCAGCCACCACGTGTGCCCACGCTGTAGCGGCACCGGTACCGTGCGTGACAACGAATCGCTGTCGCTCTCTATCCTGCGCCTGATTGAAGAAGAAGCGCTGAAAGAGAACACCAAAGAAGTCCACGCGATCGTTCCGGTACCTATCGCTTCTTACCTGCTTAACGAAAAACGTGCCGCAGTCAGCGCGATTGAAACCCGCCAGAGCGACATTCGCGTCATCATCGTCCCTAACGATGAGATGCAAACCCCGCACTACTCCGTACTGCGCGTGCGTAAAGGCGAAGAAACCTCCACGCTGAGCTATTTGCTGCCGAAACTGCACGAAGAAGAGATGGCGATGCCGTCTGACGAAGAACCGGCTGAACGCAAACGCCGCGAAGAGCCAGCGCTGGCTGCTTTCGTGATGCCGGATGCGCCGCCTGCGCCGGTACAGGAAGAAACCGCAGCCGCGCCGACCGCAGCGAAAGCCGCCGCTGCTCCGGCAGCGAAGGTAGCAACGCCTGCCCAGCCTGGTCTGCTGTCCCGCTTCTTCGGCGCGTTGAAAAACATCTTCTCCGGCGCAGAAGAAGCTAAACCGGCTGAAGTCAAAGCCGAGCAAAAAACTGAAGAGAAACCTGAGCGTCAGCAAGAGCGCCGTAAACCGCGTTCTAATAATCGCCGCGACCGTAACGACCGTCGTGATAACCGCGATAATCGTGACAACCGTGATAATCGTGATAATCGCGGAGAAAACACAGAAGGTCGCGAACCTCGTGAATCACGCGAGGAGAACCGCCGTAATCGTCGTGACAAACAATCACAGAACGCTGAACTGCGCGAATCTCGCCAAAACGCGGGCGATGAGTCTGATAAAGGCAAATCACGCGATGAGCAACAGCAACCGCGCCGTGAACGCAACCGCCGTCGTAATGATGACAAGCGTCAGGCACAGCAGGAAGCGAAAACTCAGACCCGCGAAGAACCGGTAGTACAGCAGGAAACCGAGCAGGAAGAGCGCGTTCAGAGCATGCCGCGTCGTAAGCCGCGTCAGCTGGCGCAGAAAGTCCGCTTTGAATCCGCAGAAACCGAGCAGGTTGTCGAAGCCGTTGCTGAGCAGCAGGCGGAATCCACTACGCCGCGTACGGAACTGGCAAAAGTCGATCTGCCGGCCGTCGTTGAAACTGCCGCTGAGCAGGATGAAAACGGCGACGCTCGTGAATCTAACGGTATGCCGCGTCGCTCTCGTCGTTCTCCGCGCCACCTGCGCGTAAGCGGCCAACGTCGCCGTCGTTACCGCGATGAGCGTTATCCGACCCAGTCGCCGATGCCGCTGGCCATCGCCTGCGCGTCGCCTGAGCTGGCGTCAGGTAAAGCGTGGATCCGCTATCCGATTGCCCGTACGCATGATCAGCAGCAGGAAGAGTTACCGGTACAGGAAACCGCCAACGTTGAGCCTATCATTACACCAGTCGTCGCGGAGACTATCGCTCCGGTTGTCGTTGCGGAAACCGTCGCAGCTGAAACTGTCGCACCGGCAGTGGCCAGCGAACCAACCGCAGAAGCAACCGTCGTTGAAGCCCCGGTCGTCGAAGAAACGGCGGTGGTTGAAGAGACCGCAGTTGTTGCAGAAAACGTTGTGCCGCAGGCAGAAGTCAGTGAGCCAGCAGAGCCGGTAGTCGAAGAAACTGAGACCGCACCTGCTCCAGCTACTGAAGAAACCGTCACTGCGCAGCCAACGATTGCCGAAGAAGAAACCGCTGTTGTCGAAGAAACGACCGTTGCCGCCGTTGAAGAAGCCGCACCGGTTGTTGAACCGACGCCGGTCGTCAGCGCCGCGCCAGTGGTGAAAGCACAACCGGTAACCGCCGCGACTCGCCACGCGACCGCGCCAATGACCCGCGCGCCGGCTCCGGAATACGTGCCGGAAGCGCCGCGCCAAAGCGATTGGGTTCGCCCACCGTTTGCCTTTGAGGGTAAAGGGTCCGCAGGCGGCCATAGCGCCACTCACCAGGCCGCGGCGGAAGCAACCCGTCCGCAACCTGTAGAGTAACGGTGCACGACTAAAAAACCGGCCAACTGGCCGGTTTTTTTATTTCTTCTCGTCCGGGCGCTGCATCCCCGCCACCTGTGGCATCACTTCGCGCATCAAATCGAGAAACTTGCGTAGCCGCGTCGGATAATAGCGCGCCCAGGGATAAACCAGATGCACCGGTAGCGGCGAAGCCCGCCACTGCGCAAACGGCTCAATCAACCTGCCTGCCGCAATATCCTCCTCCACCGCCCAACTGGAAACAATTGCCGCCCCCAACCCCGCCAGGGCGGTGTTACGCGCAACGTAGACGCTATCGGTACTCAGACAAGGGACAATAGGGAAACTCATCAACTGCCCGTCCACCTGATGCTGTAGCGTGACTTCATGCTGATAAAAGGTGCTGATAGCGACCCAGGGCAGCGCGGAGAGCGCCTGCGGTTCGCTGAGTTCCGGATGACGCGCCAATAGCTCAGGCGCAACCACCAGGCTGCGGGGAACCACAGCCAACAGTACCGATACCGTTGATGGATCGACTTCCGCGCCAACGCGGATCGCGCAATCAATATTATCGCTAAGAAAGTCGACGGTTTTATCATTCAGCATCCACTCAACGGAGAGCTCAGGATATCGCTGCAGAAAACTCACCAGCGGACCCAGCAACTGCTGTTGGCCAAAAGCGTGCGGCGCTCGCACCCGCAGCACGCCAACCGGCCGGTCCTCCTCGATGCGCAAATCATCTTCCAGCGCCAGCCAGCTGTCCACCAGTCGCCGCGCATGTTGATAACAGCGCTCGCCGTCATCGGTTAGTTTCATCGCATGGGTCGTGCGCAGAATAAGCCTTGCGCCGAGTAACGTCTCCAGCGACTGCAAACGTCGGCTGACCGTCGCCTGAGTCGTACTCATCTGCAGAGCCGCCGCCGAGAGCGAACCCGCTTCGACGATGCGAATAAAGGTTCGCATCAGCTCAATCCGATCTATACGCTCTTGTTTCTTCATTTATATTTTGCCTATACGTGCTACGTATAACCGTTTTACCACTACCCTATCTTCCGCGCCAGTCTGCTTCAGGGAACAATAGCGCCAACGCATTTACGAGGGCACTACCATGACACCGCTTCCTTTATCCCCCCGCCAGGCCGGCTGGGTTATTTTTATTCTCGCGCTCGGCGCTGGCTTCAGCGTCGCATCCATCTACTACGCCCAGCCGCTGCTGCCGTTAATCGGCGCCAACCTGCATCTCAGCGTTGAGGGAATGGGGCTGGTGCCCACGTTGACACAGGCTGGCTATGCATTGGGAATATTATTTCTGCTGCCGCTCGGCGATCGCCACGATCGCCGAACGCTTATCCTGCTGAAAAGCGCCGTGCTGGCGGTACTGTTGCTACTCTGCAGCCTGACCGGTCAGCTTACCTCGCTACTGGTCGTCAGCCTGCTGATTGGCATGGCGGCGACCATGGCGCAGGATATTGTCCCGGCGGCGGCGATTCTGGCGCCGGCGGGCAAACAGGGGAAGATGGTCGGTACGGTGATGACCGGCCTGCTACTGGGGATCCTGCTTTCACGTACCGTCAGCGGGCTGGTCGGCGCGCTATTTGGCTGGCGGGTCATGTACCAGGCAGCGGCAGTCAGTATCGCCTTCATCGGCCTGTTAATGTGGCGTGTTGTGCCGCGTTTTGAGATCCACTCTACCCTCAGTTATCCGCAGTTGCTGAAGTCAATGGCCCATTTGTGGCAGCGCTATCCCGCGCTGCGCCGCGCGGCATTCGCCCAGGGCTTTTTATCTATCGCCTTTAGCGCGTTCTGGTCGACGCTGGCGGTCATGCTCGCCGAACATTACCAGATGGGTAGCGCGGTCGCCGGCGGCTTCGGTATCGCTGGCGCAGCAGGCGCCCTGGCGGCACCGCTGGCAGGCGGTTTGGCGGATAAAGTTGGCGCAGGGAGAGTCACCCAGCTCGGCGCGGCGTTAGTCACCGTCTCCTTTGCCCTGATGTTGCTACTGCCCGCGCTGCCGGTACACGGCCAACTGGCGCTGATTGCGTTATCGGCTATCGGTTTTGACCTTGGTCTGCAGTCGAGCCTGGTGGCGCATCAAAACCTGGTTTACAGCCTGGAGCCCCAGGCCCGCGGCAGGCTTAACGCCTTGCTATTTACCGTGGTCTTCATCGGAATGGCTCTGGGATCGGTGCTGGGAAGTAAACTGTACGTGCTGGCTGGCTGGAACGGTGTGGTGATTCTGGCGGTGAGCAGCGGCGCGATTGCTCTGATTATCCGCCTGCTGGAAAATGCTCGTCTACAGGCCGCAGAACGCGCCGTGAGATAAAAAAACCCGCTCCGCATGGCGGAACGGGTTAATCAGGCCCGACGTTACGGTGAATTTAAATCGTGCGGCGGGCAAACTCTTTCAGGCGAAAGCCGAGCAGCAGCAATGTCGCGAAATAGGCGACTACGCCGGCGACCACTACTACCATCAGACGCATCAGGCGGAACGGCATCGTCCCCTGCGACCATTCCGGCATCAGATACATCACGCCGACGAGCGCTGCGGCCATGACCAGCACCGCGATGACCAGACGCAGCAGGAAGACGAACCAGCCCGGCTGCGGCGTGAAGATTTTCTGCTTACGCAGTTGCCAGTAAAGCAGCGCGGCGTTCAGACAGGCAGCCAGACCAATAGACAGCGACAAGCCGGCATGCTTCAACGGGCCAATAAACGCCAGGTTCATCACCTGGGTCATTATCAGAGTAACAATGGCGATTTTAACCGGCGTCTTGATATCCTGGCGCGAGTAAAAGCCCGGCGCCAGCACCTTCACGACGATAAGCCCCATCAGTCCAACCGAATAAGCCACCAGAGCGCGTTGCGTCATCGCCGCATCGAAAGCGTTAAACTTACCGTACTGGAATAGCGATACCGTCAGCGGTTTGGCGAGAATGCCTAAGGCAACCGCGCTTGGCAAGGCCAGCAGGAAGCACAGACGCAGCCCCCAATCCATCAGTCGGCAGTACTCATCGTGATTGCCGCTGGCGAAACTTTTTGATAACGATGGCAACAGGATGGTGCCCAGCGCCACGCCCAGCACGCCGGAGGGGAACTCCATCAGACGGTCGGCATAATACATCCAGGAGACCGAACCTGAAACCAGGAAGGAAGCGAAAATGGTATTGATAATCAGCGAGATCTGGCTGACAGAGACGCCGAGGATCGCCGGCCCCATCTGCTTAACCACGCGAATCGCCCCGGCATCTTTCAGGTTAACCCGCGGCAGCACCAGCATACCTATTTTTTTCAGATGCGGCAGTTGATACGCCAGTTGCAGGATACCGCCAACCGTGACCGCCCAGGCCATCGCCAGCATTGGCGGATGAAAATAAGGCGCGGCAAACAGGGCAAAACCAATCATGCTGACGTTGAGGAAGGTCGGCGCGAACGCGGGAACCGAGAAGCGGTTCCAGGTGTTAAGGATCGCCCCCACCAGCGACGCCAGCGAAATCAATAAAATATAGGGGAAGGTGATACGCAGCAGCTGGGTGGTTAAGGCAAATTTATCCGGCGTATCGGCAAAGCCCGGAGCGGTTACGGTAATCACCCATGGCGCCGCCAGCATCCCCGCCACGGTGACCAGCGCCAGAACCAGCGTCAACAGCCCGGAAACATAGGAGACGAACACCCGCGTCGCGTCTTCGCCCTGCTTACTTTTATATTCAGCGAGAATCGGCACAAACGCCTGAGAAAAGGCGCCTTCGGCAAAAATACGCCGCAAGAGGTTTGGCAGTTTGAAGGCCACAAAAAAGGCGTCGGTCGCCATCCCGGCGCCAAAAATACGCGCGACGATAGCATCGCGGGCGAACCCCAGTACGCGCGAGAACATGGTCATCGAGCTGACTGCCGCTAATGATTTTAATAGATTCATTACTGTCTTATTCCACAACCCATGGAGTAAAACGCCCGCAAAAGCGGGCGCTGGAAAGTGGCGATAGTCTACCGGGTTCGCAATGAATTACTACTGTCAGTTGTTACAACCAGTTATTCGCTCATCGCCTCGCGCCAGAGCTTTTCCACGATCCGCTGGGCTAAAAGCGCCTGCTCGCCGGCGGTTTCCGGAACCGTCTGATTTTGCACACATTCGATAAAGTGGCGAGCGCAGCCGTCGAATCCACGCTGTTCAAGTGTCGTTTGCCAGCCGGGCACCGGGCGCTGCAGGATACCGCTGCCCCGCTCTTCACGCCACTCGCGCATATCGCACACCTCATACAGTCCGCCATCGGTCACCGCTTGCACCCACTCACGCTGGCTTCCCGCGCGACGATGCATACTGGTGGTGATCTGCAGTTGCCCCGCGCTGAAGTGATGCTCGGCGTAGAGCATTTCCCCTTGAGAAGTGGTTTGCAGGACCCCGCCGTCCACCCGCGTTTTATCTCCCGCCAGCCACAGCGCGGTATCGACAACATGCAGATAATCATCCAGCAGGGTAAAGCGCAGCTCTTTGCCCACGCTATCGCTACGGTGCTTATCCATGCGCAATGACGCCGCGTCATTGAGATGCGCTTTCAATTCACGATACAACGGCGCAAAGCGGCGATTGAAGCCCACCATTAACGTTAAACGCCGACGTGCCGCCAGTTCAACCAGTGATTCGGCTTCGCTGAGCTTGTCCGCCAGCGGCTTATCCACGCAAACATGAACGCCTGCATTCAGCAGATGATGAACCACTTCATAATGTGAAGCGGTTGAGGTATGGACAAATACCGCATCACATTGCGCCGCCAGCGCATCCAGAGACTCGGCATAGGGCAGACGCCAGGTTTCGCAGATGCGTAACGCTTTCTCTTTTCCTGGCGACCAGGCGGCCTGCAGCGTCCAGCCATCAGCGGCGCCCAGCACCGGCAGCCATGCCTTTTGCGCAATGCCGCCAAGTCCCACCACGCCAACACGTAATTTCGCCGTCACGGTTACTCTCCTAAATGAGCCAGTAGTGAATCAAGGCGTACTTTGAGCTCAGCGACTTCACTTTCCAGCGCCTCAACGCGCGCCTGCAAATCGTCATTCGGCGGCGACACCGCCTCGACCACGGTGATAAGCGAATCCATGTCATCACAAAACAGGTGCATATAGCGGCTTTCGCGTTTACCCGGTTCGCGCGGAAGGCGCGCGACGTAAGGACCGTCTTCACGACTGGCCAAATTGTCGAGCGTGCTTTCCACCTCGGCCATGTCGCGGAATTCATACATCCGCTGCGCGCGGCTACGCAGCTCGCCTGGCGTTTGCGCACCGCGCAGCAGCAGCGTCGTGACAATGGCGACTTCCGCCGCCGTTAATTTGAGATCGCCAAATTCCGAATTGCAGAAGCGCTGTTCATATTTGGTCACCCGGTTGCCAAAACCGCTTACCGTACGCAGGTAGTGGCGTTTGACCAGCTCATCCAGCAAATCCTGAACGTCGCTTTCCGCCAGCGACATTACCGGCTCACGGTTGGTTTTCTGGTTACAGGCGGTAACCACAGCATTCACTGATAGCGGATATTGTTCCGGCGTGGTCACCTGCTTCTCCAGCAGGCAACCAATGATGCGCGCTTCATGCGCGGTTAGCTGATATTTCATGTTTTCTCCTTAGCGCCCTGGTGTCCAGTCAGTGGCCGTTAACGCCGTCAATACGTGGTCTCGCCATTGCCCATCAATGAGGAGGTAGTCCTTTGCGTAACCCTCTTTTTCGAACCCGAGCCGGGCAAGCAGATCGCCGCTGCGTTTGTTATGCGGCATATAGTTGGCCATGATACGGTGAATATGCTGCGTACGTTGCATATAGCGAATCGCCGCGGTCAGCGCTTCAAACATCAGCCCCTGCCCTTGCCACTTTTCACCAATGGAATAGCCGAGATAACAGGCATGAAATGAACCACGCACCACATTTGAGAAATTCGCTACGCCAATAATCTCTTTCTCATCAGGATCGAGTAGCGCGAAATAAAAGGCCGAACCCTGTTTATGAAACTCCGTAATCATCGATAATCGCGCCTGCCAGCCGGAAGGATAACAGTGGCTTTCATCGCGCACCGGCTCCCAGGGTTTCAGGAACCCCTTGTTTTCCGCGTAATAATCGGCCAGACGCCAGGCGTCACGATCGTGAACCAGCCGCACCACCAGCCGGTCCGTCGTCAAACGCACCTTGGGTACGTTACTGCGATAGCCAAACATTCCTCACTCCTGTTCCCTGCCCCAAACTAATATCTTTCACTATACCTTCCCTGAGTGAAGGTGGGAAAACAGCAACATACCATTTTCTGCACCATCTCCATTTTTCGATGAATAGGCTCAATCGATCTTGCTTTTTGATAAAAAAATATTGTCGCCAGTATGCTGGGAAAATAACCGCCGCCCCCGCAGAATATCTAAGCTTATCTTTCTTTTTCCCTGGAGGGGAAATGTCCCGCGTATCGCAGGCAAGGAGCCTGGGTAAATATTTCCTGTTAGTCGATAACATGCTGGTTGTGCTCGGCTTTTTTGTCGTATTCCCACTGATATCGATCCGTTTTGTCGACCAAATGGGTTGGGCGGCGCTGATGGTCGGTATTGCCCTCGGTCTACGTCAGCTGGTGCAACAAGGATTAGGCATCTTCGGTGGGGCGATTGCCGATCGTTTCGGCGCCAAACCGATGATCGTCACCGGCATGCTGATGCGCGCCGGCGGTTTCGCGGCGATGGCCGTCGCCCATGAGCCCTGGGTGCTCTGGCTCTCATGCATTTTGTCTGGTCTCGGCGGCACCCTGTTCGACCCGCCGCGAGCGGCGCTGGTGGTCAAACTGGTGCGCCCGCATCAACGTGGTCGTTTCTTCTCTATCCTGATGATGCAAGATAGCGCCGGCGCGGTCATCGGCGCCCTGCTCGGCAGTTGGCTATTACAGTACGATTTCCGTCTGGTGTGCAGCGCAGGGGCAGCGCTCTTTATTGCCTGTGCCGCATTTAACGCCTGGTATCTGCCGGCATGGAAACTCTCGACGGTCAAAACACCGATCCGCGAAGGACTGGGGCTGGTGTTACGCGATAAGCGCTTTGTCACTTACGTGTTGACCCTGACCGGTTACTACATGCTGGCCGTGCAGGTGATGCTCATGCTGCCGATTATGGTTAACGATATTGCGGGCTCTCCGGCGGCGGTGAAATGGATGTATGCCATCGAGGCGACAATCTCCCTGACGCTGCTGTATCCCATCGCCCGTTGGAGCGAGAAACGTTTTCGCCTCGAGCATCGTCTGATGGCGGGTTTGCTGGTGATGACGGCGGCGATGCTGCCGATTGGCTTAACCAGCACGCTACAGCAGCTGTTTACCTTAATCTGTATTTTCTATATCGGCTCGATCATTGCCGAACCTGCGCGCGAAACGCTGGGCGCTTCACTGGCTGATGCCCGCGCTCGCGGCAGCTATATGGGTTTCAGCCGCCTTGGTCTGGCATTTGGCGGCGCGCTGGGGTATGCCGGCGGCGGCTGGCTGTTTGATGCAGGTAAAGTGCTTAATCAACCTGAACTACCGTGGCTGATGCTGGGCATTATCGGCTTTGCAACTTTCATTGCGCTATGGTGGCAGTTTAGCCAGAAACGGTCGGCTTCCGGCATGCTGGAACCGCGCACCTGACAATCAGCCAAAGTGGTAATCCTTTTTTTCAGCATTTTCCGCTAGTACAAGCGGGGCTAGCAGACCATGCTGCTTTGTGTCAGGATTAGCTATGGCATGACGTTAAGGAACCCAATGAAAAAGATGTTGATCGCGGCCGCGCTGATTGTCAGCGGCCTTCTGAGCGGATGTAACCAGCTTACGCAATACTCCGTTAGCGAGCAGGAGATTAACCAGGCTCTGCAGAAACGTAATCACTTCGCTAAAGATATCGGCCTGCCTGGCGTAGCGGATGCGCACATTGAGCTGCAAAACCTGACCAGCGCCATTGGTCGTGAAGAGCCGAACAAGGTGTCGTTGAGCGGAACCGCTAATCTGGATCTGAATTCGCTGTTTGGCAATCAGAAAGCGACCATCGACCTGAAGCTCAAAGCGCTGCCGGTGTTCAATAAAGAGCAAGGCGCGATTTATCTGCGTGAAATGGAAGTCGTCGATGCGAAAGTTAAGCCGGAAAAGCTCACCTCCGTGGTACAGACGCTGATCCCTTATCTGAATCAGTCGCTGCGCAGCTATTTCAATCAGCAACCAGCCTACGTTCTGCGTGAAGATGCCAGCACAGGTGAAGCCTTAGCGAAGAAATACGCTAAAGGCATTGAAGTGAAACCGGGCGAGATAATCATCCCCTTCACTGATTAAACAATAAGGGCGCTGAATATGGCGCCCTTAATTTTTTACGGAAATGAGTGCAAAGGAAAACGTTTACGCTTATCCTTAGTGCCCGGCAAAAAACAGCCCTGATGACTGAACCAATTAGCCGGAGCCTTCCATGACAGCACAACCCCAGGTATTGAAAATCCGTCGCCCTGACGACTGGCATATCCATTTACGCGATGATGATATGTTGCAAACCGTCGTGCCTTACACCAGTGAGTTTTATGGCCGGGCGATCGTGATGCCGAATCTGGTACCGCCGGTAACGACCGTCGCTGCTGCCATTGCTTACCGCCAGCGCATCATCGATGCGATTCCCGCCGGGCATGATTTCACTCCGCTGATGACCTGCTACCTGACCGACACGCTCGATCCGGACGAACTGGAGCGCGGATTCCGTGAAGGCGTATTTACCGCAGCCAAACTCTACCCGGCAAACGCCACCACCAACTCCAGTCACGGCGTGACCAGCACCGATGCCATTATGCCGGTGCTGGAACGGATGGAAAAACTGGGCATGCCGCTACTGGTACACGGCGAAGTTACCCATGCTGATATCGATATCTTCGATCGCGAAGCGCGCTTTATTGAGACGGTGATGGAACCGCTGCGCAAACGGCTGCAGGGGTTAAAAGTGGTCTTCGAACATATCACCACCAAAGATGCCGCTGAATACGTGCGCGACGGCAACGAACTGCTGGCCGCCACCATCACGCCGCAGCATCTGATGTTTAACCGCAACCATATGCTGGTTGGCGGTATTCGCCCGCATCTATATTGCCTGCCGATCCTCAAGCGCAATATCCACCAGCAGGCGCTGCGTGAACTGGTCGCCAGCGGGTTCAGTCGCGCGTTCCTCGGCACCGACTCCGCTCCGCATGCACGCCACCGTAAAGAGGCCAGTTGCGGCTGTGCGGGCTGTTTCAATGCCCCGACCGCGCTTGGTAGTTACGCCACCGTCTTTGAAGAGATGAATGCGCTGGAACATTTTGAGGCTTTCTGCTCGTTGAATGGCCCGCGTTTCTACGGCCTGCCGGTGAATGAAAGCTACGTTGAACTGGTACGCGAAGAGAGTACGGTCGCCGAAAGCATCGCCCTTCCTGGCGATACGCTGATACCGTTCCTGGCCGGCGAAACCGTGCGCTGGACGATGAAAAAATAAAGTTTTTTGCCCCCTGTTGTAAATGTGCAAGCATTACTGTATAAATAACCAGTATATTACCCAGGGGGCCATTATGCGCATCGAAGTGTCAATTGCCAAAACCACAGCCTTACCCAACGGCGCGCTGGAAGCGCTGAATAACGAACTCGCTAAGCGTATCGCTCACTATTACCCTGAACGTGAAAACCAGGTCACGGTACGTTATGCCGCCGGCAATAATTTATCTGTCATCGGTGGCCTGAAAGAAGACAAAGACCGGATTAGCGAAATCCTGCAGGAAACCTGGGAAAGCGCCGACGACTGGTTTATCCACGACTAAGCCTCCGGGTCTGCTTACACAAAATCAATTTGCTCCCTCATTGTGCTTTTTTTTGCCGGGTCGCCCCGGCTTTTTTATCTCCGCTTATAACTAAGACTTTCCTTAATATCCTGATAAATTCCTTAAAAAATAATGAGACCCAGGACGAAACTCGCGCAAAAAACCGCCAATCAGCGCAAAATTTGTCGCTATTTATTTATTTTCTCGAGTTTGTACTTAACTGCTGATATAATTAACCTGCTTCAGAAAACAAGCATTAAACCTCGAGAATTGTTGTCTTTTAACATATGAATAAGGGGTTATGATGGAAAAGAATAATGAAGTCATCCAGACCCATCCCCTCGTCGGATGGGACATCAGCACCGTTGATAGCTACGATGCGCTGATGTTGCGCCTGCACTACCAAAACCCCACCCAAGAAAGCGATAAAGAAGCAGAAATTGGCCAGACGCTATGGCTAACGACGGACGTCGCACGTCAGTTTATTTCTATTCTGGAAGCAGGAATAGCGAAGATAGAATCTGGCGATTACCAGGCAAATGAGTATCGCAGACATTAGCATCACCGATGATGTCTAAATATTCACTGAACAGGCACCTGCGGGTGCCTGAATTATTTTTCGCGCTTGTACATCCGGCAGATGTTAATTAACCTGCTAATAAAACAATAACCCGGAACTCACCATGCAATACGACCTCATCATTATCGGTAGCGGCTCCGTTGGCGCTGCCGCTGGCTATTACGCCCGCCGCGCCGGTCTGAATGTCCTGATGACCGATGCCCACAAACCGCCGCATCAGGAAGGCAGCCACCATGGCAACACGCGTCTGATTCGTCACGCTTATGGCGAGGGCGAAAAATACGTACCGTTGGTGCTACGTGCCCAGCAGCTTTGGGACGAATTCGCGCAAGACAGCGGCGAGGCCGTATTCGAAAAAACCGGCGTCATTAACCTGGGTCCGGCCAGCTCCGATTTTCTCAATAACGTGGCCCACAGCGCGCGTCAGTATAAGCTTAACGTAGAGGAACTGGACGCTGAAGCTGTCATGAAGCGTTGGCCGGAGATTCGTATCCCACAAGATTATCGGGCAATTTTTGAACCGGCTTCCGGCGTATTACGCAGCGAACTGGCGGTTGAAACCTGGATCCGGCTGGCGCGTGAGGCGGGTTGTGCCCAGCTCTTCAACTGTCCGGTGACCGCGATCCATCATCATGCCGATGGCGTGACCATCGATACCGCTGACGGCAGTTACAATGGCAAAAAACTGCTGATCAGCGCCGGAACCTGGGTAACGAAATTATTGCCGGAACTGCCCATTCAACCGGTACGTAAAGTCTTCGCCTGGTTCCAGGCCGATGGTCGCTATAGCACGAAAAATAACTTCCCTGCTTTCACCGGCGAACTACCGAATGGCGATCAGTATTATGGCTTCCCGGCGGAAGACAACGAATTGAAGATCGGCAAACACAATGGCGGCCAGCTGATTTCCGAACCGGGCGAGCGGAAACCGTTTGGCGCTGTCGCCAGCGATGGGTCTGAGTCGTTCAACTTCCTGCGCAACGTGCTGCCCGGAATTGGCGGCTGCCTGCACGGCGCCTCCTGTACGTACGATAATACGGTAGATGAAGATTTCATCATTGATACGCTTCCCGGTCACGACAACACATTACTCATTACCGGTTTAAGCGGCCACGGTTTCAAATTTGCCCCGGTACTTGGCGAAATTGCGACGCAATTTGCGCAAGGTGAAACGACGGAGTTTGATTTGACTCCCTTCTCGCTGGCGCGATTTTCACAATAATAGCCAGCCATAAAACGAAACGGCCTCAATGGAGGCCGTTTATTGATTGAGAACGTTTATGCGTCGCCTGTATCACTGGTTAGTCAACAATGTGCGCGAGCACTTTATGATTTATCTCGCGCTGTGGCTGCTGCTAGCAGTAATCGACCTCATCTGGTTATGGTTTTACTGACGGGTCGGGATCCGGGATACCTAATTTGGTATTAAGACGACCACGGGATTTATTAAAAATCTTATTGCCATTCTCTCGCCCCGCCCGCAGTTTGCGCTGCTCCTCTTCCGGCAGTTTATGCTCTTCCATACAGGCTTCGCTGCAGCAACCGGCAAATTTCTCGGCACAAGCCGGACACTGAATAAACAGCAAATGGCAGCCGTCGTTCAGGCAATTGGTGTGGCTGTCGCATGGTGCGCCGCATTGATGGCAGTGGGCAATCACATCATCAGAAATACGCTCGCCCATTCTTTCGTCAAAGACAAAGTTCTTACCGATAAAGCGTACCGGCAATCCCTGTTCACGGGCGCGGCGCGCATACTCGATAATCCCGCCTTCGATGTGCCATACCTTATTGAAACCGCTATGCTTCATCCAGGCGCTGGCTTTCTCACAGCGAATACCGCCGGTACAGTACATGACAATCTTCTTGTCTTTGTACTCCTGCATCATCTCAACCGCTTTCGGCAATTGATCGCGGAAGGTATCCGCCGGAATTTCCATCGCGTTCTCAAAATGACCGACTTCGTACTCATAATGGTTACGCATATCGATGAATACCGCGTCCGGATCGTCCAGCATCGCGTTCACTTCCGCCGCTTTCAGATACTCGCCCACATCAGAGGGATCAAAGGTTGGGTCATCAATACCGTCGGCCACAATGCGGTCGCGGACCTTGAGGCGCAGGACCCAAAAGGATTTACCGTCATCATCCAGCGCGATGTTCAGACGTAACCCCTTTAGCGCCGGATCGAAGCTATCGAGAAATTCACGCAGCGCTGCGACCTTGCTTTCCGGCACGCTGATCTGCGCATTGATACCTTCATGGGCCAGATAGATGCGGCCAAAGACGTTCAGCTTAGTCAACGCCAGCCACAGAGCGTCGCGGGTCGCTTTCGGGTCAACGATAGTGAAATATTTATAGAACGAGATCGTCGTGCGCGGCTCGGTCTCAGCCAGCATCTGCGCCTTTAACGTCTCATTTGAAATGCGGTTGTGTAACACTGGCATGGTGTACCTGCTCGACATAGGAAATGAGTAAAATAAACGGCGGGCATCATATAGCAAACACCGTTAATTTACATCCCTACATTTTACGCTACATTTCATCCACGCGGTTTTCAGCCGTTAACAATCGGCTTCAGCCGGAGACTGCTTTTGGCGGTAGCGGAAAAAAATGCGATAATAGAACGCGTTGTTTAATCAGACAGGTATGAAATGACCCATTTACCGAAATTTTCCGCCGCGCTGCTCCATCCGCGCTACTGGCTGCTTTGGCTGGGCATAGGCCTGTTGTGGTTAGTTGTCCAACTCCCTTATCCGGTTATCTACCGTCTCGGTAATGCGATTGGTCGTCTGGCGATGCGTTTTATGAAACGCCGCGCAAAAATCGCTTATCGTAATCTTGAGCTCTGCTTTCCTGAGAAGAGCGAGCAGGAGCGTCATCAACTGGTAGTACAAAACTTTGAGTCCGTCGGCATGGGCCTGATGGAAACCGGGATGGCATGGTTCTGGCCAACCCGACGCATTGCGCGCTGGACAGACACCATCGGCTTTGAACATGTCCGCGACGTGCAGGCACAAAACCGCGGTATCCTGCTGATTGGCATTCATTTCCTGACGCTGGAAATGGGTGCGCGCATGTTCGGCATGAACCAACCCGGTATCGGCGTCTATCGCCCGAATGACAACCCGGTTATCGACTGGCTGCAGACCTGGGGCCGCCTGCGTTCCAACAAAGATATGATTGACCGTAAAGATCTCAAAGGCATGATCCGCGCGCTGAAAAAAGGCGAAGTGGTCTGGTATGCCCCGGACCATGACTACGGCCCGACCGCCAGCGTCTTCGCCCCCCTGTTCGCCGTCGAGCAGGCCGCCACCACTTCCGGGACCTGGATGCTGGCGAAAATGTCTAAAGCGTGCATTGTGCCATTCGTCCCACGGCGCAAACCGAATGGCAAAGGCTATGAGCTCATCATGCTGCCGCCGGAATGCGATCCGCCTCTGGAAAACGCAGAAACTACCGCCGCGTGGATGAACAAAATCGTCGAACAGTGCATTTTGATGGCGCCAGAGCAATATATGTGGCTGCATCGCCGCTTTAAAACCCGTCCGGAAGGCGTGCCTTCGCGCTACTGATTGACTCACTATCCGGGCGGTTCTCTGCCCGGATAAATTCTACCGCCAGTCCTCTTAAATACTCCTTTAGCTTTAAAAGCTATGCTCCATTGCGACAACCATTTCTCAGGCGCATAATTAGCAGGCTCATATTTTCCTTTATTTTGACCCGCGCCGCGGGCCAGTGAGACCTTATGTCGTCTGCTGATACACCTATTAACTGGAAACGAAATCTTACCGTCACCTGGCTTGGCTGCTTTTTAACCGGCGCCGCCTTTAGCCTCGTGATGCCTTTTTTGCCGCTCTACGTCGAACAGTTGGGCGTCACCGGCCATAGCGCGCTGAATATGTGGTCAGGGCTGGTCTTTAGCATAACCTTCCTCTTTTCCGCCGTTGCCTCGCCGTTCTGGGGCGGATTAGCCGACCGTAAAGGGCGTAAGATTATGCTGCTGCGTTCGGCGCTGGGGATGGCTATCGTCATGATGCTGATGGGCATGGCGCAGAACATTTGGCAATTCCTGATCCTGCGCGCGTTGCTGGGTTTACTGGGCGGGTTTATTCCCAATGCCAATGCGCTGATCGCCACCCAGATCCCCCGTCAGAAAAGCGGCTGGGCGCTAGGAACGCTTTCAACCGGCGCGGTAAGCGGCGCCCTGCTCGGCCCGCTGGCTGGTGGTTTCCTTGCCGACCACTGGGGGTTGCGCACCGTCTTCTTTATGACCGCCACGGTGCTGTTTATCTGCTTCCTGTTCACCCTGTTTTTAATCCGCGAAAACTTTGTTCCGGTGAACAAAAAAGAGATGCTCAATGCCAGGGACGTTTTCGGTTCGCTTAAGAATCCTAAACTGGTGCTGAGCTTGTTCGTCACCTCATTGATTATCCAGGTCGCTACCGGCTCCATTGCGCCGATCCTGACGCTCTACGTGCGCGACCTGGCAGGTAACGTCAGTAATATCGCCTTTATTAGCGGCATGATTGCTTCCGTACCCGGCATTGCCGCCCTATTGAGCGCGCCACGTTTAGGCAAGCTCGGCGATCGCATTGGGCCGGAAAAGATTCTGATAGTTGCTCTGGTTATCTCCGTGCTATTACTGATCCCGATGTCATTCGTTCAGACGCCGCTGCAGCTAGGCATTCTGCGCTTTTTGCTTGGTGCCGCCGACGGCGCGCTGTTACCCGCCGTACAAACCCTGCTGGTGTACAACTCCACCAGCCAGATTTCGGGACGTATCTTCAGCTATAACCAGTCGTTTCGCGATATCGGCAACGTCACCGGCCCGTTAATCGGCGCCTCGGTCTCGGCCAACTACGGCTTCCGCGCCGTGTTCCTCGTCACCGCCTGCGTCGTCCTGTTTAACGCTTTTTACTCGACCATCAGTCTGCGCCGCCCACGGCACGACGCTTCAGCGGATGACGGGGGCTCGGGTAAACGTTCGGTAAATTAAGCGCTTCAGCGCTTCTCTGCCTTGACGCCAGACTAACCGCCTTCTATAGATTGAAACGTGTTCCTTTTTCATTCTTCTTAGGGGGTTAGCTATGTCAACGGAATCAGTTTTCTACGCCACGCTCGAAGAGGCCATCGACGCCGCCCGGGAAGAGTTTTTGGCCGATAATCCCGACAGCGATGAAGAAACTGCCAACATCGAACAGTTCAATATGCAGAAGTATATTCTCCAGGATGGCGATATCGCCTGGCGGGCTGAATTCTTCGCCAGCGAAGATGAAGAAGGCGAGTGCCTGGCCATGCTCAGTGGCGAAGCGGCACAGAGCGTATTTGACGGCGATTATGACGAAATCGAGCTACGCCAGGAGTGGGTGGAAGAGAATACGCTACACGAATGGGATGAAGGCGAGTTTCAGCTGGAGCCTTCCCTGGATACCGAAGAGGGGCAGACCGCAGCCGATGAGTGGGACGAGCGTTAATTACTCATATGGGCCGTGGCTGGCGTCTAGCGGTAGCAACAGCGTATCAAATACCAGCGAGAATGGCAGATCGAGAATGGTCAGATAGCGCCAGGCTGAATCACGAACATCCCACTGCACACCGGGGTAATATTGGTTGCCATGGCCCTGCCCCGGTACCGTACGGCTAATAATGCTGCCGCAGCCGCTGAGTACCAGCGTCATGGCGATAGGCACAAATATTCTCATTAACTTCCTCTCAGGCAAAAAAATACCGGCACAATTGCCGGTATTTTCCTTAACGTACGGCTTACTTCGTTTTCAACGCCAGAGGGTTCAGCGTGAGCTGCTGATACGCCCCCACCCAGGAGGAGTATTTCTCCGGGGCGTTCCACACGCGATAGTGCAGACGCGACATCGTTACCGGATCGCTTAACAGCACCAGCCGACGATCGCGGTTGAGTTTATCAGGCGTTTCATTCAGCGCCTGCTCAACGTGGCGTTCACGGGCGATATCCAGAATACGGCCGTGGCGGTGACGCGCCGTAGCCATTGCCGTCGCCAGAGCGTTGAACGATGGGTTAAACACCGCGTGCATAAAGCCATCGCCCAGCGAACGCTGACGGTTCAAAGTCAGGTAAGCATCGGTATCTTTCAGTACCTGCGGCGGCGAATACTCTTCCGGGATCAGGAACAATTTCCAGCGTTTAGTGCGCAGACCTACCGTCGCGCGGCTGGAAATCGCCGAGACAAACGGAGAGAGGATCAGCGACACGACGATAGGCGCCAGCCAGAACAGGAAACGCAGATCCAGCCACGCCATGCCAACCGCCCATACCAGCCCCAGCAGCAGCTGCGAACCGTGACGCATAAAGGCCTCGCCCCACGGTGTTGAGTCATCATCGCGCTGCGGTGAGTTCCACACCACCTCCCAACCGAGGAACGCGCTGACCACGAACACGGTATGGAACAGCATGCGCACCGGCGCCAGCAGCACCGAGAACAGTACCTCCAGCAACAGGGAGAGCGTCACGCGGAAGAAGCCGCCGTACTCTTTCGGCCCCTTGCACCACACCAGAATGATACTCAGCAGTTTTGGCAGGAACAGCAGTACCATGGTCGAAGCAAACAGCGCGATAGCCAGTTCCGGACGCCATTGTGGCCATACCGGGAACAGCTGACGCGGCTGCAGGAAGTATTGCGGCTCGGTCAGGGCGTGCACGACCTGTAGCGCCGTCGACAGCGCGAGGAACATAAACCACAGCGGCGCCGACAGATAGGACATGACGCCGGTCAGGAACACCGCACGGTGTACCGGGTGCATCCCTTTCACCAGGAACAGGCGGAAGTTCATCAGGTTACCCTGACACCAGCGGCGGTCACGCTTCAGTTCATCCAGCAGGTTCGGCGGCAGCTCTTCATAGGAGCCAGGCAGATCGTAGGCGATCCAAACGCCCCACCCCGCACGGCGCATCAGCGCAGCTTCCACGAAGTCATGCGAAAGAATCGAGCCGGCAAAGTTACCTTCGCCCGGCAGCGGCGCCAGCGCGCAGTGTTCGATGAAAGGCTTCACGCGGATAATGGCGTTGTGACCCCAGTAGTGCGATTCACCTAACTGCCAGAAGTGCAGCCCGGCGGTAAACAGCGGGCCGTACACGCGGGTGGCGAACTGCTGGCAGCGCGCATAAAGGGTATCCATACCGGAAGCGCGCGGCGAAGACTGGATGATCCCGGCATTCGGATTCGCTTCCATCAGGCGCACCAGCCCGCTCAGGCACTCGCCGGTCATTACTGAGTCAGCGTCGAGCACCACCATGTAGCTATACTGGCTACCCCAGCGACGGCAGAAATCATCGATGTTGCCGCTTTTACGCTTCACACGACGACGACGGCGACGATAGAAGATCTGGCCTTCACCCTGCACTTCGGCAATCAATTCCATCCACGCTTTTTGCTCGGCAACGCAAATATCCGGGTCGTAGCTGTCGCTGAGCACGTAAACGTCAAAATGCGCAGCGTTACCCGTCGCTTTCACCGATTCCCAGGTGGCGCGCAGGCCGGCAAACACGCGGTCAACATCTTCATTACAGATAGGCATGATAAGCGCTGTACGGTGTTCCGGGTTCAGCGGCTCGTCGCCAACGGTGGATGCCGAAATACTGTACTTATCACGCCCGATCAGCAATTGCAGGAAGCCCATCAGCGCGGTCCAGAAACCGGCCGAGACCCAACAGAAAAGTACCGCAAAGAGGATCAGGATGCCGGTCTGCAACACGTAAGGGAGTAGCTGCATGAAGGAGACCCATAGATCCTGGCCAACCATATCGGATGGATTGATTAGCGCCCACCCCTGATAAGGGAGGATGGTCTTCATATACCAGGTGGCCACTACCGTTTGCGCCAGCGTCAGCAGCAGCAAAATGTAGCGACGAATGGTGCCGACGGTACGCCATTTCTGTTCGCTTTCACGCTCTTCTTGCGTGAGGCGAGAGAGATAGCGCGGAGTCACGTCACGGCCACGCAGGCGATCCCAGAAGCGGCCTACCGGGTTGGTACGCCACGGGTCGGGGATCATTGAGGAACGTTTCGCTTTCGGCATCGCATGAAGCTGCGTGCGCCCTTCATCATCTTTCACCAGCTGATCGCCGGACAGAGAGTCCGGCCAGCTATGCTCCAGCCGCGCTTTTACCGATCCTAACGGGGAATCTTCATCACGCGGAAAATGATGATGCTCTGCGTCAAGCGCTTCATGTACGGCTTGCAGGCTCGCATCAGGTAATGCGGCCTTTTCAGCATCCGACAGCGGCAATGCGTCGATATAATTCGTTATCTTATTCATTGGCAGGCAGCTGATAGCTCCAGGTTTCGCTCAGCGTCTGATCGCCATTGACCAGCGCCGCACGCATTTCCGTGGTTTTCTTCGGATCTTTCACTTTCACGCGCAGGGTCATACGCCAACCTTTGATAACCGGGTTATAGCGCACGGAGTTTTCCACGATTTCGGCATTATCGCCGATGCTCGCCTGCGCCGTTACCGGAGTGTCCGCCGCCATTTTTTTCATGTCAGCGCCGGTGAAATCAACGATGAAAGCGATAGTGCCATCTGGCTGGCGAATGAGGTTAGACTGCTTCACATCACCGGTTGAGCGGCGAGTCTGCACCACATAAGCGCTATCTGGCGCATGCAGTTTGTCTTCATCGCGGCTGAAGGTAATGGAGTATTTGAAGTTCATCTCTTTGCCTGGTTCCGGCAGCTGATCCGGGGTCCAGTAGGTGACGATATTGTCGTTGGTTTCATCGTTGGTCGGGATTTCAACCAGTTCGACTTTACCTTTACCCCAGTCGCCTTTCGGGGTGATCCACGCGCTCGGGCGCTGGTCGTAACGATCGTCGAGATCTTCAAAGCGGGAGAACTGGCGGCCACGCTGCAGCAGGCCAAACCCTTGCGGGTTTTCCATCGCATAACTGCTGACGGCCAGATGTTTCGGGTTATTCAGCGGACGCCAGATCCACTCGCCGTTACCGGCAAGAATCGACAGACCGTTGGAATCATGTAGTTCCGGACGATAGTTAGTCGTCGGCGACGGTTGGTTCGGCCCAAACAGGAACATACTGGTCAACGGTGCCACGCCGAGTTTACCGACTTTGTCACGCAGATAGACCTTCGACTGCACATCAACCACGGTGTCGCGCCCAGGCATAACCACAAAACGATAGGCGCCAGTCGCACGCGGGGAATCCAACAGCGCATAGATAGTTAAGCGCTTATCGGTCGCTTTCGGGCGCTCAATCCAGAACTCGCGGAAACGAGGAAACTCTTCGCCTGACGGCAGCGCGGTATCGATAGCCAGGCCGCGGGCGGAAAGCCCGTATACCTGACCCTGGCCAAGAACGCGGAAGTAGCTGGCTCCGAGCATGCTGACGATTTCGTCATTCTTGTCTTTGCTATTGATCGGATACAGTACTTTAAAACCGGCGAAACCAAGGTCTTTCACCGTGTCTTTATCGTGTTGCACATTGCCAAAATTAAAATAATCCGGGCTATATTTAATTTTACGTACACTAGTGCTGGTCACTTCATTAATAGTAACCGGCGTGTCGAAATACATGCCCTGGTGGTAAAATTCCAGCTTGAACGGGGTTTTCAGGTTATTCCAGTACGCTTTGTCGTGATTGAACTGGATTTGCTGGTAATCCGCGTATTTCATATCGCGGAAGGCGGAGGGCAGGTTACTTTTCGGCGCTTCATAGCCTTTCCCGGCTAACGTTTTCGCCTGTTTTGCTACGTCATCAATGCTGAATGCCCATGCAGATGAAGTACACAGGGACAACATTACGGCTGCGCTTAACCAACGCATTTTCATCATCTGTGGTTTATGTTTCATAGTAAGTAAGCACTTCCCCCTTTGTGTGCTTAAATCGATCCGATCTATTTTAATGGAAACTCAGGCAATCCGACAACATAATCCCTGCATTGTTCAGCTTAGCGGACCAGGGAATAAACAGTTCTCTGTCCCATATTGCACTTTGCGTACTTATCCTGGAGACAGATACCCTGAGTTCATGTAGGGTTGCTGGGAATGTAACCGTTATCGCCGCGAGTGATAAGACGAATTGTCTGAGATTGTTGTGAATTTATGAATAAAACACCAGTAGAGCGTGAATATTTCTTCGACAGCATCCGCGCCTGGCTGATGCTGCTGGGGATACCCTTTCACATTTCGCTTATCTACTCCAGCCACAGCTGGCATGTGAATAGCCTGGAACCCTCCTGGGGGTTAACGCTGTTCAACGACTTTATCCATGCTTTCCGCATGCAGGTCTTCTTTGTTATTTCCGGCTACTTCTCTTACATGCTGTTTTTACGCTATCCCCTAAAGAAATGGTGGAAAGTACGCGTAGAGCGCGTTGGCATTCCGATGCTCACCGCGATTCCACTTCTGACTTTGCCGCAGTTCTTGATGCTGCAATACGTCAATGGTAAAGCGCAAAACTGGCACACGCTCTCCGGCTATGACAAATTCAACACCCTGGCATGGGAGCTTATCTCTCATCTGTGGTTCCTGCTGGTGCTGGTCGTGCTGACCACTCTCGGCGTGGTGCTGTTTAAGTGGCTGGCCAATCGAGGGAAAACGCAGACCGCCAGCTTTGGTGACACTGTCACATTTGGTCAATTATCGCTTATTTTCCTTGGACTTGGCGTGTTGTATGCGGTAATTCGTCGCACTATTTTTATCGTTTACCCGCCGATTCTCAGCAACGGACTGTTTAACTTCATCGTTATGCAGACCCTGTTCTATCTGCCGTTCTTTGTTCTCGGCGCGCAGACGTTCATCAACCCGCGGCTAAAAGCGATGTTCACCACCTCATCACCCTGGTGTTTTGTCGGCGCACTGCTGGGCTTTATCGCCTATCGTCTTAACCAGCAGTATGGTTCCGGCGATGGCTGGATGTATGAAACCGAATCGGTGATTACCATGGTGCTGGGGCTGTGGATGGTGAACGTGGTATTCTCGCTGGGCCACCGCCTGCTCAACTTCCAGTCCGCTCGGGTGACTTACTTCGTCAACGCCTCGCTGTTTATCTACCTGGTGCATCATCCCCTCACCCTGCTGTACGGGGCGTGGATTACGCCAATAATCAAATCGAATCTGTTAGGTTTTATCGCCGGACTGGTGTTTGTGGTGGGTATTGCGCTGGTGCTGTACGAAATCCATCTACGTATTCCTCTGCTGCGCTTCCTGTTCTCAGGCAAACCGCAGCAAAAACCGGCGAAAGCGCCGGTGTCGGTTAACTAAAATCCGCAACCGGCAGCGCGCCTGCGTGCTGCCGGTGCCGCGATTCATTCTGCCTGCAATAATCGCTGATAGATCTCCGCCGTTTCGTTATCAAAGCAGACAAAGCACACTCGTTCCAGTGGATTATATCGGGTGAGGAAAGCCTTCACCGTTTTCACCGCAATTTCCGCCGCCGCCTGTTTCGGATAGCCATATACGCCGGTGCTGATAGCCGGAAAAGCAATAGATCGATAATTATTGGCTGCCGCCAGCAACAGACTATTGCGATAGGCATCCGTCAGTAATTCGGCCTCTTGCTCGTCACCGCCGCGCCAGACGGGGCCGACTGCATGAATCACCGCGCTGGCCGGTAGATTACCGGCGCTGGTGATAACCGCATGCCCGGGCGGACATTCGCCCTGCTGCTGACGGACTATTTTGCAGGCCGCCAGTAGTTCCGGGCCAGCTGCGCGATGAATGGCGCCATCAACACCGCCGCCGCCCAGTAACGATGGGTTGGCCGCGTTGACAATAACATCTACCTGCAACGTCGTAATATCGCCGAGAACCACCTCAGGTTGAACAACCATTTCCCCCTCCTGTCGGCAAACGTCTTCATACTTAGCGTGGTGTCTACTATGGCATGATAGCCCCCAAGGCGGAAGCCTGAGGGGCAGTAATTAGCGATAATTCACTTCGAGGATAGCGCGGGTATGTTGCGGATCAATATACTTTAATTGTGCTGAGCGGACGGCGTCATTGCTGTAATTTCCCGTCGTCAGCACCTGCGGCGAAAGCGCCCGGGTAGGCAGCTGCGGGCAGGCCATTTCAATCTTTTCGCCCACACTATTGGCTTCACAGGACGGATCGACGACCTGCCCATAAATGGCGACAACGCCGTCGGTCGGCGCGGCGTGCACTGCTCCAGACAAGCACGACAACATCAGACATGGCATCGCTAAGGCGTGGATTTTTTTTATCACGGCAGTCTCCTCTGTTTGATAGCAAAGAAGCAACAGGCCATCCATGAGCGCACTGCGCCGCCAGAATACGGCAAGGCAATGATTGCGTTATGAAATACAGATATATTACTTTTTATTTTCTTTTTGTTAACAAAATCGATTCATCTTGATTTTGCTACAAAAAAGCGGCGTGAGAATGTCAGGAGAGAGGCGCGGCGAAAGCCCCCGCTGGATCTGCAGGGGCCTTGCTATTACCGATAACTCACTTCGAGAATAGCGTTGGTGTGCTGGGGATTGATAAAGGTGAACTGTGTAGATTTGATATTGGCATGTTGCAGATCTCCCCGGGCTACCTGCTGGGCAGAAAAAGTGACTGACTTCTGCTTAGCGCAAGCCATCGAGACCTGATCTTCTGAAGAACGAATTTTACAAGGCGGTTCGACAACGCCGCCGTGGAAACGAATCACGCCGCTTGCGGCGTTAGAGGTAGTTGAAAAAGTCAATAAAGCGGGAAGGAAACAAACTGTAGCAAGTAGTACGCCAGTCATTTTTTTCACGGCAAAACCCCTCTGCGTAACGGTCAAAAAAACCTTACAAATCATCCATGAGCGCAGTTGAATACAAGCAACTACATACAAAATCAGTATATATATGAAGTACCCGTTGATACTTTTTTCTCTCCGTTTTTGCAAACGGTATCAAATTATTATGGTTTGTTTGCTCAAAATGTCTGCATTAAGAGGAAAAAACAATCGAAGAGGGGTTGATGCGAAAAGGCTTTCATGTAGTGAGTGACGGGAAGCTTACTCCCGTCGTCGAGGAAATGTGAAGAAAATCAGACGTTATCGTTAGCCAGAGACTTATTCTTTGCCGCTCGCGCCGCCAGCCACAGCCCGCTGTTTTTCATGGCATAGCCAAAGACCAATCCCAGCGCCAGTGATGGTACGACAATGCGCCAGTCGCCGCTCGCGGCAAAGGTCGCGCAGGCGCCGATAAAGGTTCCGGGAACAAAAGAGAGCAGCAGCTGACGCGCCTGAATACACATCAGGAAGGCGACTATTCCGGTCATCACATAGCTGAGGATTTCCAACTGCGGCGCCAGCGCGCTACCGTAAATAATCACCAGCGCCCATATCACGCCGCTCATGACAGTGCAGGCGGAAATCAACAGCCCTTTCAGGCCGCCCTGTGGGCAAGCGAAATAGGCCGTACAGCCGAGGAAACCGGCCCAGCTCAGCAGGCCAAGTGAGACCGCCACCCATCCCCAAATACCGGAGAGAATGCCCGTCGTGAGTGCGATTGCGAAGAGTATGTTCATGCCGCGTATCATAGCAGATACGCGGCAACCAAATGCGATCCAGAACACACAATATGAATGCGTGAGTTTGCTGTTTCACACTAAAAGTGACTTAAATCACAATTATTCGTCGTTTTCTTCCTGCAGCTCATCCCACATGGCGGATATAGCTTCACGCGTGAGTAGCGCCATGGTACGCCAGAATGCGGTTTGCGCATGCGCCTCGACTTTACCGAGGAAGGTGCCGCACCACGGTAAGAGGTAATCGGCAAACAACGTTTCCAACGTTTCGCTTTCGTCATCAGAGGCATGATCTTCAAGCCAGGATGCGGCCAGCAGTAGGGATCCAATATGATCGGTTGGCCCGTCGCCAGTAGGAATACCGTGTTGAGTGAGAAAACCGCGGACTTCCGCTTCCGTGGCGCCTTCAACCCACGCGCTGCGATAAGGCGAGACCGCACATTCGTCACCAACGAACAGGGCGTTGTAATCAGCGGTTAACGGCTGGGTATCACAACTCTTCTGCAGACGCTCCAGTAATTCATCCTGTTCCAGCGGCCAACTGGCGGCCAGCTTGCCATCGCGAATCAGCGTGAACAGCGGCACCAACAGCGGGTCCTGCGGCTGACGATAGTACAGCGAGCCCAGCACGCGACAGAGGATTGAAAATTCATTCATACAATATGTTCCAGTGGTTCAAATTAAAGGTCTGCAAATTCCGCAATCGCCGGCATTCCGCGTGATTCGAGGAAATTCAGTAGTCGACGCGGACTGACGTTAAGGATCCGCTCTTCCGGGAAATTCACCGCGTCGAGGATTTTGCGACATTCGGTAAATTCGCCAAGCGTAAAGGCGGTATGGGAGTCCGAACCCAGCGCCACCCAACCACCCGCATCACGCACGGCGGCGGCGATTGCCCGGCAATTATCTTCACTACCGATACGCGATGAAAGGAAAGAGGAATTATTAATTTCCAGCGCCACATGATGCTTTGCCGCTGCTTCGGCTACTGCCGGAATATCGATCGGGAATTTCGGATTGCCTGGATGGCTAATCATGTGGACTGCGCCACTGGCAATCGCGGCAATCATCGCTTCAGTGTGGGTGGCTTTATCCTGAGGCGGGAATACCGGCTCATGAAAACCGGCAATAATCAGATCCAGCGAGGTCAGCATTGGTCCGGTACAGTCAATTTCACCCTGGGTATTTTTAATATTCGCTTCAATGCCGCGCAGAATGCCGACGCCATCTACCAGACGCGGCCAGATACGCATATTGACGAAATGCCAGTAGTGCGGCGCATCGGCCATATCCGGGCCGTGATCGGTGATGGCAAAAAGTTTAATGCCTTTACGTTTGGCCTCGGCAATATAGTCATGCAGGGTACTATAGGCGTGGGTGCTGGCGACGGTATGCATGTGCAGGTCAACAGGATACATCACAATCTCCTCCTCTGTTTGTGGCAAGAATAGCAGGAATCAGGAGTCATGATCAGTAAAAACCCCGCCGTAGCGGGGTTATCGATTAGTAGCCGCGTTGGCGATCGACCTGCCCGCTGACCGTTTCACCACGCTCCAGGCGGCTAATGGTACTGGCAATATAAGCGATCGCTTCCTGTGGACGGGTAACGGCGGCAATATGCGGCGTCATGGCCACACGCGGATGCGCCCACAGCGGGCTCTCTTTCGGCAGCGGTTCGCGGCTAAAGACATCCAGCATCGCCCCCTTCACCTTACCGCTGTCAAGCGCGGCCAGTAAATCCGGCTCAACAATATGTACGCCGCGGGCGAGATTCAGAACATAGCTGTTATCCGGAAGTTGAGAGAGTAAAGTTTCATTAATGATGCCGACAGTTTCAGCCGTATTTGGCAACAGGTTGATCAGCACGCGGGTTTGCCGTAAAAATGCGCCCAGTTCTTCCTGACCGGCAAAACTCTCAACTTGCGGCCAGGATTTGTGGCTACGGCTCCAGCAGCGCACTGGGAAACCCCAGCGCAACAGGCTTTCCGCGACTTTGCCGCCCAACACCCCTGCCCCCATAATGCCGATAGTGAAATCTTCGCGACGGTATTCCGGCAACGGCTGCCAGCGGGATTGCAGCTTCAGCGCCTGATAATCATCAAAGCGGCGGAACCAGTGCAGTACCTGGCTTACCGCATATTCCTGCATCTGCAGGCCCATACCGGTATCTTCGAGGCGGAACAGCGGGATCGAAAGCGGCAGCATTTCCGGATGCTCCCGCAGCTTGCTAAGAATAGAATCCACGCCTGCGCCGAGGGCAAAAACCGCCTTCAATTTGCGGCCTTGCAACATTTCTACCGGTGGATGCCAGACCAGCGCATAGTCGGCTGGTTGATTGTCGCCAGGTTTCCACTCACGAACTCGCGCTCCCGGCAGATGTTTTTCCAGCTCTGCGATCCAGTAGGGGGTATCGAACGTCGGGTGGTAAAAAATAATCTCCATAATGACTCCTGATTACTGACGCGTGAGTAGGTTGAGGTTTGCGTCGTGTTTTACTCTTTGTTTTGTATTGGTTTGCCAGCATAACAAATTTCGTATCGCTATCGAGGAATAAAGAGAATGGTGACAAAAAAAACGATTCCCGCGCGTTTAAGAAGCAAGTTGTTTGAAGTTTGGCTAAACGCATCTTTTTTTAAAAAAGTTGATTGACGGGAGATACGTATTTCCCTACATTAGCGCCCGTTCCCAGCAACAACGGGAAAGACAATATGGTGAGGTGTCCGAGTGGCTGAAGGAGCACGCCTGGAAAGTGTGTATACGGCAACGTATCGGGGGTTCGAATCCCCCCCTCACCGCCATATTCGAGATGAGAGCTCGTACGAAAGTACGGGCTCTTTTCTTTTATATTCTCCGTACGGGGGGATGAGAACCCCCGACCGGGGTTCGACAACTGGCGCAGCCAGTTGGACAGACCGCGAACGCAGTAAGCGGGCTGCCCCGACAAAAACGCCGGGAGCGTTTTTGAACAACGCCTGCGTTGGCCCCGAAGGGGCGAGGCCCATGGATGGGCCGAGTAACGGCGAGCGAAGCGAGTCAATCCCCCCTCACCGCCATATTCGAGATGAGAGCTCGTACGCAAGTACGGGCTTTTTTCGCATCTGACCCCGGTAAACCTTCCCGGGGTCGGCATAA
>NZ_JBEAIQ010000034.1:0-84490 GCF_040064335.1 Klebsiella sp. CN_Kp088 | reverse complement strand
CTGCCTGTCACGCAGGGGGTCGCGGGTTCGAGTCCCGTCCGTTCCGCCACTTATTTATATTAAGCCTGCTATATTAGCGGGCTTAATAGCGAGAAAGATTTAGGGGCGTAGCTCAGTTGGTAGAGCACCGGTCTCCAAAACCGGGTGTCGCGAGTTCGAGTCTCTCCGCCCCTGCCATATATAATCCTTTGCTTCGGCAAAGGATTTTTTTTGTCTTTAATTTCTCCCATCACTCTGCCTTTCCAGTTTTTTAGCCACTCCATCCATGGAGTCAGATCGCTATTCCAGGATGCTGCTTTTCAGGATCTCGCGAATATGTGCCTGCTTATCGCTATTTTGTAGCCAAATGGCATACAGAGGACGTGAAAGGGTCGCGCTATCGGTCACCGTGTGCAAGCCGGTTTTCTGCTGTGCCCAACTAACGGGTAACCAGGTACAACCATTCAAGGTAGTGAGCTGTTGATAAGCCAGTTCTGCGGAGCTCGTCGTCAGTAGCGGTACATCATCGCTGCCGATCAAACCCACTTCGTTTTGCTGGAAGTCCGGTCCCCATTCCAGCCGCAGGTAGTTCAAATCATTCTTATTTTTTCCCGGCGCGGCACAATAGAGCGCCAGGGTGAAATGACCCAATAACTGGCTGCTTAATTCATCCATCTTCGGTGATTCTGTGGTGATCAGGAGATCGAGCTGGCGTTCATGCAACTGCTTCACTAATGACTGGCGTTGAGCTATCCGGGCCTCAAATTGCAGATTATAGGGATCTTTGTAGAGCGTCCCCAGCCAACCGTTCAATAGGCATTCCCATAGCGACGCGCTGGCGCCGATCGAAAACTCATTATGGCGAGAAGAGTGGGCAACCTCCTTACGCGCGGCCTGCCAGGTATTCATCAACGTTTCGGCATAGGGCAACAGTTTCTCACCGGCTGACGTCAGGCGAATATTGTTACGATGGCGGGTGAATAAATTTACGCCCAGCTGGTTCTCCAACTGACGAATGCGGAAGCTAACCGCTGATTGTGTTAAATAAAGCGCTTCCGCTGCCCGCCCAAAGTGGCGAGTTCTGCTCACTTCAAGGAAAGTTTTGAGCAATTCCGTGTCCACACTCTTCTCCGCAAAATTATTTGTCGTGATGATTTAAATGTTTTGTTTGACGCTCTGTCAAGCGTAACTAATACTCCGCGCCATAAATAGCTCGGCCAAAGAATCAGGAGCGTGTAGGATGGCGGAAAGCTTTACGACGACTAATCGTTTTTTCGACAATAAAAATTATCCACGCGGGTTCTCCCGTCACGGTGATTTCACCATCAAAGAGGCGCAACTGCTTGAACGTCATGGTTACGCCTTTAATGAGCTGGAATTGGGCAAACGCGAGCCTGTTACCGAAGATGAAAAACAATTCGTTGCGGTATGCCACGGCGAACGTGAGCCGGTGACCGAAGCGGAACGCGTTTGGATTAAGTATATGGCGCGAATCAAACGTCCGAAGCGTTTTCACACCTTATCTGGCGGTAAGCCGCAGGTTGAAGGCGCTGAAGACTACACTGAAAGCGACGATTAAAAAAAAGGGCGAAAGCCCTTTTTTTATGCCATCAGCGTCTGCAGGTGATTTAACATACGGTCGATAGCCCGGTAGCTTAGCGCCTCCTGCAAATGATGACGTTCGATATCCCTATCCTCATTAAGATCGGCGATAGTACGCGCAACTTTCAGTAAACGTTGCCATGCGCGGATTGAAAGCCCTAATAGTGAGAGCGTCTGTTCCAGCCATATCGCGTCGTCTTCTTTCAGCTTGCACCAGACTTTTATCTCCCCGCTGTCCAGTTGTGCATTAAGTTTATTCTGCCGTGCGAGCTGTCTGTCGCGCGCCGCGAATATCCGTAGACGAATGGTGGCGCTTCGCTCTTCGCCAACGCCACCCCGGCTTAATACGCCCGGTGGAGGGAGTGGAATCTCAAGCGAGAGATCGAAGCGGTCGAGAAATGGCCCTGACAATCGGCCCAGGTAGCGCAGGGTCTGTTCCGGTGTGGCCCGATTATGCTGACCCTGGTAATGTCCTGTTGGGCTGGGATTCATGGCGGCAATCAACTGAAATCGCGCAGGATAGTCAATCTTAGCCCGAGTGCGGGAAAGATGAATTTTTCCTGATTCAATGGGCTCTCGTAGTGCATCCAGAACCCGACGCTCGAATTCAGGTAGTTCATCAAGAAACAGAATACCGTTATGCGCCAGGGAGATCTCCCCAGGGGCAGGGATTGAGCCGCCGCCGACCATCGCCGTTAGCGAAGCGCTGTGGTGAGGGGCGCGAAAAGGCCGCCGACGCCACTGACGCGTAACGTAATGAGCATTGACGAGGCTGAGGATAGCCGCGCTTTCCAGCGCTTCCTGGTTGCTTAGGGGCGGTAAAAGCCCCGGCAAACGGCTGGCGAGCATCGTCTTCCCTGTACCCGGTGGACCCATCAAGAGTAAATTGTGACCGCCAGCTGCGACTATCTCCAACGCGCGTTTTCCCTGCTGTTGGCCAATGACATCGCCGAGATCGTCATAATCGTCCTCTCCCGCAGTTATTTCACCAGTCGGCGGCTGCAGAATATGTTTCCCTTCCAGGAACGCACAGACTTCCTGCAGGTGCCCTGCTATAAGGCACTCATTGCCGTTAATCAAGCCGACCTCTTCGGCGTTATCTCCAGCAACGACAATCTGCCTCCCGACTTTTATCGCTTCCATAGCGCTGGATATTGCCCCAGGAACGCCGCGTAATGCGCCTGTAAGCGCTAATTCGCCAATAAACTCATACTGATTAAGTTTTGGGGCGGCAAGCTGCTGCGAAGCGACCAGGAGCGCGAGAGCGATAGGTAAATCATATCTCCCGCCCTCTTTCGGCAGATCGGCTGGGGCAAGGTTTATGGTTATCTTCTTTGCCGGAAAGCTGTAGCCGCTGTTAATAATGGCGCTACGTACCCGATCGCGGGCTTCCTTTACCGTGGTTTCCGGCAGGCCGACCATCGTCAAACCAGGGAGTCCGTTGCTGATATGGACTTCGACGGTAATTAGCGGCGCGCTGACCCCGAGCGCCGCGCGGGTATAGACAATTGCGAGTGACATAACGCCTCCTGAGCGGAATGATTATGTCTATTCATAGAGTTTCATGAACCTGGGAATATTTAACTTTACGACGCCTGTTCCAGACAATTGTCTGCAAAGTTTTGCATTTTTATTATCTTGCGAGGACATACGCAAATCCGTCATGACGCCGTTTTGATGCCGTAAAACATGGATGCAAACGCGAGAATAAACTGAATTTTTTTCATTTTATTTTTTTCTTTTTAAAAACAACTGGTTTAATAAAAATCGTTAGCAAGATCAGAAAATGGAACATAAAAAAATCTTGTGCTTAATGTGATGTCTGTGGTAACTCTTTAGGTATTCCTTCGAACAAGAAGCCAGAAAGAACAGAAAATGACAGCCCTTCTACGAGTGATTAGCCTGGTCGTGATTAGCGTGGTGGTGATTATTATCCCACCGTGCGGGGCTGCACTTGGACGAGGAAAGGCTTAGAAATCAAGCCTTAACGAACTAAGACCCCCGCACCGAAAGGTCCGGGGGTTTTTTTATAACTTAAAAAACATAAGCGAGGAGCAGAAGATGAGTTTTAGCATAAAATTCTGTTTCTCCCGATCTATGACGGGGAAGTAACTATGAACGGGGCGCAGTGGGTGGTACATGCTTTGCGAACACAGGGGGTCGACACGGTATTTGGCTATCCGGGTGGCGCGATTATGCCGGTTTACGATGCTTTGTATGACGGCGGCGTGGAACACCTGCTGTGTCGGCACGAGCAAGGCGCCGCAATGGCCGCCATCGGTTATGCCCGCGCGACCGGCAAAACTGGTGTTTGCATCGCCACTTCCGGCCCTGGCGCCACCAACCTGATCACCGGTTTGGCTGACGCGTTACTTGATTCTGTACCTGTTGTCGCCATCACCGGTCAAGTGGCGGCGCCGTTTATCGGCACCGATGCTTTTCAGGAAGTGGACGTTCTCGGTTTGTCGCTGGCCTGCACCAAACACAGTTTCCTCGTGCAGTCGTTGGAAGAGCTGCCGCGCGTCATTGCGGAAGCTTTCCAGGTGGCAAACTCAGGCCGTCCTGGCCCGGTACTGGTTGATATCCCGAAGGACATCCAGCTGGCTAAAGGGGAATTAGATCCGCATTTCTCCACCGTCCCTGATGATGTTGAGTTCCCGCACATACAAGTCGAGCAGGCGTTAGCGATGCTTGCGCAGTCCCACAAGCCAATGCTGTACGTGGGCGGCGGTGTTGGAATGGCACAGGCGGTACCGGCCGTGCGCGAATTTCTGGCGGTGACGCAGATGCCGGTAACCTGCACTCTGAAAGGGTTGGGCGCCGTCGCCGCGGATTATCCGTATTACCTTGGCATGCTGGGTATGCACGGAACCAAGGCAGCAAACCTGGCGGTGCAGGAGTGCGATTTATTAATCGCCGTCGGCGCCCGTTTTGATGACCGGGTTACCGGCAAGCTGAATACCTTTGCCCCGCACGCCAAAGTAATCCATATGGATATTGACCCGGCTGAGCTGAACAAACTGCGCCAGGCACACGTCGCCTTAACCGGAGATTTAAACGCCATGCTGCCGGCGTTGCAGCAGCCGTTGGCCATCGATGCGTGGCGCGAGCGCAACGCGCAGCTGCGCGCGGAGCACGCCTGGCGTTACGATCATCCCGGCGAGGCAATCTACGCGCCGCTGTTGCTCAAGCAGCTTTCCGATCGCAAACCGGCGGATTGCGTCGTGACGACCGATGTCGGCCAGCACCAAATGTGGTCGGCCCAGCACATGACCTATACCCGCCCGGAAAACTTCATCACTTCCAGCGGCCTCGGCACCATGGGTTTTGGTCTGCCGGCAGCCGTTGGCGCGCAGGTGGCTCGCCCGGACGATACGGTTATCTGTATCTCCGGCGATGGCTCTTTCATGATGAACGTGCAGGAGCTGGGCACCGTTAAGCGCAAGCAATTACCGTTGAAAATCGTGCTGCTGGATAACCAACGTTTAGGCATGGTTCGCCAGTGGCAGCAGCTGTTTTTCCAGGAGCGTTACAGCGAAACCACGCTTACCGATAATCCTGATTTTCTTACGCTGGCCAGCGCTTTTGGCATTCCAGGCCAGCACATCACCCGTAAAGACCAGGTTGAAGCGGCACTCGACACCATGCTTTCGAGCCAGGGGCCATACCTGCTTCATGTCTCAATCGATGAACTTGAGAATGTCTGGCCGTTGGTGCCGCCCGGCGCCAGTAATGCAGAAATGCTGGAGAAATTATCATGATGCAACATCAGGTCGCTTTACAGGCTCGCTTCAACCCCGAAACCTTAGAACGCGTGCTGCGCGTGGTGCGCCATCGCGGTTTTCAAATTTGCTCAATGAATATGGAAACCGCGTCGGATGCGCAAAACATAAATATCGAGCTGACCGTTGCCAGCCAGCGGCCCGTCGAATTACTGTTTAGTCAGTTACGCAAACTGGTCGACGTCGCCTGCGTCGAGATCCAGCAACCCACATCACAACAAATCCGCGCCTGAGCGCAGAGGAATAAAAACAATGACGACGAAGAAAGCTGATTACATTTGGTTCAATGGCGAGATGACCCCATGGGGCGAGGCGAAAGTACACGTCATGTCCCACGCGTTGCACTACGGGACTTCGGTATTCGAAGGTATCCGCTGCTACGATTCTCACAAAGGGCCAGTGGTGTTCCGCCATCGTGAACACATGCAGCGTCTGCATGATTCAGCCAAAATCTACCGTTTCCCGGTTTCTCAGAGCGTTGACGAGCTGATGGAAGCCTGCCGCGAAGTTATCCGTACCAATAAACTGACCAGCGCTTATATCCGTCCGCTGGTGTTTGTTGGCGATGTTGGCATGGGCGTTAACCCGCCGGACGGTTACAAAACCGACGTTATCATCGCGGCGTTCCCGTGGGGTGCATACCTTGGCGCAGAAGCGCTGGAGCAGGGGATCGATGCGATGGTTTCTTCCTGGAACCGCGCGGCGCCAAACACCATCCCAACCGCAGCGAAAGCGGGCGGCAACTATCTCTCCTCTCTGCTGGTCGGCAGCGAGGCGCGTCGTCACGGTTATCAGGAAGGTATCGCGCTGGACGTTAACGGCTATATCTCCGAAGGCGCAGGCGAAAACCTGTTTGAGGTGAAAGATGGCGTGCTGTTTACTCCGCCGTTTACCTCTTCCGCGCTGCCGGGTATCACCCGCGACGCCATCATCAAACTGGCGAAAGATCTCGGTATCGAAGTCCGCGAGCAGGTGCTGTCCCGCGAATCTCTGTACCTCGCGGATGAAGTGTTCATGTCCGGTACCGCTGCGGAAATCACGCCGGTACGCAGCGTTGACGGTATCCAGGTTGGCGCAGGCCGCCGTGGCCCGGTGACCAAACGCATTCAGGAAGCCTTCTTTGGCCTCTTCACCGGTGAAACGGAAGATAAATGGGGTTGGCTGGATCCGGTTAGTAAGTGATTAAAAATGGGACGGCACGCACCGTCCCATTGCATAAACAGAGATGGGAGTAAAAAGAGCATGCCTAAGTACCGTTCCGCCACCACCACACATGGCCGCAATATGGCGGGCGCCCGCGCGCTGTGGCGCGCAACCGGAATGACCGATGCCGATTTCGGCAAACCGATCATCGCCGTTGTTAACTCCTTTACCCAGTTTGTACCAGGGCACGTGCATCTGCGCGATCTCGGCAAACTGGTTGCCGAGCAAATTGAAGCTGCTGGCGGCGTTGCTAAAGAATTCAACACCATCGCGGTGGATGATGGGATCGCCATGGGGCACGGGGGTATGCTCTATTCACTGCCATCCCGCGAGCTCATCGCCGATTCAGTCGAGTACATGGTTAACGCCCACTGCGCCGATGCTATGGTCTGTATCTCTAACTGCGACAAAATCACCCCGGGGATGCTGATGGCCTCCCTGCGATTGAATATTCCGGTGATCTTTGTCTCCGGCGGTCCGATGGAAGCCGGGAAAACCAAGCTGTCTGACAAAATCATCAAGTTGGATCTGGTTGATGCCATGATCCAGGGGGCAGACCCGAAAGTCTCTGACGATCAGAGCGAACAGGTGGAGCGTTCCGCCTGTCCGACCTGCGGTTCGTGCTCGGGGATGTTCACCGCGAACTCAATGAACTGCCTGACCGAAGCATTAGGCCTGTCGCAGCCGGGTAATGGTTCTCTGCTGGCGACCCATGCCGACCGTAAAGCGCTGTTTCTCAACGCCGGTAAACGTATCGTTGAACTGACCAAACGCTACTACGAGCAGGACGACGCTTCCGCGCTACCGCGCAATATCGCCAGCAAGGCGGCATTTGAAAACGCCATGACTCTCGATATCGCAATGGGCGGCTCAACCAATACCGTACTGCACCTGCTGGCGGCGGCGCAGGAAGCCGAAATCGACTTCACCATGAGTGATATCGACAAGCTGTCCCGCAAAGTGCCGCAGCTGTGTAAGGTGGCGCCGAGTACGCAAAAATACCATATGGAAGACGTGCACCGCGCCGGTGGCGTGCTGGGTATCCTCGGCGAGCTGGATCGCGCGGGGTTACTCAACCGCGATGTTAAAAACGTCCTTGGCCTGACGCTGCCGCAGACCCTGGAACAGTACGATGTGATGGTGAGCCAGGACGACGCGGTGAAAAAAATGTTCCGCGCCGGTCCGGCGGGGATCCGTACTACCCAGGCGTTCTCGCAGGATTGCCGCTGGGATACGCTGGATGACGATCGCGCTGAGGGATGTATCCGTTCTCTGGAACATGCCTACAGTAAAGACGGTGGCCTGGCAGTACTGTACGGTAACTTTGCCGAAAACGGCTGTATCGTCAAAACCGCTGGCGTCGACGATAGCATCCTGAAATTTACCGGCCCGGCGAAAGTTTATGAAAGCCAGGACGAAGCGGTTGAGGCTATCCTCGGCGGCAAAGTCGTGGAAGGCGACGTCGTGGTTATTCGCTATGAAGGGCCGAAAGGCGGGCCGGGAATGCAGGAGATGCTCTATCCGACCACTTTCCTGAAGTCCATGGGGCTTGGCAAAGCGTGCGCGTTGATCACCGATGGCCGCTTCTCCGGCGGCACCTCCGGGCTTTCCATCGGCCACGTATCGCCGGAAGCCGCGAGCGGCGGCAACATCGCTATCATCGAAGATGGCGACATGATTGCTATCGATATTCCGAACCGCGGTATTCAGCTGCAGCTCAGCGATGCCGAAATCGCTGCCCGTCGCGAAGCGCAAGAAGCGCGTGGCGATAAGGCGTGGACGCCGAAAGACCGCGAGCGCCAGGTCTCCTTCGCGCTGCGCGCTTACGCCAGCCTCGCGACCAGTGCCGACAAGGGCGCCGTGCGCGATAAATCAAAACTTGGGGGTTAATCATGGCCGAGTCGCAACCCCTATCCGCCGCCCCTGAGGGGGCGGAGTATCTCCGGGCGGTACTGCGCGCGCCGGTTTATGAAGCGGTGCAGAAAACCCCGCTGCAAAAAATGGACAAGCTCTCTTCGCGGCTGGATAACGTTATCCTGGTGAAACGCGAAGACCGCCAGCCGGTGCATAGCTTTAAGCTGCGCGGCGCCTACGCGATGATGTCCGGCCTGACGGCGGAACAAAAATCAAATGGCGTGATCACCGCTTCGGCGGGTAATCATGCGCAGGGCGTGGCGTTCTCTGCCTCCCGGCTGGGTGTTAAGGCGCTGATCGTGATGCCGGTAGCGACCGCCGATATCAAAGTCGATGCCGTTCGCGGCTTTGGCGGCGAAGTGCTACTGCACGGCGCCAACTTTGACGAAGCGAAAGCCCGCGCGATTGAGCTGGCGCAGCAGCAGGGGTTTACCTGGGTGCCGCCGTTCGATCACCCGATGGTCATCGCCGGTCAGGGAACGCTGGCGCTGGAGCTGCTGCAGCAGGATGCCCACATTGACCGCGTATTCGTCCCGGTTGGCGGCGGCGGTCTGGCGGCAGGCGTGGCGGTGCTTATCAAGCAGCTGATGCCGCAGATTAAAGTGATAGCGGTCGAAGCGGAAGATTCGGCGTGTCTGAAAGCGGCGCTGGATGCCGGTCACCCGGTGGATCTGCCGCGCGTCGGTTTGTTCGCTGAAGGCGTGGCGGTGAAGCGCATCGGCGATGAAACGTTCCGTGTATGCCAGGAGTATCTGGACGACATCATCACCGTCGATAGCGATGCTATCTGCGCGGCGATGAAAGATCTGTTCGAAGATGTGCGGGCGGTAGCGGAGCCCTCCGGCGCGCTGGCGCTGGCGGGGATGAAAAAGTATATCGCCCAGCATAACATCCGCGGCGAGCGTCTGGCTCACATCCTGTCCGGCGCCAACGTCAACTTCCACGGACTACGCTACGTTTCTGAGCGTTGCGAGCTCGGGGAGCAGCGCGAAGCGCTGCTGGCGGTGACGATACCGGAAGAGAAGGGTAGTTTTCTTAAGTTCTGCCAGCTACTGGGCGGCCGTTCGGTTACCGAGTTCAACTACCGTTTTGCCGATGCCAAAGATGCCTGTATTTTCGTTGGCGTGCGGCTGAGCCGCGGGCTGGATGAGCGTAAAGAGATCCTCGATTTACTGAGCGAAGGCGGCTACAGCGTGGTCGATCTTTCCGATGACGAAATGGCGAAACTGCACGTGCGCTATATGGTCGGCGGACGGCCGTCTAAACCGCTGCAGGAGCGCCTGTTTAGCTTCGAGTTCCCGGAATCACCAGGCGCGCTGCTCAAGTTTCTCCACACCCTCGGCACCCACTGGAATATTTCGCTGTTCCACTATCGTAGCCACGGCACCGATTTTGGCCGCGTTCTGGCGGCGTTTGAGCTTGGCGAGCATGAGCCGGACTTCGAAACCCGTCTTAATGAACTGGGCTACGAGTGTCATGACGAAACCCATAACCCGGCGTTCCGCTTTTTCCTCGCGGGCTAGTGGTTAGGCAGGATTTTCCAGAACGCATCAATAAGCGGCTCGTACAGCCGCTTTTTTTGTGCGCAGACGCCCAGCTCAAATGGCGTTTTCTCATCGCTGCGATCGAGGATCATCACGCGATTGCGGACCGGCTCGGGGCTGTTTTCCAGCACCACTTCCGGCAGTAGCGCCACGCCGCAGCCGAGGGCGACCATCGATACCATGGCTTCATGGCCGCCGACGGTGGCGTAAATGGATGGATTGCTGATTTTATGGCGACGGAACCACAGCTCGATGCGGCGGCGCACCGGGCCCTGATCGGCCATGATAAACGGCACCGTTGCCCAGTCGGGATGTTCGACCGTCACCTGATTGCGCACCGGGCAGGGCAACGCCGGGGCAATCAGTACCACCGCAAGATTTTCCAGCATCGAAAACGCCACCGAGCCCGGCAGCGTCTCCGGCTTACCGGCAATGGCCAGATCGGCTTCTCCAGTGACCACTTTTTCCATCGCATCAGCGGCGTCGCCGGTCGATAACTTTATCTCTACCGAAGGATGCGCGGCGCGAAAGCGGTCGAGAATCGGCGGCAGATGGCTGTAAGCGGCGGTCACGGAGCAGAAAATATGTAGCTCGCCGGAGAGCGACGGCCCCTGCTGGTCGATGGCGTGACGCAGTTGCTGATACTGCAATAAAGTCTGCTGGGCAAAGGTGCGGAGTTCTTCGCCGGCCTCGGTTAGGGTCACGGTGCGATTATCGCGAACGAACAGCGGCTGGCCGAGGTCCTCTTCCAGGCGTTGAATCTGCCGCGAAAGCGTGGAGGGACTGACATGCATAGCCCGCGCGCTGCGGCCAAAATGGCGGCTTTCCGCCAGATGCAGAAAGGTTTTCAGATCGCGTAAATCCATGGCTCAATCCCCTGAAAATAACGTTGCAGTTATTGCAATGTGATGTTGTGAATATATCAATTTTCGCAACAAAATTCCTGTCATATAGTGGGTTCATTCTCGCAAAACGCGAACCGAACAATAAGCACGACAACACAACATCACGAGGTATCACCATGGCTAACTACTTCAACACACTGAATCTGCGCCAGCAGCTGGCTCAGCTGGGCAAATGCCGCTTTATGGGGCGCGATGAATTTGCCGATGGCGCAAGCTATCTTCAGGGTAAAAAAGTAGTCATCGTCGGCTGTGGCGCGCAGGGCCTGAATCAGGGGCTGAACATGCGTGACTCTGGCCTGGATATCTCCTATGCGCTGCGTAAAGAAGCGATCGCCGAGAAGCGCGCATCCTGGCGTAAAGCGACGGAAAACGGCTTCAAAGTGGGTACCTATGAAGAGCTGATCCCGCAGGCTGACCTGGTCGTCAACCTGACTCCGGACAAACAGCACTCTGACGTTGTGCGTTCCGTACAGCCGCTGATGAAAGACGGCGCGGCGTTGGGTTACTCCCACGGCTTCAACATCGTTGAAGTGGGCGAGCAGATCCGCAAAGACATCACCGTGGTGATGGTGGCGCCGAAGTGCCCGGGTACCGAAGTTCGTGAAGAGTACAAACGCGGTTTCGGCGTGCCGACGCTTATCGCCGTACACCCGGAAAACGATCCGAAAGGCGAAGGTATGGCCATTGCTAAAGCGTGGGCAGCGGCGACCGGCGGCCATCGTGCGGGCGTTCTGGAATCCTCCTTCGTGGCGGAAGTAAAATCTGACCTGATGGGCGAGCAGACCATCCTCTGCGGTATGCTGCAGGCGGGTTCTCTGCTGTGCTTCGACAAGCTGGTGGCTGAAGGTACCGATCCGGCCTACGCGGAAAAACTGATTCAGTTCGGTTGGGAAACCATCACCGAAGCGCTGAAGCAAGGCGGCATCACCCTGATGATGGATCGCCTGTCTAATCCGGCGAAACTGCGTGCTTACGCGCTGTCAGAACAGCTGAAAGAGATCATGGCGCCGCTGTTCCAGAAACATATGGATGACATCATCTCCGGCGAATTCTCTTCCGGCATGATGGCTGACTGGGCGAACGACGACAAAAAACTGCTGACCTGGCGTGAAGAGACCGGTAAAATCGCGTTCGAAACCGCGCCGCAGTATGAAGGTAAAATCGGCGAGCAGGAGTACTTCGATAAAGGCGTTCTGATGATTGCAATGGTGAAAGCGGGCGTTGAACTGGCCTTCGAAACCATGGTTGATTCCGGCATCATCGAAGAGTCCGCTTACTACGAATCGCTGCATGAGCTGCCGCTTATCGCCAACACAATCGCCCGTAAGCGCCTGTATGAAATGAACGTGGTTATCTCCGATACCGCGGAGTACGGTAACTACCTGTTCTCTTATGCTTGCGTACCGCTGCTGAAAGAGTTCATGACTACTCTGCAGACCGGCGACCTGGGCAAAGCGATTGCCGAAGGCGCGGTGGATAACGCTCAGCTGCGCGACGTAAACGAAGCGATTCGCAGCCACGCTATCGAAGCGGTGGGTAAAAAACTGCGCGGTTATATGACCGATATGAAGCGTATCGCGGTTGCCGGCTGATTCCTCGTCGTCTTTCGACTTGCCGTCTTCCGGCAAGCCGAAATCCATAGAGGAATGGATTTGTTTAGTAGGCCTGATAAGCGAAGCGCCATCAGGCAAAAACCCGGAGATTAAGATCCCCGGGTTTTTTATTATTTCCGGTACAGCACTTTGATGATGTGGTAACCGAACTGGGTATGCAGCGGGCCGGTTGGCTCCAGTTCCGGGCAGGAGAAAACCACTTTATCGAATGCCGGAACCATCTGGCCCTGGCGGAATTCGCCCAGATCGCCGCCGCGTTTTCCTGACGGGCAGATAGAGTGTTTTTTCGCCAGCTTGCCGAAGTCGGCGCCGTTTTTGAGCTGCTCAAGCAGATCGAGAGCCAGTTTCTCTTCTTTTACCAGGATATGCAGTGCTGCCGCTGTTTTAGCCATGATTGCGCCTTGATTGAGTTGGGATAAATCAGGGCGCCATAGTAACACGCGCTAGCGGCGATACAGCACCTTGATGATATGGTAGCCAAATTTGGTTTGTACCGGGCCATAGGGTTTGAGCAGCGGACAGCTGAACACGGCTTTATCAAACGGAGCGACCATCGCGCCCTGCTGGAACTCCCCCAAATCGCCGCCATGGCGTCCGGACGGACATTTTGAGTAGCGCTTCGCCAGATGATCGAAGCTGACGCCCCGTTCCAGCTTGGCGAGGATGTCGTGTGCCAGTTTTTCTTCTTTGACCAGAATATGCAGGGCCGCTGCGCTTTTTGCCATTACCGGAGCCTCGGGATGAATTGCGTGGCTGACACTTTACCATCAGCCGGTAAATCTCGGCCTCGCTTTCTGCTACAATCCACACCCCGTTCGAAGATTGAGCAATATTCCCATGCGTTTAAACCCTGGCCAACAACAAGCCGTCGAATTCGTTACCGGACCGTGCCTGGTGCTGGCGGGCGCCGGTTCCGGTAAGACCCGCGTTATTACGAATAAAATCGCCCACCTGATCCGCGGCTGCGGTTATCAGGCGCGCCATATCGCGGCCGTCACCTTTACTAACAAGGCCGCGCGCGAAATGAAAGAGCGCGTCGGGCAAACGCTGGGGCGAAAAGAGGCGCGCGGGCTAATGATTTCCACCTTCCACACCCTGGGGCTGGATATCATCAAACGTGAATACGCCGCGCTGGGAATGAAATCTAACTTTTCCTTGTTCGATGATACCGACCAGGTCGCGCTGCTCAAAGAGCTCACCGAAGGGTTGATCGAAGATGACAAAGTGGTGTTGCAGCAGCTGATCTCGACGATCTCCAACTGGAAAAACGATCTGAAAACGCCGGCGCAGGCGGCGGCTGGCGCGAAAGGCGAACGGGACCGCATCTTCGCCCACTGCTATGGGCTCTATGATGCGCATATGAAGGCCTGCAACGTCCTCGATTTTGACGACCTGATCCTGCTACCGACGCTGCTGCTGCAGCGAAATGAAGAGGTGCGCGAGCGCTGGCAGAACAAGATCCGTTACCTGCTGGTGGATGAGTATCAGGATACCAACACCAGCCAGTATGAGCTGGTGAAGCTGCTGGTGGGGCAGCGCGCGCGCTTTACCGTGGTGGGTGATGATGACCAGTCGATCTACTCGTGGCGCGGCGCGCGGCCGCAGAACCTGGTGCTGTTAAGCCAGGATTTTCCGGCGCTGCAGGTGATCAAGCTTGAACAGAACTACCGTTCATCAGGGCGTATTCTGAAGGCTGCCAACATTTTGATCGCCAATAACCCGCACGTGTTTGAAAAGCGGCTGTTCTCGGAACTTGGCTACGGTACCGAGCTGAAAGTGCTCTCCGCCAATAACGAAGATCATGAAGCGGAGCGCGTCGCTGGCGAACTGATTGCCCACCACTTTATTAATAAAACAAACTACAAAGATTACGCCATCCTTTATCGCGGCAATCACCAGTCGCGGGTCTTTGAAAAGATGCTGATGCAGAACCGCATCCCGTACAAAATCTCGGGCGGCACCTCGTTCTTCTCGCGTCCGGAAATTAAAGATCTGCTGGCCTATCTGCGCGTACTCACCAACCCGGATGACGACAGCGCCTTCCTGCGTATCGTCAATACGCCGAAGCGAGAGATTGGTCCGGCGACCTTGCAAAAACTGGGCGAATGGGCGATGAGCCGCAATAAAGGCTTATTCACCGCCAGCTTTGATATGGGGTTAAGCCAGACGCTGACCGGGCGCGGGTATGAATCCCTCACTCGTTTCACCCACTGGCTGCGGGAAATTCAGCAACTGGCCGAGCGTGAACCAGTCAATGCCGTGCGGGATTTAATTCGCGGGATTGATTATGAGTCCTGGCTATATGAAACCTCGCCGAGCCCGAAAGCCGCGGAAATGCGGATGAAAAACGTCAACCAGTTGTTCACCTGGATGACCGAAATGCTGGAAGGCAGCGAGATAGATGAGCCGATGACGCTGACGCAGGTGGTTACCCGCTTTACCCTGCGCGATATGATGGAACGCGGCGAATCGGATGAAGAGCTGGATCAGGTGCAGTTGATGACCCTGCATGCCTCAAAAGGGCTGGAGTTCCCGTATGTTTACCTGGTGGGAATGGAAGAGGGATTGCTGCCGCATCAGAGCAGTATCGATGAAGATAATGTTGATGAAGAACGGCGACTGGCCTATGTAGGTATAACGCGCGCGCAGAAAGAGCTGACTTTCACGCTGTGCAAAGAGCGTCGTCAGTATGGCGAGCTGGTGCGCCCGGAGCCGAGCCGTTTTCTGCTTGAGCTCCCGCAAGACGATCTGATTTGGGAGCAGGAGCGGAAAGTCATCTCTGCGGAAGAACGTATGCATAAAGGCCAGGCCAACGTCGCGAATATCAAGGCGATGCTGGCGAAGGCGAAAAAGGGCTAACGTTTCAGGCGACAAACTGTTGCCAGGCGGTGGAAAATGGCATCACCAGCAGCAGCGACGGCAGCATGTTGGCGGTGGGGAAATGGCGAATACCGCAAAGCCGAAAACCGGTCGCCAGCATAATAATACCGCCGCAGGCAGTAAAATCAGCGATCATCGATGGGCTTATCAACGTCATAATAAACGTGGCGGCGAAGAACAGAATCACGAAGATGATCAACTGGGGAATAAAAATCGCGGTGATAATGTAGCCCAGCGTGGATGCGAAAATAGCGGCGGTGAAAAAGTCGAGTATCGACTTGGTCAGCAGAATGGTCGGGTCACCGGTCATCCCTTCGGTTAGGGCGCCAAAAATACCGGTACCGCTGGCGCAGAACAGGATCAGCACCGCGATAAACTGGTTCATAAAATCCTCCGCTTCTACGCCTGCGTTGTTTTGGCCTGGAAAAATGCGCTCGATGGGCGTTCGCAGCTGTGTTCCCGCCCGCTCAATCCACTTCTCAATATTCAACAGGCCGCCAATAATCGTGCCGATGATAACGGCCAGCGCAATGGGTGGCAGATTGATGAGTTTGTTAAGGAAGAACACGCCCATACTGATAGAGATTAAACCGGAAATAAGCGGTAGCGTTTTCTTAAAGTGATCCGGGATAAATCGGTTGAGTGAGGCGCCTGCAATCGCGCCGACGAGTAATGAACCGCTGCAAACAAAAATACCTACCGGCATAGTATATTCTCCCTGTAATAAAATCAGGGCCTGAGAACAGGCCCTGTCGATTTATTTTTATTATTTGATATTAAATACGCGGCTGGCATTGCCCCAGGCTATTTTTTCTTTCAGCCCTTCATCCATTTCTAACGGATCAAACCAGTCGCAGGCCTGATGAATATCTTCATAAGGGTAATCTACGGAGAACATCACGCGATCTGCACCCATTACTTCAATCGCATTATTTAGCGAATGAGTATTAAAATGACCGCTGGTGGTGACAATAAAGTTATTTTGCAGATAGTGCATTAACGGTTTTTCCGCCTTGCCCAAACCGCAGCCGAAACGCTGACGATAGAGGCGATGTTGAGTCCGCGGCAGCATGTGTACCAGCCCTTCACCGAGGTGTCCCAGCACCAGGTTAAGATTCGGATAACGGTCGAACAGGCCGCTCATCATCAGGCGAATAGCGTGAACGGCGGTTTCCTGCGCAAAGCCCCAGGCGGAACCGATTAGGCTTTCGTAACCGGTATAAATCCCGCGCGCCGGGCCTTCCAGCGGTTCACGCGGATGCAGGTACACCGGCACGTTTAGCTCGTTGACTTTATCCCAGAATACCAGCATGGATTCATCATCAAGATACAGGCCATGTTCGCTGTCTTTGACGTTGGTGTAGCCGTTAATCAGCGCGCCTTTCATGCCCAGTTTTTTCACCGCGCGCTCCAGCTCTTCCGCCGCAGCTTCCGGGTTTTGTAACGCCAGCGTGGCGAACGCGCTAAATTTATCCGGATTCGGTTTTACATAATTATCAACGATAAAGTCGTTAGTGTCGCGAGCGAAAGAGACCGCTTTGGCTTTATCTAAAATAGATTGCGCGCCGGGTGAAGTCAGAGAAAGAATAACGTGGTCGATATTACGTTGCGCCATTTCTTCGAGTTGAATGCTGCGGTCAAGCAGGCGGCGCTCTACGTCTTGCATATATTCGCTACCGTTACGGTTAGCTTCACCGGTTGAATCCCATAAACGGTTATTTTCAGGAGTAGATACATGTTCTTCTAAAGCGATTTTTCCGCGCATGATAGGTTCCTTTATTTATTCGGTCGATATGAACTGATGCGAGGAGATTAAAATTTTTGACGTATTGACAGCAATAAACCAAATAGAATATGGCGTATCAGGAATCCTAATACAGCCGATTATTTTATGATTTAAATGCTAATAGAACCGCCTGAGGCGGCAAGATCTACAATCTGCTTGCGCAGCCAGATATGCCCAGGATCGCGGTGCAGACGCTGGTGCCAGACCTGGCGAATCGCGATGTTAGCCAGTGAGAAAGGTAGCGGCCAGCTGCTGCAGGGGTAACGCCTGGTGATGTGGCGCGCCAGCTGCTCCGGCACCACCGCGATCATCTCGCTGCCGGCAACCAGCTCGCCCGCGCCTAAAAAGCTGGGCAGCGTCAATGCGATACGCCGCGGCATACTGTGTTCCGCCAGCAGTTTATCAATGTCGCCGTGGGCGGTGCCGTTGACGCGAACCGCAAGGTGCTTTTCCTGACGCCAGTCTTCGGTGCTGAACCGATGACGAATGCGCGGGTGATTGTCCGCTGCCAGACAAACATACGACTGATCGAACAGATGCTGCTGATAGACGCTATCCGGCAGTTGGGTAAGATAGCCGATCGCCAAATCACATTTACCTAATTCCAGCGCGCTAAGCGTCTGATCGTCAATATTCAGCACCGTAAAGGTGATGCCGCTGGCGTCCAGCCGCTGTAGCTGGCTTTGCAGCAAAGGAAGAAGCGTCATCTGGCTGATATCGGTCATGCCGATGGTGAAGTTACGGTTGCTCTCCTGCGGGATAAATTCCGGCTTAGCCGCCAGATCGGTATCGGCCAGTTGCAAAAGAGTAAAAATGGTGGGGGCGATTGCGTCCGCGCGCGGCGTTGGCGCCATGCGTTGTCCAACGCGCACAAACAGCGGGTCGTCAAAGTGCTCGCGTAGCTTTTTTAGCAGCAGGCTACCGGTTGGCTGACTGATATCGAGCGCTTCCGCCGCCGGAGAGACATTCCCCAAACGGTAGAGCGCGGAGAAAAAGCGTAGTGATTTGAAATCCAGTTCTTCCCGCATGCGCCCTCCTGGCCGGAAATTACCTCGCCGCGTCGTCGTTGATCAACAGCACCCAATGAACATAGCTTTGCCACTGACACTCTTGCTCAACCATTTCCCGGCCCAGCGGATGTTCCTTCAGCCAGTCATCCGGCAGCGTCAGCGTCAGTTTTTCGTCGTCGGCGGCAAGTTGAATGGCTGGCAGGAGATCGTCGCGCCGGCGGCTGGCAAACAGAATCGCCAGTCGCAGCAGGCGACACAAATGTTCAGCAACGCGCGGCGGTACCGCGTTTTGCTGATGGAGCGAAGAAAGATCGATGGCGTTAGTCTGGTTGAGCAGCAGCGTGGCGATGAGCTTCTTCTGCGCCGGGGTAAAACCGGGCAGGTCGAGGTTATTGACCAGATAGGCGGCGTGCTGCGGCGCGCGTTTGAAATCGACGCTCAGGCCAATTTCATGAAGCGCACAGGCGCTGACGAGCAAATCACGGCTTAGCGGATCCAGCTCCCAGCCGCTGTCCAGTTGATCAACCAGATGGGTGGCCAGATTAGCCACCCGTTGCGCCTGTTCAGTATCGATCATAAAGCGACGCTGAATATTACGCAGCGTGCGGCTACGAATATCCTGATCGACAGAAAGGTGCAACATGCCGTAGACCAGGCCTTCGCGTAATGCGCCGCCAGCCAGCGTCATGCACTGAATATTCAGTTCGCTAAAGATAGCAATCAGAATGGCAAGGCCGCTCGGAAAAACCAGTGCGCGTTCGAGCGTCAGCCCTTCGATTTCCAGCTCTTCGAGTCGGCCGCACTGGATGGCGCGCTGCTTAAGCTGCTGTAGCTTGCTGAGGGTGATTCGCTCATCCATTCCCTGCGCCATCATAATTTCCTGCAGCGCCTGCACGGTGCCTGAAGCGCCGACGCACACTTTCCAGCCGTGGTAACGCAGGACATCAGCGATTGGAAGCAGCACATCGCGCGCCGCAGCTTCAGCGAGATCGAAGTTTTCTTTCGTCAGGCTACGGTCGGCAAAGTAGCGTTCAAGCCAGGTGACGCAGCCCATCGACAGGCTGAACAGCGAGGTCGTTTGCGCGCCGGTGCCGGTCACCAGTTCAGTGCTGGCGCCGCCGATATCCACCACCAGACGCTGATCGGCGCCGCCGGTGGTATGGGCTACGCCCTGGTAGATCAGGCGGGCTTCTTCCTCACCGCTAATCACCTGGACGGGGCAACCGAGGATTTCCTGCGCTTTCGCCAGAAATTCGCCGGCGTTGACCGCCAAACGCAGGGTGGCGGTGGCGACGACGCGAATTTGCGCCGAAGGAATATCCTGCAGACGTTCGGCAAACAGGCGTAAGCACTGCCAGCCGCGCTCCATCGCTTCTGCGGAGAGCGCATTGTCGTTATTCAGGCCGGCAGCCAGACGCACCTTGCGCTTAATGCGGCTCAGGGTCTGAATACTGCCCGCCACCTCGCGCACCACCAACATATGAAAACTATTGGAGCCAAGGTCGATGGCGGCATACAGCGAGGTGGAACTCATACTCTTCATCTTTCAGGCAGCTCCTGTGTCGACTGGGCTTCGTTGCCCGGGATAATCTCCGTGGCGCATCCTGAAAAATTTCGTGTATGGCATAGATATTAACCTGAGCGACGACGATTACGAGGCGGGCCATTACGGCGCGGGCCATTACCTGGGCGGGTGCGCGTTAAACGCAGCGGCTTCGGTAAATCGGTCATCAGCGCGTCCGGATTGTACTTGCTGACCGGGATCGAATGGCCGATATAGGTTTCGATTGCCGGCAGGTTCAGCGCGTATTCTTCACAGGCCAGGCTGATGGAGTGCCCGCTGGCGCCCGCGCGGCCGGTACGGCCGATACGGTGGACATAGTCTTCGCAGTCATCCGGCAGGTCATAGTTAAAGACATGGGTGACGGCTGGGATATGCAGGCCGCGAGCGGCTACGTCGGTCGCAACCAGAATATCGAGATCGCCGCGGGTGAACTCTTCGAGAATACGCAGGCGTTTTTTCTGCGCCACGTCGCCGGTCAGCAGGCCGACGCGATGTCCATCTGCCGCCAGATGGCCCCAGATATCTTCACAACGATGCTTGGTGTTGGCGAAAACAATAGCGCGGTCGGGCCACTCTTCTTCCAGCAGCGTCTGCAGCAGGCGCATTTTTTCGTCGTTGGAAGGATAGAACAACTCTTCTTTAATGCGGTGGCCGGTTTTCTGTTCCGGTTCGACTTCAACGTACTCGGCGTTGTTCATCTGTTCGAATGCCAGTTCGCGTACGCGATAAGACAGCGTGGCGGAGAACAGCATGTTCAGGCGCTGAGTGGCCGGCGGCATGCGGCGGAATAGCCAGCGGATATCTTTAATAAAGCCGAGATCGTACATGCGATCGGCTTCGTCGAGCACGACAACCTGAATGGCGCCGAGATTAATGTGGTTTTGTTTGGCGTAATCGATCAGACGACCGGTGGTGCCGATCAGAATATCAACGCCGCTTTCCAGTACTTTCAGCTGCTTATCGTAGCCGTCGCCGCCGTAAGCCAGACCGAGCTTCAGACCGGTGGCCTGCGCCAGCGGTTCGGCGTCAGCGTGAATCTGTACCGCCAGCTCGCGCGTTGGCGCCATGATCAGCGCGCGCGGTTGGTTAACCTGGCGGTCTGCGATGGCCGGGTGAGAGAGAAGATAATGAAACGTTGACGTCAGAAACGCCATCGTTTTACCGGTACCGGTTTGCGCCTGCCCGGCGACATCGCGGCCTTCCAGCGTGAGCGGAAGGGCGAGAGCCTGAATGGGTGTGCAATTATGAAACCCTTTTTTTTCAAGGGCTTCGACAACTGCCGGGTGCAGGGCGAAGTCGGAAAACTTCTGTTCTGTCAAATGTGTTTTGCTCATAGTGTGGTAGAATATCAGCTAACTATTGCATTAAGAAAGCGTATCCGGTGAAATAACGTCAACCTTTCGTTGGCGATATACGAAATTATTCAAGGTGCGTCTCCGGCTACTGAATGGATCCCGGAAAGCTTAGACTACTAAGCGCAACGGGGGCGGTAAATCTGCCGCAGGTAGATTTGCAGACAGTGCGCTTAAGCATCGGCGGTGGTGGTCCATGGTGGATCCATTCCCGCAGGTAGCTTATAAAAGAGGCATCCTGAAGAATAGCGTGCATAACGTAGCATCAACACGTCGTTGATGACTGCGACACCAACACACCAGGCTTATTCCTGTGGAGTTATATATGAGCGATAAAATTATTCACCTGACTGACGACAGTTTTGACACGGACGTACTCAAGGCTGACGGGCTGACCCTCGTCGATTTCTGGGCAGAGTGGTGTGGTCCGTGCAAAATGATCGCCCCGATTCTGGATGAGATCGCTGAAGAGTATCAAGGCAAACTGACCGTGGCTAAACTGAACATCGATCAGAACCCGGGCACGGCGCCGAAGTACGGCATCCGCGGCATCCCGACGCTGCTGCTGTTCAAAAACGGCGAAGTCGCGGCGACCAAAGTCGGCGCGCTGTCCAAAGGCCAACTGAAAGAGTTCCTCGACGCCAACCTGGCGTAATCGGTTTGCCATTCCGGCGTCCGGATTCCTATTTTTTGTGGAACTCTGGACGCCCGGCCTGAGTCGTGCTAAGTTAATTCCAGACTTCGTTTTAAACATACCTATTGTTTGAATCTTGTTTTACCCAAAGCGTCCCGCAGACTATGCGCGTGAGGCTAATAATTCCGGGCTTATCACTCATTCCGTCTTGTCGTTTCAGTTCTGCGTTCTTTCCTGTGACCAGGCAACGTACAGACACGAGATGAAGCCGCTAACAGGCATGGATGTTCCTGCCATACCATTCACAACATTAAGTTCGAGATTTACCCCGAGTTTAAGAACCCACACCACTATGAATCTTACCGAATTAAAGAATACGCCGGTTTCTGAGCTGATTACTCTCGGCGAAAATATGGGGCTGGAAAACCTGGCTCGTATGCGTAAGCAGGATATTATTTTTGCCATCCTCAAGCAGCATTCAAAGAGTGGCGAAGATATCTTTGGCGATGGCGTACTGGAGATACTGCAGGATGGATTTGGATTCCTCCGCTCAGCAGACAGCTCCTACCTCGCCGGTCCAGACGACATCTACGTATCCCCCAGCCAAATCCGCCGCTTCAACCTCCGCACTGGTGACACCATTTCCGGTAAGATTCGTCCTCCTAAAGAGGGTGAACGTTACTTCGCGCTGCTGAAAGTTAACGAAGTTAACTACGACAAGCCGGAAAACGCGCGTAACAAGATTCTGTTCGAGAACTTAACGCCGCTGCACGCGAATTCACGCCTGCGTATGGAGCGTGGTAATGGTTCTACCGAAGACTTAACCGCTCGCGTACTGGATCTGGCATCGCCGATTGGCCGCGGCCAGCGTGGTCTGATCGTCGCGCCGCCGAAAGCCGGTAAAACCATGCTGCTGCAGAACATCGCGCAGAGCATCGCGTACAACCATCCTGACTGCGTGCTGATGGTGTTGCTTATCGACGAACGTCCGGAAGAAGTGACCGAGATGCAGCGTCTGGTTAAAGGTGAAGTTGTCGCTTCTACCTTCGACGAACCGGCATCTCGTCACGTGCAGGTTGCCGAAATGGTTATCGAGAAAGCGAAACGTCTGGTTGAGCACAAAAAAGACGTTATTATCCTGCTCGACTCCATCACCCGTCTGGCTCGTGCCTACAACACCGTGGTTCCGGCTTCCGGTAAAGTGCTGACCGGTGGTGTGGACGCCAACGCCCTGCATCGTCCGAAGCGTTTCTTCGGTGCGGCGCGTAATGTGGAAGAGGGCGGCAGCCTGACCATCATCGCTACCGCGCTTATCGATACCGGCTCTAAAATGGATGAAGTTATCTACGAAGAGTTTAAAGGTACCGGTAACATGGAACTGCACCTCTCCCGTAAGATTGCGGAAAAACGCGTCTTCCCGGCTATCGACTACAACCGTTCCGGTACCCGTAAAGAAGAGCTGCTGACCACCCAGGAAGAACTGCAGAAAATGTGGATCCTGCGCAAAATCATCCATCCAATGGGTGAAATCGACGCAATGGAGTTCCTCATTAACAAGCTGGCGATGACCAAAACTAACGACGACTTCTTCGATATGATGAAGCGTTCGTAGGACGGAATACGCCGAAAAAACGCCACGCGATTGCGTGGCGTTTTGTTTTGTAGCTTTGTATGATCCAGGCGGGAAAAGCACCGCCAACGTTGACGTATGATATGCGCGGCGGGTTAAGCAGAAAGGACTTTAACAGTCTAAAATATATACAATAAATTTGTAATGTTCTGCTTTTCCCCTTCAGGAGTGGAGACATCATCGTTATACTCCCCGGATTAACTATGCTGAGAGCACATGTGTTGTGAATTTACTCACTGCTATTACTGAATTAATCAGTGTTTTCTTATTCACGACCCTGTTTATATTTGTTGCCCGTAAAGCAGCGAAAAAAATTGGGTTAGTGGATAAGCCAAACTATCGGAAACGGCATCAAGGTTTGATTCCGTTAGTTGGTGGTATCTCAGTTTATGCCGGTATTTGTTTTACCTTTGCGATTGCCGATTATTATATCCCTCATGCCACGCTGTATCTGGCCTGCGCGGGGGTGCTGGTGTTGGTCGGCGCGTTGGATGACCGATTTGATATCAGCGTAAAAATTCGTGCGGTTATTCAGGCCGCGATAGCCGTTATCATGATGACGGCGGGTAATCTGCATCTCAGCAGCCTCGGCTATATTTTCGGTTCGTGGGAGTTAGTCCTCGGCCCCTTTGGTTTTTTCCTCACGCTTTTCGCCGTTTGGGCGGCAATCAACGCCTTCAATATGGTGGATGGCATTGACGGGTTGCTCGGCGGGCTTTCGTCCGTCTCCTTCGCGGCAACCGGCATCATCTTATGGTTTGATGGCCAGTACAGCCTGGCGATGTGGTGTTTTGCGATGATCGCCGCCATTCTGCCCTATATTTTACTTAATCTTGGCGCGCTTGGACGTCGCTATAAAGTGTTTATGGGTGATGCCGGCAGTACCATGATTGGCTTCACCATTATCTGGATCCTGCTGGAGACGACGCAGGGCAAAACGCATCCCATCAGCCCGGTGACGGCGCTGTGGATTATTGCGATTCCACTGATGGATATGGTGGCGATTATGTATCGCCGCCTGCGAAAGGGGATGAGCCCGTTCTCGCCAGATCGTCAGCATATTCATCATTTGATCATGCGTGCCGGGTTTACTTCCCGGCAGGCCTTTGTCCTGATTACGCTGGCTGCCGCTTTACTGGCGCTGGTCGGCGTAGTGGCGGAATACACCCGTATTGTTCCTGAATGGGTGATGTTAATACTCTTTTTGTTTGCTTTTTTACTTTATGGCTACTGCATTAAGCGCGCATGGAAAGTGGCGCGTCTGGTTAAGCGCATTAGACGCAGAATTCGGCGACACAGCGGCAATAATCCAAATTTAACCAAGTAAAACTGGGGAAGTGATGACTCAACCATTACCGGGAGCACAAGCAGTGAACGTTGAGAACGAACTGGATATTCGCGGGCTGTTTCGCGCCTTATGGGCAGGAAAAGGCTGGATAGTCGGCATCGCCGTGCTGTTCGCGCTGATCGTTCTTATTTATTCCTTTTTTGCTCGCCAGGAGTGGAGCGCGACGGCAATTACCGACCGGCCGACCGTCAATATGCTGGGCGGATACTATTCGCAACAGCAGTTCTTACGTAACCTGGATATCAAAGCCGATCTGGCTTCGGTAGACCAACCTTCCGCCATGGATGAGGCATACAAAGAGTTTATTATGCAACAGGCGTCATGGGATACCCGCCGTGACTTCTGGCTGCAGACCGATTACTACAAGCAGCGCCAGTCAGGCAACTCACGCGCGGATGCCGCGATGCTTGACGATCTGATTAACGATATTCAGTTTATCCCCGGCGACCCGCTGAAAAGCGTCAATGACAGCATCAAGCTGACGGCGGAGACCGCGCCAGATGCCAATAATCTGCTGCGTCAGTATGTCGCTTTTGCCAGCCAACGTGCCGCTGGTCATCTTAATGATGAGCTGAAGGGCGCCTGGGCGGCGCGTACGGTACAGATGAAAGCGCAGGTGAAGCGTCAGGAAGAGGTGGCAAGCGAGATCTTCAACCGCCGCGTGCAGAGCGTCGAGCAGGCGTTGAAAATCGCCCAGCAACATAACATTTCCCGCAGCGAGACCGATGTTCCGGCGGAACAACTGCCGGCCTCCGAACTCTTCTTACTTGGCCGGCCGATGCTGCAGGCGCGCCTCGAAAATCTGCAGGCCGTAGGGCCGGAATACGATCTCGACTATGACCAGAACCGCGCCATGCTGAACACGCTAAACGTTGGCCCGACGCTGGATCCACGTTTTCAGACTTACAGATATTTGCGTACGCCGGAAGAACCTGTAAAACGCGATAGCCCGCGGCGTGTATTTCTGATGATCATGTGGGGGATTGTGGGCGCGCTCATCGGCGCAGGCGTGGCGTTAGCACGTCGTCGTGTCCAGTGAATGGGGCCTGTGATGAAGGTTCCTCGCCATCATCACCTAATCGAAGAGAATCGATGTGAAAGTACTAACTGTATTTGGCACGAGACCAGAAGCCATCAAGATGGCGCCGCTGGTCCATGCGCTGGCAAAGGATCCTCATTTTGAGGCAAAGGTTTGCGTAACCGCGCAGCATCGGGAGATGCTCGATCAGGTGTTGAAACTGTTTTCGATTACGCCGGACTACGATCTGAACATTATGCAGCCGGGTCAGGGATTAACCGAGATCACCTGCCGCATTCTGCAAGGTTTAAAGCCGGTACTGGAGTCGTTTAAGCCGGACGTGGTGCTGGTACATGGCGATACCACGACGACGATGGCGGCCAGCCTGGCGGCGTTTTATCAGCGCATCCCGGTGGGCCACGTGGAAGCGGGCCTGCGTACCGGCGACCTGAACTCGCCGTGGCCGGAAGAGGGTAACCGCACGCTGACCGGGCGTCTGGCGATGTACCATTTCGCCCCGACCGCCACCTCGCGCGATAACCTGCTGCGGGAAAATATTAACGAAGAACGCATTACCGTCACCGGCAATACGGTGATCGATGCGTTGTTCTGGGTTCGCGATCGTGTCCTTGGTGACGAGGCGCTGCGCAATGAACTGATGCAGCGCTATCCGTTCCTCGAAGAGGATAAGAAATTAATTCTGGTGACCGGCCACCGCCGCGAGAGCTTTGGTCTCGGCTTTGAGCACATTTGCCATGCGCTGGCGGATATCGCCAGCCATCACCCTGATGTACAGATTGTTTATCCGGTTCACCTGAACCCGAACGTCAGCGAGCCGGTTAACCGTATTCTCGGCCATGTCGCTAACGTGAAATTAATTGATCCGCAGGATTACCTGCCGTTCGTCTGGCTGATGAATCGCGCGTGGCTGATTCTGACCGATTCCGGCGGGATTCAGGAAGAAGCGCCGTCGCTTGGGAAACCGGTACTGGTGATGCGCGAAATGACGGAGCGCCCGGAGGCGGTCGCCGCTGGCACCGTACGTCTGGTCGGCACCGACAGGCAGCGTATCGTCGATGAAGTCACCCGTCTGCTGCAGGATGATGCCGCCTGGCAGGCAATGAGTCGGGCCCATAACCCTTACGGCGATGGTCAGGCATGCGATCGTATTTTATCCGCTCTTAAAAATAATCAGGTAACGCTATGAGTTTTTCTACCATTTCAGTGATTGGCCTTGGGTACATTGGTCTGCCAACCGCTGCCGCATTTGCTTCCCGGCAACGGCGGGTGGTTGGCGTGGACATCAATCAACACGCCGTTGAGACCATTAACCGTGGTGAGATTCATATCGTCGAGCCGGATTTAGCGAGCGTCGTAAAAACGGCGGTTGAACAGGGATATTTAAGCGCCACCACCGTGCCGGTGGAGTCTGACGCCTACCTGATTGCCGTCCCGACGCCGTTTAAAGGCGGGCATGAGCCAGATATGGCCTTTGTTGAATCCGCCGCTAAATCTATTGCCCCGACCCTGAAGAAAGGGGCGTTAGTGATCCTGGAATCCACCTCGCCGGTCGGTTCGACTGAACAGATGGCCGAGTGGCTGGCGGCGATGCGCCCCGATCTCAGCTTCCCACAGCAGGTGGGCGAGGCGGCCGACGTTAATGTCGCCTACTGTCCGGAGCGCGTGCTGCCGGGGCAGGTGATGGTTGAGCTCATCAAAAACGACCGCGTTATTGGCGGCATGTCGCCGGTCTGCTCGGCGCGTGCCAGTGAGCTGTATAAAATTTTCCTTGAAGGCGAATGCGTAGTGACTAACTCGCGCACTGCGGAAATGTGCAAGCTGACGGAAAACAGCTTCCGCGACGTCAACATCGCCTTTGCTAACGAACTATCGCTGATTTGCGCCGACCAGGGGATCAACGTCTGGGAACTGATCCGCCTGGCGAACCGCCATCCGCGCGTCAATATTCTGCAGCCGGGTCCGGGCGTCGGTGGCCACTGTATCGCCGTCGACCCGTGGTTTATCGTGGCGCAAAACCCGCAGCAGGCGCGTCTGATTCGCACCGCGCGCGAGGTTAACGACCACAAGCCGGAATGGGTTATCGAACGGGTGAAAGCACAGGTTGCCGAGTGCCTGAATGCCAGCAATAAACGCGCCAGTGAACTGACTATTGCCTGCTTCGGCCTGGCCTTTAAGCCTAACATTGATGATCTACGTGAAAGCCCGGCGATGGAAATTGCCGCGCAGATCGCCCGCTGGCACAGCGGCGTGACGCAGGTGGTTGAGCCCAACATTCACACGCTGCCGAAGAAGCTTGATGGCCTGTGTACGCTGGCGACCCTTGATGATGCGCTGGCGAGCGCCGATGTGCTGGTGATGCTGGTCGATCACAACGAGTTTAAAGCCGTTAGCGGCGATAGCGTTACCCAGGCCTATATCATCGACACCAAAGGAGTGTGGCGGTGAGAATCCTACCCTCGTCTGGTTCATCCAATGCCTCTGCACGCCAGTATTGAAGCGCTGGAGTGGGAAAACCGCTTCTTCGCCGTTAATAGCGGCATCGTTCGCTTTGACGAGCGCGCGTCGCTGCTCACCGCTGAAACCCTGGCGGGATGGTCGCGAGTGCAGGCGAAAGTCGCCGCCAGCGACACCGCCCGGCTGGATGCGCTACAGGAGATCGGTTTTCAACTGGTGGAAGGCGAGGTTGATCTGGCCTTGCCGGTAGGCGACCCGGCTGATGCCGGCGCCGAATGGGCCGTTGAAGGCGATATTGCGCGGCTGCGCGAACTGGCTGCGCAGGCCTTTGCTATGAGCCGTTTTCGCGCTCCCTGGTACGCCGCTGACGCCAGCGGCCGATTCTACGCGCAATGGATTGAAAACGCGGTGCTGGGGACCTTTGACCACCAGTGTCTGCTATTTCGCGCGCCCGATGGCGACATCCGCGCATTTGTTTCTTTGCGTCAGCTCAACGACACCGACGCGCGTATCGGCCTGCTGGCCGGGCGCGGCGCTGGCGCCGAGCTTATGCAGGCGGCGCGCCACTGGGCGGCGCAACGCGGGCTTTCTACACTGCGGGTGGCGACCCAAATGGGCAACACCGCCGCGCTTAAACGTTATATTCTCAGCGGTGCGAATGTGGAAAGCACCGCGTACTGGTTATACAGGTGACACGATGATTCCATTTAACGCACCGCCGGTGGTGGGGACTGAGCTCGATTACATGCAATCGGCGATGAACAGCGGCAAGCTTTGCGGCGACGGCGGTTTTACCCGTCGCTGCCAGCAGTGGTTTGAACAGCGCTTCGGCACCGCTAAGGCGCTGCTGACGCCATCATGCACCGCGTCGCTGGAGATGGCAGCGCTGCTGCTGGATATTCAGCCTGGCGATGAAGTCATCATGCCCAGCTATACCTTTGTTTCCACCGCCAATGCCTTTGTGCTGCGCGGGGCGAAAATCGTCTTCGTCGATATCCGTCGCGATACGATGAATATTGATGAATCGCTGATAGAAGCCGCAATCACTGATAAAACTCGGGCGATCGTGCCGGTGCATTATGCGGGCGTGGCCTGTGAAATGGACACTATCATGGCGCTCGCCGCCAAATATAACCTGTTTGTGGTGGAAGACGCCGCGCAGGGCGTGATGTCCACCTATAAGGGCCGCGCGCTGGGCACCATCGGCCATATTGGCTGCTTTAGCTTCCATGAGACGAAAAACTACACCGCCGGTGGTGAAGGCGGCGCAACGCTTATCAACGATCGTAAACTGGTGGAACGCGCGGAAATCATTCGCGAAAAGGGCACTAACCGTAGCCAGTTCTTCCGTGGTCTGGTGGATAAGTACACCTGGCGCGATATCGGTTCCAGCTATTTGATGTCCGATCTGCAGGCCGCCTATCTTTGGGCGCAGCTGGAAGCCGCGGAGCGGATTAACCAGCAGCGCCTGACGCTGTGGCAAACTTATTATGACGCGCTGCTGCCGCTGGCGCGCGCGGGTCGTATCGATCTGCCGGCGGTGCCGGCGGATTGCGGGCAAAACGCGCATATGTTTTACATTAAGCTGCGGGATAACGATGACCGCGCGGCGCTGATTAACTGGCTGAAAGAGGCAGAAATTCTGGCGGTGTTCCACTATATTCCGCTCCATAGCTGCCCGGCTGGCGAACAGTTCGGCGAGTTCTGCGGCGAAGATCGTTATACCACCCAGGAGAGTGAACGCCTGCTGCGTTTGCCGCTGTTCTACAACCTGTCTGCGGTAAACCAACGGACGGTGATTAATTCACTGCTGAGCTACTTCTCCTGATATGTCGTTGGCAAAAGCATCACTGTGGACCGCGGCGTCCACCTTAGTCAAAATAGGCGCCGGTCTGCTGGTGGTAAAGCTGCTGGCGGTCTCATTTGGCCCGGCGGGCGTAGGCCAGGCCGGTAACTTCCGGCAACTGGTCACCGTTCTGGGCGTCCTGGCGGGCGCCGGGATTTTTAATGGCGTCACTAAGCTGGTTGCCCAACATCACGACGATCCGCTACGCCTGAAGCAGGTGGTTGGAACCTCGTCATCAATGGTGCTCGGTTTTTCCACCCTGCTGGCGCTGGTCTTTTTGCTGGCGGCGGCGCCCATAAGCCAGGCGCTGTTCGGCCATTCGCACTATCAGAATCTGGTACGTCTGGTGGCGCTGGTGCAGATGGGAATTGCGTGGGCCAACTATCTGCTGGCGCTGATGAAAGGTTTTCGCGATGCGGCGGGTAACGCTTTTTCGCTGATTGCCGGGAGTCTGATTGGCGTGGCGGCCTACTACGCCTGTTACTACTTCGGTGGTTATCAGGGGGCGCTGTTAGGGCTGGCCTTAGTTCCCGCGCTGGTGGTGGTTCCGGCCGCCATTATGCTTTGGCGGCGCGGCGCGATCCCGCTGAACGCGCTACGTCCGCGTTGGGATAACGGGCTTGCGGGGCAACTATCGAAATTTACCCTGATGGCGTTGATTACCTCGGTGACGCTGCCGGTGGCCTATGTGATGATGCGTAATCTGCTGGCGGCGCATTACGGCTGGGAGGCGGTCGGTATCTGGCAGGGGGTGAGCAGTATCTCGGATGCCTACCTGCAGTTTATTACCGCTTCCTTTAGCGTATATCTGCTGCCGACGTTGTCGCGACTGAGCGCCAAGACGGACATCACGCGTGAGATAGTGAAGTCGTTGAAATTCGTCCTGCCGGCGGTGGCGGCGGCAAGCCTGATGGTCTGGCTGCTGCGCGATTTTGCCATCTGGTTACTGTTTTCCGCGCGCTTCACCGCGATGCGCGACCTGTTTGCCTGGCAGTTGGTGGGCGATGTTTTAAAAGTTGGCGCTTACGTCTACGGCTATCTGGTGATCGCCAAAGCGTCATTGCGTTTTTATATTCTGACGGAAATCAGCCAGTTCACGCTGCTGACCGCATTTTCACACTGGCTTATTCCGGCGCACGGCGCACTTGGCGCGGCGCAGGCGTATATGGCCACTTATATTGTTTATTTCGCCCTTTGTAGTGGCGTGTTTTTACTCTGGCGTAAACGGGCATGACAGCACTGATACACGTACTGGGATCGGATATCCCGCACCACAACCAGACCGTATTGCGGTTCTTTAACGACGAACTGGCCGCCGACGCGCGGGCCAGGACGTTTATGGTCGTGGGTGATGCGACAGGTATGCGCGAGGCGTATCCGGCGCTGGAAATTACCTGCTATCCGGGTAAGAAATCGCTGGCGCAGGCGGTGATTGCCAAAGCGAAAGCCGATCGCCAGCAGCGCTTTTTTTTCCACGGCCAGTTTAATACCGGTCTGTGGCTGGCGTTGTTGAGCGGCGGGATCCGCCCGTCGCAATTTAACTGGCATATCTGGGGCGCGGATCTGTATGAAAACTCAGCCAGCCTGAAATTCCGTCTGTTTTATCCTCTGCGCCGCATGGCGCAAGGGCGGGTAGGACGCGTTTTCGCCACCCGCGGCGATCTCAGCTGGTTTGCTAACCGCCATCCGCGAGTGCCGGGCGAACTGCTGTACTTCCCGACGCGTATGGATCCGTCGCTAAATTCCCTTGCCGATACCGCCCCGCGCGGTGACACGCTGACCATTCTGGTGGGGAACTCCGGCGATCGTAGTAATGAGCATATTGCGGCGCTAAGGGCGATTCATCAGCAATTTGGCGATACGGTGAATGTCATCGTGCCGATGGGTTATCCGGCCAACAATGAAGCCTACATTGATGAAGTGCGTCAGACGGGAGCGGCACTGTTTAGTCGCGAGCATCTGCAGATCCTTAGCGAGAAGCTTGAGTTTGATGATTATCTGGCGCTGCTGCGCCGCTGCGATCTGGGTTATTTCCTGTTTGCGCGCCAGCAGGGTATCGGCACGCTGTGCCTGCTGATTCAGGCGGGTATTCCCTGCGTGCTCAATCGCGAAAATCCGTTCTGGCAGGATATGACCGAACAACAGATCCCGGTGCTGTTTACCACCGATACCCTGGACGCCAACGTGGTGCGCGAAGCACAGCGTCAGTTAGCGAGCGTTGATAAAACGCAAATCGCCTTCTTCCGCCCGAACTATCTGGCGGGCTGGCAGCGGGCGCTACAGCTGGCAGCGGAGGCGCGGGTATGACGTTAATGCAATTTAGCGGGCTGTTGGTGGTCTGGCTGCTGTCGACGCTGTTTATCGCCACCGCCACCTGGTTTGAGTTCCGCCGCGTGCGCTTTAACTTCAACGTCTTTTTCTCGTTGTTGTTCCTGCTCACCTTTTTCTTCGGCTTCCCGTTAACCAGTATCCTGGTATTCCGCTTTGACGTCAGCGTGGCGCCGCCGGAGATTTTGCTGCAGACGCTGCTGGTTGCGGTGTGCTTCTATGCCATCTACTACGTGACCTACAAAACGCGATTGCGTCCGGCATCGCGCGATGTTCCACGTCGTCCGCTGTTTACCATGAACCGGGTTGAAACCCATCTGGCCTGGGGGATTTTGATGGGGCTGGCGCTGCTGTGCGTCGGTATCTTCTTCGCCCACAACGGTTTCCTGCTATTTAAGCTCAATTCATACAGCCAGATATTCTCCGCGGAAGTGTCCGGCGTGGCGTTGAAGCGCTTCTTCTACTTCTTTATTCCGGCGATGCTGGTGATCTATTTCCTGCGTCAGGATTACAAGGCGTGGATTTTCTTCCTGGTGAGCACCGTCGCCTTTGGTCTGCTGACCTACGCGATCGTCGGCGGTACCCGCGCCAACATCATTATCGCTTTCGCTATCTTCCTGTTTATCGGCATTATTCGCGGCTGGATCAGCCTGTGGATGCTGGCGGCAGCGGGCGTGCTGGGTATTGTCGGCATGTTCTGGCTGGCGTTGAAGCGCTATGGGATGAACGTTAGCGGCGATGAAGCGTTTTATACTTTCCTCTATCTCACGCGCGATACCTTCTCGCCGTGGGAGAACCTGGCGCTGTTGCTGCAGAACTACGACAAGATTGAGTTCCAGGGGTTGGCGCCGATGATCCGCGACTTCTACGTCTTTATCCCCAGTTGGATGTGGCACGGTCGCCCGACAATGGTGCTGAATACCGCCAATTACTTCACCTGGGAAGTGTTAAATAACCATTCGGGGCTGGCGATATCGCCGACGCTGATTGGTTCGCTGGTGGTGATGGGCGGCGTATGGTTCGTACCGCTGGGCGCCGTCGCGGTAGGGCTCATCATTAAATGGTTCGACTGGCTGTACGAACTGGGCAACCGGGAGAGCAATCGCTACAAAGCGGCTATCCTGCACAGTTTCTGTTTCGGCGCTATCTTCAACATGATAGTGCTGGCACGCGAAGGGTTGGATTCGTTCGGCTCCCGCGTGGTGTTTTTCCTCGTGATCTTTGGTATCTGCTTGTTAGCGGCGAAACTGCTGTACTGGCTCCTGGACAGCGCAGGATTGATTCATAAGCGGGTGAAGCCGCTTTCGCAACCGCAGGTCTGATAAGGATGAACATGACTGATAACACTTCGGCGCCGCAGTATGCGCTGCGAGGGCTGCAGCTGATTGGCTGGCGCGACATGCAGCATGCGCTCAACTATCTCTTCGCCGACGGCGAACTGCGTCAGGGAACGCTGGTCGCGATCAACGCCGAAAAGATGCTGGCGGTAGAAGATAACCCGGAAGTGCGTGCGCTGATTGAGGCCGCCGAGTTTAAATATGCCGACGGTATTAGCGTCGTGCGCTCATTACGTAAAAAATATCCGCAGGCTGAGGTGTCGCGCGTTGCCGGCGCCGATCTGTGGGAAGCGCTGATGGAGCGGGCTGGCGCTCAGGGAACGCCGGTGTTCCTGATCGGTGGCAAGCCCGAGGTGCTGGCGGAGACGCAAGCGAAGCTGCGTGAGCGCTGGAAGGTCAATATCGTCGGCAGTCAGGACGGCTATTTTTCCGCCGATCAGCGTCAGCAGCTGTTTGAGCGGGTGCGCGACAGCGGGGCGAAAATTGTCACCGTCGCGATGGGATCGCCGCGCCAGGAAATTCTAATGCGCGACTGCCGGCTGGTGTATCCCGCCGCGCTGTATATGGGCGTTGGCGGCACTTATGACGTCTTTACCGGCCACGTTCACCGGGCGCCAAAATTCTGGCAGAACCTGGGGCTGGAGTGGTTCTATCGCCTGCTCCTGCAACCGAGCCGTATCAAAAGACAGTTCCGTTTACTGCGCTATTTACGTTGGCATTATTCCGGCAAGCTCTGATATTCCACTGCAACCAGGCGAGATTGCATACATATTCTGTGTAATCTCTTCACTCGCCTGATACTTTATTTGCCATTTCCGTAAAATTAATTAACCATTCGCATGCTTCAAACGCGTGGGGGAGACCTGCGCGTCGGCAAGGCTATGGTTTCAATTAATAACAATAACCGGGAGTACCCGGAGTACAGCAAACACAAGAGGCTTTATGACTGAGAAAAAAGCGGAACTCCAGCGTGGACTGGAGGCCCGGCATATTGAGCTAATCGCGCTAGGCGGGACGATTGGCGTAGGGTTATTCATGGGCGCGGCAAGTACGCTGAAGTGGGCCGGTCCATCCGTCCTGCTGGCGTATATTATCGCCGGTTTATTTGTCTTCTTTATCATGCGTTCGATGGGCGAAATGTTGTTCCTCGAACCGGTAACCGGCTCATTCGCCGTTTACGCGCACCGTTATATGAGCCCGTTCTTCGGCTATCTCACGGCCTGGTCATACTGGTTTATGTGGATGGCGGTGGGAATATCAGAGATCACCGCCATCGGGGTATACGTGCAGTTCTGGTTCCCGGAGATGGCGCAGTGGATCCCGGCGCTAATTGCCGTTGGGTTGGTAGCACTAGCGAATCTGGCGGCAGTGCGTCTGTACGGCGAGATCGAGTTCTGGTTTGCGATGATTAAAGTCACCACCATTATCGTGATGATTGTCATTGGCCTGGGCGTCATCTTCTTTGGCTTCGGTAACGGCGGGCAGTCGATCGGTTTTGGCAACCTGACCGAGCACGGCGGCTTCTTCGCCGGCGGCTGGAAAGGCTTCCTGACGGCGCTGTGTATTGTCGTCGCCTCTTATCAGGGCGTTGAACTTATCGGTATCACCGCCGGGGAAGCGAAAAACCCGCAGGTCACGTTGCGTAGCGCGGTGGGTAAGGTGCTGTGGCGTATCCTGATTTTTTACGTGGGCGCGATTTTCGTTATCGTGACTATCTTCCCGTGGAACCAGATTGGATCGACCGGTAGCCCGTTCGTCCTGACCTTCGCCAAAATCGGCATTACCGCGGCGGCGGGGATTATCAACTTCGTGGTGCTGACCGCAGCGCTGTCGGGCTGTAACAGCGGGATGTATAGCTGTGGGCGTATGCTGTACGCGCTGGCGCGCAACCGTCAGCTACCGGCAGCAATGGCCAAAGTGTCGCGTCAGGGCGTGCCGGTGGCGGGCGTCGCGCTGTCGATCGTGATTCTGCTAATCGGTTCGTGCCTGAACTACATTATTCCTAACCCGCAGCGCGTGTTTGTCTATGTCTATAGCGCCAGCGTGTTGCCGGGGATGGTGCCGTGGTTTGTGATCCTGATTAGCCAGCTGCGTTTTCGCCGCGAGCATCAGCAGGCGATGGCCAGCCATCCGTTCCGTTCATTGTTGTTCCCGTGGGCAAACTATTTGACGATGGCTTTCCTCGTTTGTGTGCTGATCGGCATGGGAATTAACGATGAAACCCGGATGTCGCTCTTTGTCGGAATGATTTTCCTCGCCGCGGTGACCCTTATTTATAAGGTTTTCGGCCTCGGCAAGCGGGGAAATCTCGATAAAACGGCGGAATAAGCGCCAAAGCGCACAAACTGTGAGCAAATAGAAATTTTATTTAAAAAGGCACTAGACAGGGGTGGGGGAAGTCCGTATTATCCACCCCCGCAACGGCGCTAAGCGCCCGTAGCTCAGCTGGATAGAGCGCTGCCCTCCGGAGGCAGAGGTCTCAGGTTCGAATCCTGTCGGGCGCACCATTTACCCGGTGCTGGAGCTGCGGTGGTTTTAATACCGCGTAAAAGAATTGTTGTGGTGGCTATAGCTCAGTTGGTAGAGCCCTGGATTGTGATTCCAGTTGTCGTGGGTTCGAATCCCATTAGCCACCCCATTATTTGATAGAGTTGTGAATTGCGAAGGTGGCGGAATTGGTAGACGCGCTAGCTTCAGGTGTTAGTGTTCTTACGGACGTGGGGGTTCAAGTCCCCCCCCTCGCACCACGACTTTAAAGAATTGAACTAAAAATTCAAAAAGCAGTATTTCGGCGAGTAGCGCAGCTTGGTAGCGCAACTGGTTTGGGACCAGTGGGTCGGAGGTTCGAATCCTCTCTCGCCGACCAATTTTGAACCCCGCTTCGGCGGGGTTTTTTGTTTTCCGATTTTCTTCAGGCGCCTTTTATCCCGCTGATCTTCCTCGTAAAAAATCGTTTCTAGCTCTGCGAATTATTGCCCGGAATTGTCCCAAATGATTGCTGCGATAGATGCAATCTCCCAGGATCCTGTGCGATAATAACCGGGTAGATGCTCATTCCATCTCTTATGTTCGCCTTCGTGCCTCATAAACTCGGGAATGATGCAGAGCCGTACTTACGGTGCTTATCGTCCACTGATAGATGTCGCATTTTATGTCTCATCAAACACCATGGACATAACGTTGAGTGAAGCACCCAATTTGTTGTCAAACAGACCTGTTTTAACGCCTGCCCTGATTTCAGCGCAGGCGTTTTTTTCTTTCAGGGGTAGGCTATTTTTTTCGCGAGAGAAGGGCGCTATCGCCCCATACGAGGCGATAGCGTTATCGTGAATTACTGCTGAGGGTTATTGTGTAGCGTCAACAGCAGGCCGTCACGACGCATGGTCGCCGCTTCTTCCGGCTGGTGCAAGCGGTCCAGCGCATCGGCAAGCCACGCGTAATCAAAGGCATCCGGGCGCTGCTTAAGCGCGGCGCGGAAGGCGATACTGGCCTCCTGCCATTCACCGTGACGCATCAGCGACTGGCCCAGAGTGCTCCACAGCAGCGGACGGTCGCCGACGGCTTTGATCTGCTGGCGCAGCACTTTTTCCAGTTGCTCAGGATTATTGGTCTTCAGCCGTGGGATCGGCATGACCAGGCGGTCGTCGTACTGTTTCTTCAGACCATCGATAATAATTTGCTGTGCGGTATCGTGATCGTCGCTTTCGATCAGGCGTTCGGCCATTGCCACCTGCAGCGGTATCAGCGCGCGCGTTTTACGGCTCTGGTTGCGCCACCATTCGCGTAGCCCTTCGCTACCGCCGTCGGCCAGCGCTTTATCCATCAGTCCAATCCACGCCAGCTGTTCCAACGCGGCGCGGTGCTCTTCATCCGCCACGTTGGCTTTCGCCATAGACGGAATGATGTCCAGCAGCGAATTCCACGCGCCGGTGCGGGTATAGGCCTGCTCGGCGAGACGCAGTACCTCCGGATGACGCGGGGTCACTTCCAGCAGCTTATCGATACCGTGACGGGCGGCGTGGTTTTCATTACGCGCCAGCTGTAGGCGCACGCGGGTGATTTCAACCGGGATCAGATCGTCGCCAGCCAGTTCGGCGGCGCGCTCAAGATGCTGATTGGCGCGAGCTTCATCACCGCGCTGTTGGGCCGCTTCCGCCGCTAACAGATAGTTCACTACCGGTTGTTCGGCGTGATCGGCATTTTTCGCCATCAGCTTTTCAACCTGTTGGTAATCGCCTTCCGCCAGTTTCAGCAGCGCTTGCTCGGTTTGCTTACGCGCGCGGCGGCGCTTACGCCCGACGAACCAGCCGCGAGTGTGCGCGCCGGTACGGAAAATGCGGCGCAGAAGCCACTCGATAGCAAACAGCACGACCATTGCGAGGATCAGGATGATCACAAGACCCGTCACGCTGGTTTCGATATTGTAGTTATCGGTCTGGATCAGAACATAGCCCTGATGGCCCGCGATCATCGGCCCAACGACGATCCCGGCGATCAGCAGTGCGAAAAGCAGGAGAATTTTCAGCATCGGTTATTCTCCTTGCGGCGCAGGCGCTGGCGCGGTCGCTGCTGGCGCTGGCGTCGGAGCGGCTGCCGCAGGCTGGGCCATTAAATTACGCACCCGGGTTTGCATCAGCTTTTCCAGCAGGCTCTGGCTCTGCAGCGTTTCCGGTACGCTCATGGTGATACTCTGCTGACTGAGCTTATCCACTTCTTCAAGGAAAGCCTTGGTGGTGGCGTCTTCAGTATCGTAATAAGCGCGTACCCAGGTGGAGACGTTTTCCAGCGCCTGCTTATAGGTTTCTTCCTGATGACGCGGCACCGCCTGCGCGGCGACCAGCAGGCGAGAACGGATATTTTCGCGCAGATAGACATCCTGATTCGGCGCTAACAGCGGCACCGCCGTTTCGTCGCGGCGGCGTATGGTAATGAAGCTATCCATAAAGTTCTGCCAGCTTTTCTGCAGGTTAACCCGCCATTCGCCGATGGAGCTGGAGAGCTCGTCGCTGTCGGCATCCATCGGGGAATCATCGTCGTTATTATCGGCCAGACGCAGATTGTCGATTTGATTCGCCAGCTGGTTAACTTTGAGGATGATGCCGTCATAATCGACCTGGCTTACCGCCGACAGCGAAGCGATGTCATCGGTGATGGCGCGGCGCGCGCCGATAAGGCTTGGGTCGTTCATGTCGGCGAGGCTGGCATCGGCGCTTTTCAGCAGCGCGGCGGCGGTCGTCACATCCTGATCGCTCCACAGTTTACGTCCCGCCAGCTTAACCAGGAAATCAGCCTGCGCCAGCAGCCAGGTTTTGGCGTCGCTGCCGGAAATCACGGCAACTTTTTGCTGTAGCTCATCAAGCTGTTTGGTCAGGGTTTCCTGTTCACGTTTGGCTTCGCTCAACTGGTCGGCCTGCTGTTTGATGACGCTTTCCAGCTCGCTCTTTTGGCTGTCCTGCGCTTTTTGCAGCGCCGCGAGCTGGCTTGCTAATTCAGAGCTGGTTTCGTTTTGCCGCGTAACCTGCTGCTTATTCAAGCCATACAGGCCAATACCGGCGGCGAGGGCGATAGCGATAGCAATCGCGCTGAGCGCCAGGCTGGTTTTGTTGCCGGCCTTTTTCTTCTCGTTGTTTTCTGGCTGTGGCGTGGTTTCCACGGCCTCCCTGGTCTCTTCAACCACGGCGGATTGATTTTGTTGTTCCGTCATTATGGCTTCCAATGTTGAGAGTTATTGTAATGCGCGTAGCAGCGCATCGTTGTCGGCGTTATCGGCAACCTGAATATCCTGCCAGCCCAATTCCCGGGCCTGAAGGGCCAGACGTTCGCTGACAACGATAAGGCTACAGTGCAGCAGCCACTGTTCGCGATACCACTGGGGTATTAACGACCACAGCTGCTGCAGCATCTCGCCGCTGGTGACCACCAGCGTTGTGACTCCACGAGATTGCCAGCGCATAGCCTCTTCCGCACCATCATAGTACTTCGCACAACGTTGATAACATTCACAAAATGTTACTTCGGCGCCGCGATCTCGCAGCGTGTCGCCGAGTAATTCCCGCCCGCCGTTGCCGCGCAGAATCAGGGCTTTCTTGCCCGCAATGTTTTGTAATTCAGGTAATTGTAGCAAGACTTCGCTGATTTCCCGATCTAACGGGTAACGGATATTTTTACCACTGACCGTATGCAGGGCCAGCGCGGTGGTGCGGCCTATCGAGAAATAGGCCGGGTCGGAGGGCCAGCGTTGGCTCTCCTGCAGCAGACGGGCATGGGCGAATTCCACCGCATGCTGCGACAGCGCAAACAACAAATCGTCCGCGCCTAATGCCGCCAGTTGACGCGGGAGCGCTGCCAGCTCTCTCCCCGGCGTGAATTCAATCAGCGGAAAGCTCCAGGCCACGCGTCCCAGCGCGCGCAGGCGGCTGACTAACTCTTCACCTTGCGGTAGCGGACGGGTGACCAGGATGCTCATCGTGGGGCTTCTCCATCATAGACCGCCGCGAGGATGTCGCGGGCGCCGTTATCCAGTAGCTCTTCCGCCAGCGAGACGCCGAGCGCCTCTGCCTCTTCAGGCCGCCCGCGGCGTTCACCGCGCACGACCAGCGAACCATCCGGCGCGCCCACCAGCGCTCGTAGCCACAGCTCACCATCGCGCAGTTCGGCATAGCTGCCAATCGGCACCTGACAACCGCCTTCGAGACGGGTGTTCATCGCCCGCTCGGCACGTACGCGCACGGCGGTCTCTGTATGGTTAAGCGGCGCTAACAGCGCTTTGGTCCATTCATCGTCAAGGCGGCATTCGATACCTACCGCGCCCTGGCCGACGGCCGGCAGAGATTGTTCAGGCGAGAGCGGCTGGCGAATACGCGCTTCCAGTTTCAGGCGCTTCAGCCCGGCGGCGGCAAGGATAATAGCGTCATACTCGCCGTTATCGAGTTTGCCTAATCGCGTGCCAACGTTGCCGCGTAGCGAGCGGATCACCAGATCGGGGCGCTCTGCCGCCAACTGGCACTGGCGACGTAAACTTGACGTGCCAACGATGCTGCCAGCCGGCAGCGCGTCAATTGAGGCATAGTGATTGGAAACAAATGCGTCGCGCGGATCTTCACGTTCGCAAATGGTGACCAATCCCAGGCCTTCAGGGAATTCGACCGGGACATCTTTCATCGAATGGACGGCGATATCGGCGCGCCCCTCAATCATGGCGAGCTCTAACTCTTTCACAAATAAGCCCTTGCCGCCCACTTTCGCCAGCGGGGTATCAAGGAGCACGTCGCCGCGGGTGACCATTGGCACCAGCTCAACGGAAAGCCCCGGATGACAGGACTCCAGGCGCTCTTTCACATAATGTGCCTGCCATAGCGCAAGCGGGCTTTGCCGTGTGGCAATTCTCAAAACTTTGTCTAACATGCTTGTTACCGTCATTGTCGACCATGAGCCATCCTAACATTGTTGCTTTAGGGATGTTAGTTTCACGGTTAATGTGGGATGCTGGCATGATGACCTTTAGCGTTTCATGCGCGTGCGGTTGCCGCAAGCGTAGTGGGGAATTTACACCCGGCAAACGGTGCTACACTTGTATGTAGCGCATCTTTCTTTACGGTCAATCAGCAAGGTGTTAAATTGATCACGTTTTAAACCATTTGTCAGCCAGCAGTTCATCACAACCACACCGATGACGAATGGTGACGGTTCTTGTTGAAATACTGAAATCCTCCGTACTATTGTACGTCGGATTTTTGAACATCAGGCGATATGTCTTGTACCTCTATATTGAGACACTGAAACAGAGACTGGATGCCATCAACCAACTGCGCGTGGATCGCGCGCTTGCTGCCATGGGACCTGCTTTCCAGCAGGTTTACAGTCTTCTGCCGACATTACTACATTATCATCACCCGCTGATGCCGGGTTACCTTGACGGTAACGTTCCCCGCGGCATTTGCCTCTACACGCCTGATGAAACCCAACGCCACTATCTTGACGAACTCGAACTGCATCGCGGCCTGCTAACGCAGGAGCCGCCGAAAGGCGAACTGCCGATTACCGGCGTCTATTCGATGGGCAGTACCTCTTCCGTCGGGCAAAGCTGCTCTTCCGATCTGGATATCTGGGTATGCCATCAGGCCTGGCTGGATAACGAAGAACGCCAACTGCTGCAGCGTAAATGCAGCCTGCTTGAAAGCTGGGCGGCGTCGCTCGGCGTCGAGGTCAGTTTCTTCCTGATCGACGAAAACCGCTTCCGCCATAACGAAAGCGGCAGCCTCGGCGGCGAAGACTGTGGTTCGACCCAGCATATTTTGTTGCTCGATGAATTTTACCGCACCGCCGTGCGTCTCGCCGGGAAACGTATTCTGTGGAATATGGTGCCGGGCGATGAAGAAGACCATTACGATGATTACGTGATGGGACTGTATGCCCAGGGCGTGCTGACGCCAAACGAATGGCTCGATCTCGGTGGCCTCAGTTCTCTGTCGGCGGAAGAGTACTTCGGCGCCAGCCTGTGGCAGCTGTATAAGAGCATCGACTCCCCGTATAAAGCGGTGCTGAAAACGCTGCTGCTGGAAGCCTACTCGTGGGAATACCCCAACAACCGCCTGTTGGCGAAAGATATTAAACAGCGCCTGCACGATGGCGAGATTGTCTCATTCGGTCTCGACCCCTACTGCATGATGCTGGAGCGCGTAACCGCCTATCTGCAGGCTATCGAAGACGACACCCGTCTCGATCTGGTACGCCGCTGCTTCTATCTGAAAGTCTGTGAAAAACTCAGCCGCGAGCGCGCCTGTGTGGGCTGGCGTCGTGAAGTCGTCAGCCAACTGGTGAAAGAGTGGGGCTGGGATGAAAAGCGTCTGATGATGCTCGATAACCGCGCTAACTGGAAAATCGATGAAGTGCGCAAAGCGCACAACGAACTGCTCGACGCGATGATGCAGAGCTATCGTAATCTGATCCGCTTCGCGCGTCGCAATAACCTCAGCGTCTCCGCCAGCCCGCAGGATATCGGCGTGCTGACGCGTAAGTTGTATGCGGCCTTTGAAGCCTTGCCGGGCAAGGTTACCCTGGTAAACCCGCAAATTTCACCGGACCTGTCGGAACCGAATCTGACCTTTATCCACGTGCCGCCGGGCCGCGCCAACCGTACCGGTTGGTATCTGTATAATCGCGCGCCGGATATGGAATCGATCATCAGCCATCAGCCGCTGGAATATAACCGTTATCTTAATAAGCTGGTGGCCTGGGCCTGGTTTAACGGCCTGCTGACCTCACGCACCCGTCTGTTTATTAAGGGCAACGGTATCGTCGATTTGCCGAAGCTGCAGGAGATGGTGGCCGACGTGTCGCACCACTTCCCGCTGCGTCTGCCGGCGCCGACGCCAAAAGCGCTGTACAGCCCGTGCGAAATTCGCCACCTGGCGATTATCGTTAACCTCGAATATGACCCGACGGCGGCTTTCCGCAATCAGGTGGTGCATTTCGACTTCCGTAAGCTCGACGTTTTCAGCTTCGGCGAAGAGCAAAAATGCCTGATTGGCAGCGTCGACCTGCTGTATCGCAACTCGTGGAACGAAGTGCGTACGCTGCACTTTAACGGCGAGCAGGCGATGATCGAAGCGCTGAAAACTATTCTCGGCAAAATGCATCAGGACGCCGCGCCGCCGGATAGCGTGGAGGTGTTCTGCTACAGCCAGCATCTGCGCGGCCTTATTCGCACCCGCGTGCAGCAGATGGTCTCCGAGTGCATCGAACTGCGTCTCTCCAGTACCCGTCAGGATACCGGGCGCTTCAAAGCGCTGCGCGTCTCCGGCCAGACCTGGGGCCTGTTCTTTGAACGCCTGAACGTTTCGGTGCAGAAGCTGGAAAACGCCATTGAGTTCTACGGCGCTATCTCGCACAACAAGCTCCACGGCCTGTCGGTACAGGTAGAAACCAATCACGTTAAGCTGCCGGCGGTGGTGGATGGCTTCGCCAGCGAAGGGATTATTCAATTCTTCTTTGAAGATGCGGATAACAATGATAGCGGCTTTAACATCTACATTCTCGATGAAAGCAACCGCGCAGAGGTCTATCACCACTGCGAAGGCAGCAAAGAAGAGCTGGTGCGCGACGTCAGCCGCTTCTACTCGTCATCGCACGATCGCTTCACCTACGGCTCCAGCTTCATTAACTTCAACCTGCCGCAGTTCTATCAGATAGTCGAAGTTGACGGACGCACGCAGGTGATCCCGTTCCGCAGCCAAGCGATTGCCGCCGCGGTGCCGCCGGGCCAGGAAGCTGTCGCCTCACCGGTGCTGCAGCAGCGCTACTCGTAGATTTGGCCCGCATAAGGCGCGATGCGCTATCCGGAGATATTCCCTGCTGGCGTTGCGCTTAGCAGGGCTACGGTTCTATGTCGTCGGGTAGCACGGATAAGGCGCGATGCGCCGCCATCCGGGAAACACCTCATTAACGGAAGCTCACCGTCTCGCCGGCCTGATTGCTTGCCGCCTGCTCCAGCAGATCCCAGAAGCGTTCGCCGCTGCGATCGCAGATCCACTCGTCGCCTTGCAGATCGAAGTGATAGCCGCCTTGCTTGGTCGCCAGCCAGACCTGATGCAGTGGCTCCTGACGGTTAATAATGATCTTACTGCCATTTTCGAAGCTGATGGTCAGCACGCCGCCGTTGATTTCGCAGTCGATATCGCTGTCGCCGTCCCAATCGTCCAGACGTTCTTCGATGGTCATCCACAGGCTATCGGCCAGGCGATGGAATTCACTGTCGTTCATGGTTCTATCCTGCTTTTTTGAAGATGGCCGCAGTATAGCGCGAAACAAAAGCGCGTGCAGTCAGATGCTAAACGCTTGCTTTTACGTCTTCTCCTGCGATGATAGAAAGCAGTAACGAATGAATCATGGGCAACTATCAATGAAAAACGTTTTACCCACGCTTGCCGTTCTGTTTGCAATCTTCAGCCTGACCGGCTGCGGTTTGAAAGGGCCGCTGTATTTCCCGCCGGCAGACAAAACCGCGCCGCCGCCGACCAAGCCGGTTAACCCAGGCATTCAGAGCGCGACGCCGGATCGTAACGATCGCGGCGATAATGGCGGTCCGACCCAGGTTAACTATTAACGATAACGTTCTGTTCCGCGCAATTGGAGTAGATAATGCAGTTCTCTAAAATGCATGGCCTCGGCAACGACTTCATGGTTGTTGATGCGGTAACGCAGAATGTTTTCTTCTCACCGGAGCTGATTCGTCGCCTTGCGGATCGGCATCTTGGCGTCGGCTTCGACCAGCTGTTGGTTGTCGAGCCGCCGTACGATCCCGATCTGGACTTCCACTACCGTATCTTCAATGCTGACGGTAGCGAAGTCTCGCAGTGCGGCAACGGCGCGCGCTGCTTCGCCCGCTTTGTCCGTTTAAAAGGCCTGACCAATAAACGTGATATCCGTGTGAGCACCGCCAATGGGCGTATGGTATTAAGCGTAACGGAAGATGATCTGGTGCGCGTTAACATGGGCGAGCCGAATTTCGAGCCGTCTCAGGTCCCGTTCCGCGCCAACAAAGCGGAAAAGACCTATATTATGCGTGCGGCTGAACAGACAATATTGTGCGGCGTCGTCTCAATGGGCAACCCGCACTGCGTGATTCAGGTCGATAACGTGGACACCGCCGCGGTTGAAACCCTCGGTCCGGTGATGGAAAGCCACGAACGTTTTCCGGAACGCGCCAATATCGGCTTTATGCAGGTAGTGGAACGCTCTCATATTCGTCTGCGCGTCTATGAACGCGGCGCAGGTGAAACGCAGGCCTGCGGCAGCGGCGCCTGTGCGGCGGTGGCGGTCGGTATCCAACAGGGATTACTCGCCGAAGAGGTACGCGTGGAATTGCCAGGCGGGCGTCTCGACATCGCCTGGAAAGGTCCGGGTCAACCGTTGTATATGACTGGCCCGGCGGCACATGTCTACGACGGATTTATTCATCTATGAAACAGATCGGGGAAGAACAGCAGGAACTCGCCACAGCGCTCGACGACAGCGCGGTAGTAGATTATCTGCTGCAAAATCCTGAGTTCTTTATTCGTAATGCAGCGCAGGTAGAGCATATCCGCGTCCCGCATCCGGTGCGCGGCACCATCTCGCTGGTCGAGTGGCATATGCTGCGGGCGCGTAACCATATCAACGTGCTGGAAGAAAATATGACGCTGCTGATGGAACAGGCGACGGCCAATCAAAGCCTGTTTCAGCGCCTGTTCCATCTGCAGACGCGCCTGGCGTCCGCCGATAGCCTGGATGAAATGCTCAACCGCTTTCATCGTTGGGCGCGCGAGCTGGGCCTGGCGGGCGCGACGGTGCGCCTGTTTCCGGACAGCTGGCATCTCGGCGCGCCGTCTAAATTCACCCATCTGGCGTTGAGCCGGCAGGCGTTCGAACCCATTCGTATCCAACGGTTGGGCCAGGCACGTCACTATCTTGGTCCGCTGAACGGGCCAGAGCTGTTGGTGGTGCTGCCGGATGCGAAAGCTATTGGCTCGGTGGCGATGTCGCTACTGGGCGATGACGACGCACCGGGGGTGATGTTCTTCAGCAGCCGCGATCCGCAGCATTATCAGCAAGGTCAGGGAACACAGCTACTGCAGGAGATCGCCCGTATGCTGCCCGGCCTGCTGGAGCGCTGGATTGAACGCGCATGAGCCACTCCCCGCTATTCGCCTGCGTCGACCGCTTCCTGCGCTATCTCGGCGTAGAGCGCCAGCTTAGCCCGATTACGCTCACGAATTACCAGCGCCAGCTGGAAGCGCTGATCGCGCTGGCGGATGATGCTGGCTTAAAAAGCTGGCAGCAGTGCGACGCCGCTCAGGTACGTAGCTTTGCCGTGCGCAGCCGCCGCGCGGGCTTAGGCCCGGCGAGCCTGGCGCTGCGGCTTTCCGCCTTGCGCAGTTTCTTCGACTGGATGGTCAGCCAGGGCGAGTTAGCGGCTAACCCGGCGAAGGGGATTGCGGCGCCAAAAATTCCCCGCCACTTACCGAAAAATATCGACGTTGATGATGTGAATCGGCTTCTGGATATCGACCTTAACGACCCGCTCGCGGTGCGCGACCGGGCGATGCTGGAAGTGATGTACGGCGCGGGGCTGCGTCTTTCTGAGTTAGTTAACCTTGATATTAAGCACCTTGATCTTGAGTCAGGGGAAGTGTGGGTGATGGGTAAAGGCAGCAAAGAGCGCCGCCTGCCAATTGGGCGCAACGCGGTGGCGTGGATCGAACACTGGCTGGATTTACGCGGCCTGTTCGGCGGCGATGACGACGCGCTGTTTTTGTCGAAGCTGGGTAAGCGCATTTCAGCGCGCAACGTGCAGAAGCGGTTTGCCGAATGGGGGATCAAGCAGGGGCTCAATAGCCACGTGCATCCGCATAAGCTGCGGCACTCCTTCGCGACGCATATGCTGGAGTCGAGCGGCGATCTGCGCGGCGTGCAGGAGCTGCTGGGGCATGCCAATCTCTCTACCACCCAAATCTATACCCATCTCGATTTTCAACACCTTGCCTCGGTGTACGATGCCGCGCATCCGCGCGCTAAACGGGGGAAATAATGCGTTTTTACCGACCTCTGGGCCCGATCTCCGCGCTGACGTTCGACCTGGATGACACCCTTTATGATAACCGCCCGGTGATTGACCGGACGATGCAGGAATCGCTGACGTTTGTGCGCAATTATCATCCGGCGCTGAGCCAGTTTGATGCCCATGCGCTTAATCAACTGCGACAAACGCTATTGTCCTCAGAACCTGAGATTTATCATGACGTCACCGTCTGGCGCCACCGCGCGCTGGAGTTAGGGATGCGTAATGCCGGGCTCTCCGCCGCCGAGGCGAAAGCCGGCGCCGATGCGGCGATGGAAAACTTCGCCCACTGGCGCAGTCGCGTCGACGTGCCGCAGGAGACGCACGATACGCTGGCGAAGCTGGCGCAGAAATGGCCGCTGGTGGCTATCACCAACGGTAACGCCCAGCCGGAACTGTTCGGGCTGAATGACTATTTCCGTTTCGTGCTGCGCGCGGGTCCGGATGGCCGCTCCAAGCCGTTTGCCGATATGTACCATCTGGCGGCGGAGCGTCTGGATTTGCCGCTCGGGCAGATTCTGCACGTCGGCGATGATCTGACCACCGACGTAGCTGGCGCTATTCGCTGTGGAATGCAGGCCTGCTGGATCAAGCCGCAGGACGCCTCTCTGATGAAAACCGCCGATAGCCGCTTGCTGCCGCATATTGAAATTTCACGGTTGGCATCTCTGACCTCGCTGATATAATCACCAGTAACTCTGTATATATTAACAGGGGTTCGTGGAACCCCTTCTCTTCCGGCGGTGCCAATGGACGTTTCTTACCTGCTCGACAGCCTTAATGACAAACAGCGTGAAGCCGTAGCGGCCTCGCGCACCAATATGCTGGTTCTGGCAGGGGCGGGCAGTGGTAAGACGCGCGTACTGGTGCACCGTATCGCCTGGCTGCTGAGCGTAGAGAACTGCTCGCCATATTCCATTATGGCGGTGACCTTTACCAACAAAGCGGCGGCGGAAATGCGCCACCGTATCGGCCAACTGATGGGCACCACCCAGGGCGGTATGTGGGTCGGCACCTTCCACGGCCTGGCCCATCGCCTGCTACGCGCCCATCATCTGGATGCCAACCTGCCGCAGGATTTCCAAATCCTCGATAGCGAAGACCAGCTACGCCTGCTGAAGCGCCTGATTAAGGCGATGAACCTGGATGAGAAACAATGGCCGCCGCGTCAGGCGATGTGGTACATCAACAGCCAAAAAGATGAAGGGCTGCGCCCGCACCATATTCAGAGCTACGGCAACCCGGTCGAACAAACCTGGCAGAAGGTGTATCAGGCCTATCAGGAAGCCTGCGATCGCGCCGGGCTGGTGGACTTCGCCGAGCTGCTGCTGCGCGCGCACGAACTGTGGCTGAACAAACCGCACATCCTGCAGCACTACCGCGAGCGCTTCACCAATATTCTCGTCGACGAATTCCAGGATACCAACAACATTCAATATGCCTGGATCCGCCTGCTGGCGGGCGATACCGGCAAAGTGATGATTGTCGGCGATGATGACCAGTCGATTTACGGCTGGCGCGGCGCGCAGGTTGAAAACATTCAGCGCTTCCTGAATGACTTCCCGGGGGCGGAAACTATTCGTCTGGAGCAGAACTATCGTTCGACCAGCAATATTCTCAGCGCCGCCAACGCCCTGATTGAAAACAACAACGGGCGGTTGGGCAAAAAACTGTGGACCGACGGCGCCGACGGCGAACCCATTTCGCTGTACTGCGCCTTCAACGATCTTGATGAAGCGCGTTTCGTGGTTAACCGAATTAAAACCTGGCAGGAGAACGGCGGAGCGCTGGAGCAGTGCGCCATTCTCTATCGTAGCAACGCCCAGTCGCGCGTGCTGGAAGAGGCGCTGCTACAGGCCAGCATGCCGTACCGTATCTACGGCGGCATGCGCTTCTTCGAACGTCAGGAAATCAAAGATGCGCTCTCTTATCTGCGTCTGATTGCTAACCGCAACGATGACGCGGCGTTTGAGCGCGTGGTCAATACGCCTACCCGCGGCATCGGCGATCGTACCCTGGATGTGGTGCGCCAGACCTCGCGCGATCGTCAGCTGACGCTGTGGCAGGCCTGCCGCGAGCTGCTCAAAGAGAAAGTGCTGGCAGGCCGCGCGGCCAGCGCTCTGCAGCGCTTTATGGAGCTTATCGACGCGCTGGCGCAGGAAACTGCCGATATGCCGCTGCATGTCCAGACTGACCGGGTCATTAAAGATTCCGGCCTGCGTATGATGTACGAGCAGGAAAAAGGCGAGAAGGGCCAGACCCGTATCGAAAACTTAGAGGAACTGGTGACGGCGACGCGCCAGTTCAGCTACAACGAAGAAGATGAAGATCTGATGCCGCTACAGGCGTTCCTCTCCCACGCCGCGCTGGAAGCCGGCGAAGGGCAGGCGGATACCTGGCAGGATGCGGTACAGCTGATGACTCTGCACTCGGCAAAAGGGCTGGAGTTCCCGCAGGTGTTTATCGTCGGCGTTGAAGAGGGGATGTTCCCGAGCCAGATGGCGCTTGATGAGGGCGGTCGTCTGGAGGAAGAGCGTCGTCTGGCCTACGTCGGCGTGACGCGCGCGATGCAGAAACTGACACTGACCTACGCCGAAACCCGTCGTTTGTACGGCAAAGAGGTTTACCATCGCCCATCGCGCTTTATCGGCGAGCTGCCGGAAGAGTGCGTGGAAGAGGTGCGGCTGCGGGCTACGGTGAGCCGCCCGGTTAACCATCAGCGCCTCGGTACTCCGGTGGCGGAGAACGATACCGGCTATAAGCTGGGCCAGCGGGTCCGGCATCCGAAGTTCGGCGAAGGCACCATCGTAAACCTTGAGGGCAGCGGTGAACATAGCCGGCTGCAGGTGGCATTCCAGGGGCAGGGAATTAAATGGCTGGTTGCCGCCTATGCCCGGCTGGAAACGGTGTAACTTTAAGAAAAATATAATTTTTTTGTAATAATCTGCTAGCCTTATATGCTAAAGGGCAGGATTTGCTCTTTAGCGTTCCCTTGCGTGTTGACGCCGTTTTGGCGCTGGCGTAACATGCGCGCACGATTACGCTAAGAGGACATTCGCCTTGGACACACCCAGTAGATGCTGGCTCAACTTCCTGTCATTCAGGAACAACTCCTAAGGCTATCCCCTTATGCCGATAGCCTTAGCGGTTGTCGGCGACTCGTCCTATCCCCGTCGCTCTGAGTCAGGCTTAATGGTCTGAAACCCAAATAGTTTCTGTGTGCCCATCGAACTGTCCGATAAATTTTTTGTATTGGGAGTCCCGGTCATGCTGAGCGCATTTCAACTGGAAAATAATCGTTTAACGCGCCTTGAGGCCGATGAGATCAAGCATCTCGCCAGCTCGGTGTGGGTCGATCTGGTCGAGCCAGACGATGACGAACGTAGCCGTGTGCAAACGGAGTTAGGCCAGAACCTGGCGACGCGCCCGGAACTGGAAGACATCGAAGCGTCAGCGCGTTTCTTTGAAGACGAAGATGGTTTACACATCCACTCCTTTTTCTTTTTCGAAGATGCCGACGATCACGCCGGTAACTCAACCGTGGCGTTTACCATCCGCGAAGGCCGCCTGTTTACATTGCGCGAGCGTGAACTACCCGCTTTTCGCCTGTACCGCATGCGTGTGCGTAACCAGACGCTGGTCGACGGCAACGCCTACGAGCTGCTGTTAGATCTGTTCGAGACCAAAATCGAACAGCTGGCGGATGAGATAGAAAACATCTACAGCGACCTGGAAAAGCTGAGCCGCGTGATTATGGAAGGCCACCAGGGCGACGAGTACGACGAAGCGCTGTCGACGCTGGCGGAACTGGAAGATATCGGCTGGAAGGTTCGCCTCTGTCTGATGGATACCCAGCGCGCGCTAAACTTCCTCGTGCGCAAGGCGCGCCTGCCGGCAGGCCAGCTGGAACAGGCGCGAGAGATCCTGCGAGATATCGAATCCCTGCTGCCGCACAACGAATCGCTGTTCCAGAAGGTGAACTTCCTGATGCAGGCGGCGATGGGCTTTATCAACATCGAGCAGAACCGCATTATCAAGATCTTCTCGGTGGTTTCGGTCGTGTTCCTGCCGCCGACGCTGGTGGCGTCCAGCTATGGGATGAACTTTGAGTTTATGCCGGAACTACACTGGAGCTTTGGTTATCCGGGAGCCATCGTGTTTATGATGTTGGCAGGCCTGGCGCCGTATCTCTACTTCAAGCGTAAAAACTGGCTGTAGTTGTTGTGCCGGATGCGCTTCGCTTATCCGGGCCTACGTGTTGTGCTTTTGTAGGCCGGATAAGGCGTAGCCGACATCGGGTAATATCCTATCCCCGGCGCCCCCGTCTTTGCGTATATACCGCATCCATCACGAATATCGCCAGCGCCACCCAGATAAAGGCGAAGGTTACCATCTTATCCGTGCCCGGCACTTCACCGTAGAACGTTACCGCCAGCAGGAACATCAGCGTCGGGCCAATGTACTGGAAAAAGCCCAACGTCGACAAGCGCAGGCGGGTTGCCGCACCGGTAAAGCACAGCAGGGGGATGGTAGTTACCACGCCCGCGGCCATCAGCAGTAAATTGAGCGACCAGGGGTTGTCTCCCATATGGCTGGTTGGGCTATCGGTGATGCCGAAAAGCCAGATCGCTGCCACTGGCAGCAGCCATAGCGTTTCCACCAACATGCCGGTCTGCGCATCGACGGCGATTTTCTTACGTACCAGTCCGTAGAAGGCAAAGCTGAAGGCTAGCCCAAGGCCGATTACCGGCAGTGAGCCGAAGGTCCAAAGTTGCACCAGCACGCCGCAAAAAGCGAGGATCACCGCCAACCACTGCAGCCGACGAAAGCGTTCGCCGAGGAAAATCATCCCGAGCACGATATTAACCAGCGGGTTAATAAAGTAGCCGAGGCTAGCTTCCAGCATATGGTGGTTATTGACCGCCCAGATAAAGAGCAGCCAGTTGCCGCCGACAAGCACCGCAGAGAGCGCGAGCAGGAAGATCTTGCGCGGGGTTTTTAGCAGTTTTTTTACCTGCGGCCACTGGCGGCTGACGCTGATGAGCGCCACCATGAAAAAGAAAGACCAGATCACGCGATGGGTCAGGATTTCATCGGCGGGAACGTAGTAAATAAGTTTGAAGTACGCCGGCGCGATACCCCAGATAAAATAGGCGGCCAGCGCCAGCATAACGCCCAGCCGCGTTTGTTTTGCGTCCATTGGTAGAATCCATTGCCAAAGAGAGTGATGTTACTCGATCTGCGGCAATCAACCCACCATATAGGTGGCTGTGGCGCTGGCGATATAAACCTGCTCTTCGTTATGCAGCTCGACGCGAGCCACGGCGACTTTGTTTCCGGCACGCAGCAGGCTGCTGGTCGCGGTGAAGCGTTCGCCGCGGCCAGGGCGTAAATAATCGACGCGCAAATCGATAGTTCCCATCCGCGAGAGGCGCTGGCGCAGCTCTTCTTCGTTGATGGTGTCATGGCGAGTCAGGGTGCTGCCGACGCAGACCAACCCCGCGGCGACATCCAGCGCAGACGCAATAACGCCGCCGTGCAGAATACTCTGCGCCCAGTTGCCAACCATCATCGGCTGATTATTAAAGCTGAGCTGGGCAAACTCTTTTTCATACCGTTCCAGTTCCAGCCCAAGGGCACGGTTAAAAGGCATATGATAAACAAAAATCTCGCCCACCAGCTTTAGCGCGGCGGCGGCGGTCAGTTCAGACATAGCAGAGGTCCATTCGTTAATGAAATGTTGATTTTATGCTTCAAAAATATTGATTTCCACTTTCGGAGGCGATAACGCAGCGGGAGGTGGATAAATAGGTAGAATGGCAGCAGGACAAAACATTAATAAGAACCATTCTTCAGGAGAACAGTAATGCGTATCTCTTTAGCCTGGCTGCTGGCGCTTAGCGCGTTACCAGCAGGCGTTCTGGCGCAGGACGCGCCGATTGAACAAACCGTTCATGACAAACCCGCGGTACGGGGCAGTATTATCGCCAACCTGCTGCAGGATCATGATAATCCGTTCTTGCTTTATCCTTATGAGAGCAACTATCTGCTCTATACATGGACCAGCGATCTCAATAAAGAGGCAATTCGTAGTTACGACTGGGCCGATGACGCGCGTAAGGATGAGGTGAAGTTCCAGCTCAGCCTGGCGTTCCCGTTATGGCGCGGTATTCTCGGCGATAATTCGCTGCTTGGCGCCTCCTATACGCAAAAATCCTGGTGGCAGCTCTCTAACAGTAAAGGCTCGGCGCCGTTTCGCGAAACCAACTACGAGCCTCAGCTCTTCCTTGGCTTCGCGACGGATTATGAGTTTGCCGGCTGGACCTTGCGCGATATCGAAGTCGGCTATAACCACGACTCTAACGGCCGTTCCGATCCAACGTCACGTAGCTGGAACCGCCTGTATACTCGCCTGATGGCGCAAAACGGTAACTGGCTGGTTGAAGTGAAGCCGTGGTATGTGGTCGGCAGTACCGATGATAACCCCGATATCACCAAATACATGGGTTACTACCGCCTGAAGATTGGCTACCAGCTGGGGGAGGCTATTTTTAGCGCTCAGGGGCAATATAACTGGAATACCGGCTACGGCGGCGCGGAAATCGGGGTCAGTTACCCTATTACCAAGCACGTGCGCGCCTATACTCAGGTGTACAGCGGTTATGGCGAGTCGCTCATCGACTATAACTTCAATCAGACGCGCGTCGGCGTCGGCGTGATGCTCAACGATCTGTTTTAATCGTTGCACTCTGGCTCGCAGGCGCTGAAAATAGCGCCTGTTTTCTTTTCAGGCGAATGGGGTCAACGTGGCACAGGCGGAAGTATTAAATCAGGAATCGCTGGCTAAGCAGGTTTTACAAGAGACCTTCGGCTACCAGCAGTTCCGCCCGGGCCAGGAATCGATTATCGCCACGGCGCTGGAAGGCCGCGATTGCCTTGTAGTGATGCCGACCGGCGGCGGTAAGTCGCTGTGCTACCAGGTACCTGCATTGGTCCTCGGCGGCCTGACGGTTGTCGTGTCGCCGCTGATTTCGCTGATGAAAGACCAGGTCGATCAGCTGCTGGCGAACGGCGTCGCCGCGGCCTGTCTTAATTCAACGCAAAGCCGCGAGCAGCAGCAAGAAGTGATGGCGGGCTGCCGCAGCGGGCAGATTCGTCTGCTGTATATCGCGCCGGAACGCCTGATGCTGGACAACTTTCTCGAGCATCTGAGCCACTGGAACTTAGCGATGCTGGCGGTAGATGAGGCGCACTGTATCTCGCAGTGGGGCCATGATTTCCGCCCGGAATATGCCGCGTTGGGCCAGCTGCGCCAGCGGATGCCGCATATTCCGTTTATGGCGCTCACCGCCACCGCGGATGACACCACCCGCCGCGATATTGTTCGCCTGCTGGGGCTCAACGATCCGCTGATTCAGGTCAGTAGCTTCGATCGCCCCAATATCCGCTATATGCTGATGGAGAAATTTAAGCCGCTCGATCAGCTGATGCGTTACGTCCAGGATCAGCGCGGTAAATCAGGGATTATCTACTGTAACAGCCGTTCTAAAGTTGAAGACACCGCCGCCAGGCTGCAAAGCCGCGGCATCAGCGCGGCGGCCTACCATGCTGGTCTGGAAAATGATATTCGTGCCGACGTGCAGGAGAAATTCCAGCGCGACGATCTGCAGATCGTGGTGGCGACGGTGGCCTTCGGTATGGGCATTAACAAGCCGAACGTCCGTTTTGTGGTGCACTTTGATATCCCGCGCAACATTGAATCCTATTATCAGGAAACCGGCCGCGCCGGGCGTGACGGGCTGCCGGCGGAAGCGATGCTGTTTTACGATCCGGCGGATATGGCGTGGCTGCGCCGCTGCCTGGAGGAGAAGCCCGCCGGGCCGCTGCAGGATATTGAACGTCATAAGCTGAATGCGATGGGCGCCTTTGCCGAAGCGCAGACCTGTCGCCGTCTGGTGCTGCTGAACTATTTTGGCGAAGGGCGTCAGGAGCCGTGCGGCAACTGTGATATCTGTCTTGATCCGCCAAAGCAGTACGATGGCTTAATGGACGCGCGTAAGGCGCTTTCAACTATTTATCGGGTGAATCAGCGCTTCGGGATGGGCTATGTGGTTGAAGTACTCCGCGGCGCCAACAATCAGCGTATCCGCGACCTGAACCACGATAAACTGCCGGTGTACGGTATTGGTCGCGAGCAGAGCCACGAGCATTGGGTGAGCGTGATTCGTCAGTTAATTCACCTCGGACTGGTTACGCAAAATATTGCCCAGCACTCCGCGCTGCAGCTCACCGAGGCCGCGCGTCCGGTACTGCGCGGTGAAGTCCCGCTGCAGCTCGCCGTGCCGCGTATCGTGGCGCTAAAACCGAAAGCGATGCAGAAATCCTTCGGCGGCAATTATGACCGCAAGCTGTTCGCCAAGCTGCGTAAATTACGTAAAGCGATCGCCGACGAGGAGAATATCCCGCCCTATGTCGTCTTTAACGACGCGACGCTGATTGAGATGGCCGAACAGTCGCCGCTCACCGCCGGGGAAATGCTCAGCGTCAACGGCGTGGGGACCCGCAAGCTTGAGCGCTTCGGTAAAGAATTCATGGCGCTGATACGTGCTCATGTCGATGGCGATGATGAGTAGTCAGCCGCGGGAAAAGGTGCCAGAATAGTTTCCTTCTTCACTATTTCCCTGCGAGTTAAACATGTTGATGCTTTTTCTCACCGTGGCGCTGGTGCACATCATTGCGCTAATGAGTCCGGGGCCGGATTTTTTCTTTGTTTCGCAAACCGCGGTGAGCCGCTCGCGCAAAGAGGCGATGATGGGCGTGCTGGGGATCACCGGCGGCGTGATGGTCTGGGCGGGCGTAGCGCTGCTCGGCTTGCACCTGATTATCGAGAAAATGGCCTGGCTGCATACGTTGATTATGGTCGGCGGCGGTCTCTATCTGTGCTGGATGGGCTATCAAATGCTGCGCGGCGCGCTGAAGAAAAACGACATTGTCACGGCGGAACCGCAGGTTGAGTTGGCGCGTAGCGGACGCAGTTTCCTGAAGGGCCTGCTGACCAATCTCGCCAATCCGAAAGCCATTATCTACTTCGGCTCGGTCTTTTCACTGTTCGTTGGCGATAACATCGGCGCCGGTGCGCGTTGGGGGATTTTCCTGCTGATCGTCCTTGAAACGCTGGCGTGGTTCACCATCGTAGCCAGCCTCTTCGCACTGCCGAAAATGCGCCGCGGCTATCAGCGGATGGCAAAGTGGATAGACGGCATCGCAGGAACCCTGTTTGCCGGTTTCGGCATTCATCTGATCATTTCGCGCTAACTCGTCATGCGATTATCCACCCGGTTTGTTGCCGGGTGGGGCAGACATTAGTGACGAAGGCGCTGTAGTTCATCCCTGGTCAAACCGGTCATTTCCAGGATAGCATCGTCATCCATACCGCGATTGAGCATCGCTGCGGCGACCTGTAAAAGGGCCTGTAGTTTTCCTTCTTTAATGCCTTCTTTAATACCTTTCTCTCTGCCTTCTGCGAGCCACGTTTCTGCCAGAGTCATTAGCATTCCTCCATGCTGCGGCACACGCTGTGCCAGCCCATACAATAGCGCCCGAATATCCTGAGCTTCTCCCGCCTGAGCCATATATTTTATCAGCACGGCGATTTGTTGTCCGCTCATCTGCTCCAACATTAAGAGGTGGGTCAACTTGTCAAGCAGCTGTGCCATATCGCGCTGGCGAATATGTTTTTGTACCAGCGTAAGCGCCGCCATACTGCGGTGGCGCATAATTTCGTCATCAGGGATCACCGTAATATCGACCAGCGGAAATGCACCTGAATAGAGCTGATGGGCAAGCATCGAGTCGTCAAAATTATCCAGCCAGTTCAGCGACCAGGGATAGGGGCTGCGACGTCCTTGATAAAAGAGAATGGGAATTACCAGCGGTAACGTTTTATGACCATTCTCCAGATGCCTCTGCATGGCGGCGATGGCGTAGCGCATCAGACGAAACGCCATCAGTTTATCAGGTGAACTCTGGTGTTCTATCAGAACATGGATATACCCCGGGCCGCGGTTTGTCTCCAGCGAATAAAGAATATCGCTGTAGTAGGGCCGCAGGTCATCTTCCAGAAAACTCTCGGATTCCAGGCGCAGCGTATCCAGTTTGCAAACCTGAATTAACGCCGGAGGAAGGTGGATCTCGATAAAATCGCGCGCCGTTTCGACCCGCGACAGAAAGGTCTTAAAGACTGCATCATGTGGGGTTGCCGTTTCCGCCATTTCGTTCATCCGTGAATAAACCCAATGGCGGCATTCTGGCACTGAAAAGGCGGGGCCGACAGCGCGCGGATAAAGTCTCTTTCATCTTTGCGCGCCAGCACGCGTGATAATACGACTCCGGCCGCAAGTGGCCTCGCGCTATGCGAGCGCCATTCCAGTTTCAGGCGTGACGAGCGGAAGCGAGCAGCGCCCCCACCAGCATAAACAGCGAACCAAACACTTTATTCAGCGCCTTCATCTGCTTCGGACCTTTAATCCAGGCCGCAATGCGCTGCGCCAGCGTCGCGTAACCGATCATCACAATGATATCGACCACAATGGTGGTGACGCCGAGTACCAGGTACTGCATCACCTGTGGCTGATGCGGGACGATGAACTGGGGAAACAGCGCAGCGAGGAAGACGATACTTTTTGGGTTGGTCAGATTGACGAACACCGCGCGTTGATAGAGCTTACCGCGGCTTTGAGTTCGCGCCAGCGTATTCAGGTCAATTGAACCCGCCGCCCGCCACTGCTGGATCCCCAGCCAGATAAGATAGGCCGCGCCCGCCCATTTCAACACTTCGAATGCCAGTACCGAGCGGGAGAAGAGCGTGCCCAGACCGACGCCGACCAGCACGATATGAATGGCCAATCCGGTTTGCAGGCCGGCAATAGAGGCCGCCGCGCCGCGATAGCCGTGGTTGATGGATGTGGTCATGGTATTGATCGCGCCGGAACCCGGCGACAGGCTGAGAATGATTGATGTCAGCAGATAAGCGAACCACCACTCGAAGGTCATGAGAATCTCCCTGATTGTCTATTTTTATGCCACAATACGCTATTGCATCAGCATTGTGTGATGTGCGACAAAAAAACGATTTTCAGCGGTTAACAGGGGTGTAAACCCGATGTTTGGGCAGCAAAAGGACTGGGACACACGAGAAAACGCGTTTGCGGCCTTTACCATGGGGCCGCTGACGGATTTCTGGCATCAGCGGGAAGAAGCTGAATTTACGGGCGTCGATAAGGTTCCGGTACGCTTTGTGCGCTTTTGCGCGGCAAATAACGATCGGCTGGTGGTTATTTGCCCCGGCCGCATCGAAAGCTACGTGAAGTATGCCGAACTAGCCTACGATCTCTTCCACAGCGGCTTTGACGTGATGATTATCGATCACCGCGGTCAGGGGCGCTCCGGTAGGTTGCTGTCTGATACCCACCGCGGTCATGTTGTGCGCTTTAGCGATTATGTTGACGATCTGGCTGCGCTCTGGCAGCAGGAAGTGGTTCCCGGCCACTGGCGTAAACGTTTTATTCTCGCCCACTCGATGGGCGGCGCCATTGCCACGCTGTTCTTGCAGCGTCACCGGCAGCATTGCGACGCCATTGCCTTATGCGCGCCAATGTTTGGCATCATCATGCGCCTGCCGGACTGGATGGTGCGCCATATTCTCGACTGGGCTGAGGGCCATCAGCGTATTCGTGAAGAGTATGCCATCGGTACGGGCCGCTGGCGGGCGCTGCCGTTTTCGCTCAATGTGTTGACTCATAGCCGTCAGCGCTATCGTCGCAACCTGCGTTTTTATGCCGACGATCCGCGGTTGCGCGTCGGCGGGCCGACCTATCACTGGGTGCGCGAAGGTATTCTGGCCGGTGAAGAGATATTGTCTGGCGTCGAGAAAGATACGACTCCGACGTTATTGATTCAGGCCGAGGATGAAAAGGTGGTCGATAACCTGATGCACGACCGCTATTGTGAACTCCGTTCCGCTGCCGGGCACCCTTGTGAAGGCGATAAGCCGCTCGTTATTGAAGGGGCATATCATGAGATCCTTTTTGAAAAGGACGCTATGCGCTCAGTCGCGCTAAATGCCATCGTCGATTTTTTCAATCGACATACTTAATCCGACGATAGATCTCGTCGCCCTGCTTAGAGGTTAAATTTTTTATGTACCAGGTTGTTGCGTCTGATTTAGATGGCACGCTGCTTTCTCCCGACCATTTCCTCACCCCCTATGCCAAAGAGACGCTGAAGCTACTCACCGCGCGCGGGATAAATTTCGTTTTCGCCACTGGCCGCCACTACATCGATGTGGGGCAGATCCGCGATAATCTCGGCATTAAGTCGTACATGATCACCTCTAACGGCGCGCGGGTACACGATAGCGAAGGTAAACAAATCTTCGCTCATAACCTCGACCGCGATATCGCCAGCGATCTGTTTGAGATGGTGCGTAACGATGTGAAGATTGTGACCAACGTCTATCGTGAAGATGAATGGTTTATGAATCGCCATCGCCCGGAAGAGATGCGCTTCTTCAAAGAGGCGGTGTTCAACTACAAGCTTTATGAACCGGGCGAGCTGGATGCGGATGGCATCAGCAAAGTTTTCTTCACTTGTGAAGATCATGAACATCTGCTGCCGCTTGAGCAGGCTATCAACGCGCGCTGGGGCGACCGCGTGAATGTGAGTTTCTCCACATTGACCTGCCTTGAAGTGATGGCCGGCGGTGTTTCGAAAGGGCATGCGCTGGAGGCCGTCGCGAAAATGCTCGGCTACAGCCTCAAAGAGTGTATCGCCTTTGGCGACGGCATGAACGATGCCGAGATGCTGTCGATGGCCGGTAAAGGCTGCATCATGGCGAACGCCCATCAGCGGTTGAAGGATTTGCATCCGGAGCTGGAAGTGATCGGCAGCAATGCTGAGGATGCCGTACCGCATTACCTGCGCAAGCTGTACCTCGATTGATAAAGATTGACGACTGGCTAATAACTGGCCAGTCGTCAACCTCTCTCTCCGCTACAATGCCTGTTCTTTATTCAATGAGACGACCATTGTGGCGCTATTAATTATCACCACTATCCTGTGGGCCTTTTCTTTTAGCCTGATTGGCGAATACCTTGCCGGTAGCGTCGATAGCTATTTTTCCGTGCTGATGCGCGTGGGCCTGGCAGCGCTGGTGTTTTTGCCTTTCCTGCGTACGCGCGGCCAGTCTCCGCGCACCATCGTACTCTATATGCTAGTGGGGGCGATGCAGCTTGGCATCATGTATTTGCTGGCTTTCCGCGCCTATCTTTATCTGACGGTCTCGGAATTTCTGTTGTTTACGGTCTTTACCCCGCTGTATATCACCCTGATTTACGATCTGCTCAGCGGCCGTAAACTGCGCTGGGGCTATCTGCTTAGCGCGGCGCTGGCGGTGTTAGGGGCGGCGATCATCCGCTATGACAAAGTCAGCGATCATTTCTGGACCGGGCTATTGCTGGTGCAGTTGTCGAATATCTGCTTCGCCATCGGCATGGTGGGCTACAAGCGTTTGATGGAAGTCCGCCCGATGCCGCAACACAATGCTTTTGCCTGGTTCTATGCCGGCGCCTTTATTGTGGCGGTAGCGGCGTGGTTTATGCTGGGCAATCCGCAGAGGCTACCGACTACCGGCCTGCAGTGGGGAATCCTGGTCTGGCTTGGCGTGGTCGCATCCGGATTGGGTTATTTCATGTGGAACTACGGCGCGACGCAGGTGGATGCCGGTACGTTGGGGATCATGAATAACGTTCACGTCCCCGCCGGGCTGTTGGTTAATCTCGCTATCTGGCAGGAGCAGCCTCACTGGCCAAGCTTTATCATTGGCGCGCTGGTAATCCTGGCTTCGCTATGGGTCCATCGCCGCTGGGTCGCTCCGCACTCCGTACAAACGGCAGATGATCGCAAGCGTGGTTCCGCGCTGAGCGAATAAACGCTTCTGTTACCGGCTGGCGTTGCTCGCCATCGCGCACTGCAGCATACAGCCGGCTCCACAGTCCTTCTCCCAGGGTTTTGGTGACAATCAAACCCTGGCGTTCAAAACTTTCCACCACCCAGTGCGGCAGGGCGGCAATACCCATTCGTGCGGCAACCATCTGAATCAACAGCAGCGTGTTATCGACGCTTTTCAACTGTGGGCTGATCCCCGCCGGTTGCAGGAAGTGGCGCCAGATATCCAGCCGCCCGCGCTGTACCGGATAAATCAGTAACGTTTCCGCAGCCAGATCTTCCGGGGAGATGCGCGTTTTTGCCGCCAGCGGATGTTCCGGAGCTAACACCAGACGAACTTCATAATCAAACATTGGTGAATAGTGCAGGCCGCTACGCGGCAAAATATCTGAGGTCATCACCAGATCGAGTTCACCCTGCTGCAGGGCTGGCTGCGGGTCAAAGGTGACGCCGGACTGAAAATCAACTTCCACCAGCGGCCAGCGGACGCGGAAGCTTTCCAGCGCCGGGGTGAGCCATTGAATACAGCTATGGCACTCAATCGCCAGCCGCAGACGGGTTTGCTGTGGTTCATTGCAATCCTGTAGCGCGCGAGCGATCTGCGGCAGTACCTGATTGGCCAACTGCAGCAGAATTTCTCCTTGCGGCGTGAAGCGTAGCGGCTGGCTTTTACGCACAAACAAACGGAAGCCAAGGCGCTGTTCCAGATCGCTAAACTGGTGGGACAGGGCCGACTGGGTTTGGTGCAGGGCCGCCGCCGCGCCCGCCAGCGAACCGCTGTTCCGCAACGCCTGTAGCGTTTTCAGGTGCTTAATCTCGATCATGAATGTCCTTCACTTCGGCATGAATAATTTGCGCTTGAGGAATATACAGTACCTTTACATTATGGATGTGTAAACATCTGGATGGCTAAATGCAAAAAATTCCATAAGGGGCATAACATGACAATCCTCAATCACACCCTCGGTTTTCCTCGCGTTGGCCTTCGCCGCGAGCTGAAAAAAGCGCAAGAGAGCTACTGGGCGGGCAAGGCCACGCGTGAAGATCTGCTGGCGGTAGGTCGCGAACTGCGCGCTCGTCACTGGGAGCAGCAGAAACAGGCGGGCATTGATCTGCTGCCGGTGGGCGATTTTGCCTGGTACGACCATGTTCTGACCACCAGCCTGCTGTTGGGCAACGTGCCGGCTCGTCATCAGAACAAAGACGGCACCGTCGATATCGATACTCTGTTCCGTATTGGTCGCGGTCGCGCGCCGACCGGCGAACCCGCTGCCGCCGCGGAAATGACCAAGTGGTTCAATACCAACTATCACTACATGGTGCCGGAATTTGTCCAGGGCCAGCAGTTCAAGCTGAGCTGGACTCAACTGTTGGATGAAGTGGACGAAGCGCTGGCGCTGGGCCACAAGATTAAGCCCGTACTGCTGGGGCCGGTAACGTATCTGTGGCTGGGCAAAGTAAAAGGCGAACAGTTTGACCGTTTAAGCCTGCTGAACGATATCCTTCCGGTTTACCAGCAGGTACTGGGCGAGCTGGCGAAACGCGGCATTGAGTGGGTGCAGATTGATGAACCGGCGCTGGTACTGGAGCTGCCGCAAGCATGGTTGGATGCCTTTAAACCGGCTTATGAGGCCCTGCAGGGGCAGGTAAAACTACTGCTGACTACCTATTTTGAAGGGATCGCCGACAACCTTGATGTTATCACCGCGCTGCCGGTACAGGGGCTTCACGTCGATCTGGTGCATGGCAAAGATGATGTTGCTGAACTACATAAACGTCTGCCGGCCGACTGGCTGTTATCCGCCGGGCTGATCAACGGTCGTAACGTCTGGCGCGCCGATCTCACGGAAAAATATGCGCAAATTAAGGCGATTGTCGGTCAACGCGAACTATGGGTCGCCTCTTCCTGCTCCTTGCTGCATAGCCCGATCGATCTGAGCGTAGAGACCCGTCTTGATGCCGAAGTAAAAAGTTGGTTTGCTTTCGCCCTGCAGAAGTGCGGCGAACTGGCGCTGCTGCGCGATGCGCTGAACAGCGGTGATACGACGGCGATCGAGGCGTGGAGCGCGCCAATCCAGGCTCGTCGCCATTCGACTCGCGTACACAACGCGGCAGTGGAAAAACGGCTGGCGGCAATCACCGCTCAGGACAGCCAGCGCGCCAGTCCTTATGCTGAGCGCGCACAAGCGCAGCGCAGGCGCTTTAACTTGCCAGCATGGCCGACGACGACGATCGGTTCATTCCCGCAGACAACCGAAATTCGTACCCTACGTCTGGACTTCAAAAAGGGCAATCTTGATGCCAGTCATTATCGGACGGGTATTGCCGAACATATTAAGCAGGCGATCGTCGAACAAGAACGTCTGGGTTTAGACGTGCTGGTGCACGGAGAAGCCGAGCGTAATGACATGGTGGAGTATTTCGGTGAGCATCTGGACGGTTTCATCTTTACGCAAAACGGTTGGGTGCAAAGCTATGGCTCTCGCTGCGTGAAGCCGCCGGTGGTTATCGGCGACGTCAGCCGTCCGCAAGCGATCACCGTCGAGTGGGCGAAGTACGCGCAGTCTCTTACCGACAAGCCGGTCAAAGGCATGTTGACCGGTCCGGTGACCATTCTGTGCTGGTCCTTCCCGCGCGAAGATGTCAGCCGTGAAACCATCGCGAAGCAGATTGCGCTGGCGCTGCGCGATGAAGTGGCGGATCTGGAGGCGGCCGGTATCGGTATTATTCAGATTGATGAACCGGCACTGCGCGAAGGTCTGCCGCTGAAGCGCAGTGATTGGGATGCTTATCTACAGTGGGGCGTCGAAGCTTTCCGCATCAACGCCGCGGTTGCTAAGGATGATACCCAGATTCATACCCACATGTGTTATTGCGAGTTCAATGACATCATGGATTCTATCGCCGCGCTGGATGCCGACGTCATCACCATTGAAACTTCGCGTTCTGACATGGAACTGCTGGAGTCGTTTGAAGAGTTCGAATATCCGAACGAAATCGGCCCGGGCGTTTATGATATTCACTCGCCAAACGTACCGAGCGTGGAGTGGATTGAAGGGTTGCTGGAGAAGGCCGCGCAGCGTATTCCGGCGGAGCGCTTGTGGGTTAACCCGGACTGCGGCCTGAAAACCCGTGGCTGGCCGGAAACTCGCGCCGCGCTGGCTAACATGGTGCAAGCGGCGCAGAATCTGCGCGAATCAGCCTGATAGATACGCGGAAAACAACAGAGGAGGCCACGGCCTCCTCTTTTCATGTATCAGGCGAGTTACCCTTTTTTACCGCCATATTGAGCAAACCAGGCCAGCATTCGCTGCCAGCCGTCTTTGGCTGACTCTTCGTGATAGCTGGCGCGATAGTCGGCGTTAAAAGCGTGATCGGCCTCGGGATAGACCACGATCTCGGCGTTCGCATTCGCCGCCCGCAGCGCCTGGCGCATGGTCTCGACGGTATCCTGCGGAATGCTGGCGTCTTTAGCGCCGTACAGGCCAAGTACCGGCGCGTTGAGGTCGACGGCGATATCCACCGGGTGTTTTGGCGAATTCAGCGATTTTTCTCCCACCAGTTTGCCATACCAGGCGACGCCTGCCTTCAACTGCGGGTTATGCGCGGCATACAGCCAGGTGATGCGCCCGCCCCAGCAGAAACCGGTGATCAGCAGACGATGGGCATCGCCGCCGTGGCGTGCCGCCCAACTGGCGACGTGGTCGAGATCCGCCAGCACCTGTGCGTCAGGCACCTTAGTGACCAGTTCTTTGAACAGGGTAGGGATATCGTTGTACTCATTCGGATCGCCCTGGCGGAAGTAGAGTTCTGGCGCAATCGCCAGATAGCCTTCCTGCGCCAGGCGGCGGCACAGATCGCGAATATGCTCATGTACGCCGAAAATTTCCTGCACCACGATAACGATCGGCAGCGGGCCGTCGGCGTTTTTCGGGCGGGCGTGATAGGCCGGCATATTCTCGCCCTGCGATGGGATCGAGGTTTCTCCGGCGGTAATGTGCTCATCCGACGTATGGACGGCGGTAGAGGCGTGCGGCGAGGCTGCAGGTGCGAATCCGGGTTGCTTGGTGGTGGTCATGGTATTCTCCGTACCCTTATTTATTAGCGCATCGATAAATATAGACTCTTAGACTGAACGTTAATAAAGCACAGTGCCTGAAAGCGGCTATCTTTTGTTCTGTGACCGCGAATATAACTTGTTAATGTGATGTAAATCACTATTTGTTGAAAAACAAATGCAATCATTATTATGCATGGTGACTATCATCACAAAAATAAGCGAGTGGCTTCTGTAAAGTACCCTTTTGCTTCTGCTGATACTTCGACCCACAGAGGAGTTTTTTATGTCCAAGTCTGATGTTTTTCATCTCGGCCTCACTAAGAACGATTTACAAGGGGCTACGCTGGCTATCGTCCCTGGCGATCCGGAGCGTGTGGAAAAGATCGCCGCGCTGATGGATAAGCCGGTTAAGCTGGCATCACATCGTGAATTTACCTCCTGGCGCGCTGAGCTGGACGGCAAACCGGTGATTGTTTGCTCCACCGGTATCGGCGGCCCGTCGACCTCTATCGCCGTGGAAGAGCTGGCGCAGCTGGGGGTTCGTACCTTCCTGCGTATCGGTACCACCGGCGCGATTCAGCCGCATATCAATGTTGGCGATGTACTGGTGACGACCGGTTCTGTCCGTCTGGACGGCGCCAGCCTGCACTTCGCGCCGATGGAGTTCCCGGCCGTTGCTGACTTCGCCTGTACCACCGCGCTGGTGGAAGCGGCGAAATCAATCGGCGCGACCACGCATATCGGCGTGACTGCCTCCTCTGATACCTTCTATCCAGGCCAGGAGCGTTACGACACCTTCTCCGGCCGCGTCGTGAGCCGTTTCAAAGGCTCGATGGAAGAGTGGCAGGCAATGGGCGTCATGAACTATGAAATGGAATCCGCTACGCTGCTGACCATGTGCGCCAGCCAGGGCCTGCGCGCAGGGATGGTGGCAGGGGTTATCGTCAACCGTACCCAGCAAGAGATCCCTAACGCCGAAACCATGAAGCAAACCGAAATCCACGCGGTGAAAATCGTTGTGGAAGCGGCGCGCCGTCTGCTGTAGTTCTTCTCTCTTTCTCACAGGGCCGGATCTTCCGGCCTTTTTTTTGCGTAGCGCCTCGCAGGAAAATCCTTTTCAACTGGACGTTTGTACAGCACAATTCTATTTTTGTGCCGTAAGTGGTTGCCGGGGAGGCGTTGTGGATATCTCTATTGTGATAAGCGCCGTGGTGGCGCTGGCGGCAGGGTTAATCGTTGGCTGGCTGGCGACAAAAGCCCGCGCCGATCAAATCCGTGCCGATCTCATTGAAGAGCGCCGCGAGCTGGATATTGAACTTAGCGCCGCACGTCAGCAGCTGGTGCAGGAATCGCACTGGCGCGATGAGTGCGAACTTCTCAACAACGAGCTGCGCAGCCTGCGTGATATCAACACCTCGCTGGAGGCCGACCTGCGTGAAGTGACCACCCGTCTGGAATCCACGCAGTTGCACGCCGAAGATAAAATTCGCCAGATGGTCAACAGCGAGCAGCGCCTGAGCGAGCAGTTTGAAAACCTGGCGAACCGCATATTTGAGCACAGCAACCGCCGGGTTGATGAACAAAATCGCCAGAGCCTGCATGGCCTGCTGACGCCGCTGCGCGAACAGCTCGACGGCTTCCGTCGCCAGGTGCAGGACAGCTTCGGCCAGGAGGCGCGTGAGCGCCACACGCTGGCGCACGAAATCCGCAATTTGCAACAGCTGAACGCACAGATGGCGCAAGAGGCGCTGAACCTGACGAAAGCGCTGAAGGGTGATAACAAAACTCAGGGCAACTGGGGAGAAGTGGTGCTAACCCGCGTGCTGGAGGCCTCCGGCCTGCGCGAAGGCTATGAGTATCAAACTCAGGTGAGCATCGAAACCGATAACCGCTCGCGGATGCAGCCGGATGTTATCGTGCGTCTGCCGCAGGGCAAAGACGTGGTTATCGACGCCAAAATGACCCTCGTCGCCTATGAGCGCTACTTCAACGCTGACGACGACTACACCCGCGAAGCGGCGCTACAGGAGCATATTGCCTCGGTGCGTAACCACATTCGCCTGCTGGGGCGTAAAGATTACCAACAACTGCCGGGGCTTCGTTCGCTCGACTATGTGCTGATGTTCATCCCCGTTGAGCCGGCGTTCCTGCTGGCTATCGACCGCCAACCTGAGCTTATCAGCGAGGCGCTGAAGAACAATATTATGCTGGTTAGCCCGACAACCTTGCTGGTGGCGTTGCGCACCATCGCCAACTTGTGGCGCTATGAGCATCAAAGCCGTAACGCGCAAAAAATCGCCGAGCGCGCCGGGCGCCTGTATGACAAGATGCGGCTGTTTGTCGACGATATGTCGGCTATCGGTCAAAGCCTTGATAAAGCGCAGGATAACTATCGCCAGGCGATGAAAAAGCTCGCCTCCGGGCGCGGCAACCTGCTGGTACAGGCCGAGTCATTCCGTGGCCTGGGGGTCGAGGTTAAGCGCGGGATTAATCCTGATTTAGTCGAGCAGGCCACGGCGCAGGATGAAGAATATCGCCTTGAGGAAGATGAAAATTCACCGCAGGAAGATGTGTTTAGCGCCGATTCCGACCCTGCAGTGAGCGCAAACGAGCACGTCAGGCCAAGCTGAAACGTATGGGAAATGGCCTGAATCTGTTACACTCGCTGAACATTTTCTTGATAAGTAAGCGGGCATAGAGATGGTTGAGGATTCACAAGAAACAACGCATTTTGGCTTTCAGACGGTAGCCAAAGAGCAGAAGGCGGACATGGTGGCGCATGTATTCCATTCTGTCGCTGCAAAATATGATGTGATGAACGACTTAATGTCGTTCGGGATTCATCGCTTGTGGAAGCGCTTCACCATCGACTGCAGCGGCGTGCGTCGCGGGCAAACTGTGCTGGACTTAGCGGGCGGCACCGGCGACCTGACGGCGAAGTTTTCCCGTCTGGTGGGCGAAACCGGCCGCGTAATGCTCGCCGATATCAATGACTCGATGCTCAAAATGGGCCGCGAAAAACTGCGCAACATCGGTATTGTCGGTAACGTTGAGTACGTTCAGGCCAACGCCGAAGCGCTGCCGTTTGCGGATAACACCTTTGACTGCATCACCATCTCCTTTGGCCTGCGTAACGTTACCGATAAAGACAAAGCGCTGCGTTCAATGTACCGCGTGCTGAAACCGGGCGGACGTTTGCTGGTTCTGGAGTTTTCTAAACCGATTCTCGAACCACTGAGCAAAGCCTACGACGCTTATTCCTTCCACGTGCTGCCGAAAGTCGGCGAGCTGGTGGCAAACGATGCGGAAAGCTATCGCTATCTGGCGGAATCCATCCGCATGCATCCCGATCAGGATACCCTGAAAGGCATGATGCAGGAGGCGGGTTTTGAAAGCGTCGACTACTACAACCTGACGGCAGGTATTGTCGCGCTACACCGCGGCTATAAGTTCTGACAGGAGGGACGCTATGCCTTTCGCACCACTGGTTACCGCTGGCATCGAAACGGTTCTTAATACTTTTCTCTGGCGCGACCGCGCGCTTAAACCGGCGCGTCAGCGCCTGCTGGGGAAAGTGCTGCGCGTAGAGCTCAAAGAGCTGTCGGCGCCTGTCGTGCTGGCCTTTAGCGAGCAGCAAATCGACGTGCTCGGCGCGTGGGAAGGCGAAGCTGACTGTACCGTGATAACCCGCCTGAGCGTGCTGCCGCAGTTGCGTAACCGCCAACAACTGACCGCGCTGATTCGCAGCGGCGATCTGGAAGTACAGGGCGACCTGCAGGTTGTGCAGAACATGGTCGCACTTTGCGATCTGGCGGAGTTCGACCCGGCAGAGCTATTGGCGCCGTATACCGGCGATATCGTCGCTGAAGGGGTTGGCAAGGTGCTTCGCGGCGGCGCGCGCTTCCTGCTGCAGGGCGCGAAAAGCCAGCAGCGCTACGTCGCTGAAGCGATTACCGAAGAGTGGCGACTGGCGCCGGGGCCGTTGGAAATGGCCTGGTTTGCTGAAGAATCCGCCGCCGTTGAACGCGCGCTGGCCGCACTGGAAAAACGGCTGGAAACGCTGGAGGGCAAATGACGCCAGGAGAATTACGGCGCCTGTATTTTATCATCCGCACCTTTTTGAGTTACGGGCTTGATGAGCTCATTCCCAAAATGCGTATCACGTTGCCGCTGCGCATCTGGCGGCGAATGTTGTTCTGGATGCCGAATCGCCACAAAGATAAACCGCTGGGTCAACGCTTACGCCTGGCGCTGCAGGAGCTGGGCCCGGTGTGGATTAAGTTCGGCCAGATGCTCTCCACCCGCCGCGATCTGTTCCCGCCGCAAATCGCCGATCAACTGGCGCTGCTGCAGGATCGCGTCGCACCTTTCGATGGCAAATTGGCTAAACAACAGATCGAACAAGCGATGGGCGGGCTGCCCATTGAAGCCTGGTTCGATGATTTCGCCATTGAGCCGCTCGCTTCCGCCTCCATCGCCCAGGTCCATACCGCGCGCCTGAAAGACAACGGCAAAGAGGTCGTCATCAAGGTCATCCGCCCGGATATCCTGCCGGTGATCAAAGCGGACATGAAATTAATCTACCGCCTGGCGCGCTGGGTGCCTCGTCTGCTGCCGGATGGCCGCCGTCTGCGTCCGCAGGAAGTCGTCCGCGAATATGAAAAAACGCTGATGGACGAGCTGAATCTGTTACGCGAGTCGGCTAATGCTATTCAGCTACGGCGCAATTTCGAAGACAGCCCAATGCTATACGTGCCGGAAGTCTATTCCGATTACTGTAGCGAAGGCATGATGGTAATGGAGCGGATCTACGGTATTCCGGTGTCCGATGTCGCCGCGCTGGAAGCCCAGGGCACCAACATGCAGTTGTTGGCGGAGCGTGGGGTGCAGGTCTTCTTTACCCAGGTGTTCCGCGACAGCTTTTTCCATGCGGATATGCATCCGGGTAATATTTTCGTTAGCTACGATCATCCGCATGACCCGCAATATATCGGTATCGACTGCGGTATCGTCGGCTCGCTGAACAAAGACGATAAGCGCTATCTGGCGGAAAACTTTATTGCTTTCTTCAACCGTGATTATCGTAAGGTTGCCGAGCTGCACGTCGATTCCGGCTGGGTGCCGCCGGATACCAACGTTGAAGAGTTTGAGTTTGCGATTCGCACCGTGTGCGAGCCCATCTTTGAAAAGCCGCTGGCGGAAATCTCCTTCGGCCACGTATTGCTGAATCTGTTTAATACCGCGCGGCGTTTCAACATGGAAGTCCAGCCGCAGCTGGTTTTGCTTCAGAAGACATTACTTTACGTAGAAGGGGTAGGTCGTCAGCTCTATCCTCAGTTAGACTTGTGGAAAACGGCGAAGCCTTTTCTCGAGTCGTGGATTAAGGATCAGGTCGGTATTCCCGCGCTGGTGCGTGCGTTTAAAGAAAAAGCGCCGTTCTGGATTGAACGAATGCCGGAAATTCCTGAGCTGGTGTACCAAAGCCTGCAGCAGAGCAAACAGCTGCAGACCAGCGTCGATACCATCGTGCGCGACTTCCAGGTGCGCCACGTGCGCCAGGGGCAGTCCCGTTATCTGTTTGGTATAGGCGCCGTTTTGCTTTTAAGCGGTACGCTGTTATTTATCCACCGCCCGGAGTGGGGCATGATGCCAGGCTGGCTGATGGCCGGCGGCGTCGTAACCTGGCTTATTGGTTGGCGAAAAACGCGCTGACAGGTTTCGCGTTTATTCTGGCGCATTGATTCTTGCGCGAAGTCATGTGAGCGGTCTGACAAAGAGGCGTCTCACCGGATGACGTGTATAATGCGCTCTCATCATTCATCATCTGTCATAGGGGAACGTGTATGGGTGGTATCAGTATTTGGCAGTTGTTAATTGTTGTCGTCATCGTAGTTCTGCTTTTCGGGACGAAGAAGCTGAGCTCGCTGGGTTCGGATTTAGGCGCATCGATCAAGGGCTTTAAAAAAGCGATGAGCGATGACGAAAAATCCGATAAATCCTCAGCCGATGCAGATTTTGCAGCGAAAACTATCGCTGATAAACAAGATGATGCGAAAAAAGACGAGACAAAACGCCACGACAAAGAGCAGGTGTAATTCGTGTTCGATATCGGTTTTAGTGAACTATTGCTGGTGTTCGTGATTGGCCTCATCGTATTGGGGCCACAGCGACTACCTGTCGCCGTTAAAACGGTGGCCAGCTGGATCCGTACGTTGCGCTCGCTGGCGACCACCGTACAAAATGAGCTTGCCCAGGAGCTAAAACTGCAGGAGTTTCAGGAGAGCCTGAAGAAGGTGGAGAAAGCCAGCCTGGATAATCTGACTCCGGAGCTCAAAGCCTCGATGGACGAGCTGCGTGAAGCAGCTGAATCTATGAAGCGTTCCTATACCGCCCACGATCCTGAAAAGGCCAGCGACGAAGCGAACACCATTCATAATCCGGTCGTCAAAGGTAGCGAAGCGCAGCGCCAGGATGTCACGCCGGCGACGGCGGAACACCAGGTCAGCGCTCCGGCACATACCCCGGAGCCCGTTGCCGAGGAGCCATCCGTTTCGTCGGCTGAAGCCCCGGCAGCTAAGGAAAAAGCCGCCGCGGCAGTGCCAGATTCTTCCCCCGCATCGAGTGATAAAGCGTAAAAAATGGGCGTAGACGAGACTCAACCGTTAATTTCTCATCTGATTGAGCTGCGTAAGCGCCTGCTCAACAGCATTATTGCCATCCTGGTGATCTTCCTGGCGTTGGTTTACTTCGCCAATGATATCTATCAACTGGTATCCGCTCCGCTTATCAGCAAAATGCCGGTAGGCGCGACGATGATCGCCACCGATGTCGCTTCTCCTTTCTTCACGCCGATCAAACTGACCTTTATGGTCTCGGTGATCCTGTCGGTACCGGTCATTCTTTATCAGGTATGGGCGTTCGTCGCGCCGGCGTTGTATAAGCATGAACGTCGGCTGGTCATGCCGCTGCTGGTTTCCAGTACGTTGCTGTTTTATATCGGTATGGCTTTCGCTTATTTCGTCGTGTTCCCGCTGGCATTCGGCTTCCTGACTCACGCCGCGCCGGAAGGGGTATTAGTTTCGACCGATATCCGTAGCTACCTCGATTTTGTCATGGCGCTGTTTATGGCTTTCGGCGTGTCGTTTGAAGTGCCGGTCGCCATCGTCCTGCTCTGCTGGATGGGCGTCACGACGCCGGAAGATTTACGTAAAAAACGGCCCTACGTGCTGGTGGGCGCCTTCGTGGTCGGTATGCTGCTGACGCCGCCGGATGTGTTCTCGCAAACGCTGTTGGCCATCCCCATGTATTGCCTGTTTGAAGTCGGGGTGTTCTTTGCCCGTTTCTACACCGGGAAACGCCTGACGCGTGACGAAGATGCCTCCGCCGAAGAGGCGGAGAGCAAAGAAGAGTAACAACGCCAACCGCCCGTCAGGGCGGTTGTCATATGGGAGTTATGATGTTTGATATTGGCGTAAATCTGACCAGCTCGCAGTTTTCCCGCGATCACGACGAGGTGGTTGCGCGCGCGCAGGCGGCGGGTGTCCAGGGGATGTTGCTGACCGGCACCAATCTGCATGAAAGCCAGCAGGCGCAGCAGATGGCTGGCCGTTACGCCAACTGCTGGTCTACCGCGGGTGTACATCCGCACGATAGCAGCACCTGGACGGAGTCGGTGGCCGAAGAAATTCACGCGCTGGCCCGCCAGCCGCAGGTGGCGGCGATTGGCGAATGCGGTCTTGATTTCAACCGTAATTTCTCAACGCCGCAGGAGCAAGAGAAGGCATTCAGCGCCCAGCTGGCGCTGGCGGCCGAGCTCTCAATGCCGGTATTTTTACACTGCCGCGACGCCCATCAACGGTTCCTTGAGCTGCTGGAGCCGTGGCTCAATAAACTGCCAGGCGCCGTGTTGCACTGCTTTACCGGTAGCCGCGAGGAAGTGATTCAGTGTCTTGATAGAGGTTTATTTATCGGTATCACCGGTTGGGTGTGCGATGAGCGGCGGGGACTGGAGCTTCGTGAACTGTTACCGGCGATCCCGGCGGAACGTCTGCTGCTGGAGACCGATGCGCCATATCTATTACCGAGGGATATGAAGCCGAAGCCCTCCTCGCGGCGCAACGAGCCCGCTTATCTGCCGCATATTCTGGCAAGCGTAGCGGGCTGGCGAGGCGAGGAAGCGCAATGGCTGGAGGAGGTTACGGATGCGAACGTCAGGAAGCTGTTTGGCGTGCGCTTCTAACCGCGCCGTCAGATTTTATAGAAGTCGGTATTTTTAACGCTTTGCAGGACCTGTTTATTCAACAGATTGAGGAGCAGCATTGAACGGGCTTCGCCGTCGGGCTCGGTGAAAATAGCCTGCAGCCCTTCAAAAGCACCGTCGGTGATTAACACGCTGTCGCCTTCATGAGGCGTTTCCGGGTCGGTAATACCTTCCGGTTTATAGATGGAAAGCTGGTGAATCACCTCTGAAGGGACCACTGCCGGTTGGGCGCCAAAACGGACGAAACTGTTCACCCCTCGGGTAGCGCTGATGGTGGTGGTATGAATGATCTCGGGATCGAATTCGACGAACAGATAGTTTGGGAACAGGGGCTCGCTGACCGTAGTACGTTTACCACGGATGATTTTTTCCAGCGCGATCGTCGGCATCAGGCAATTGACTGCCTGACGTTCAAGGTGTTCCTGGGCGCGCTGAAGCTGCCCACGTTTGCAATAAAGTAAGTACCAGGCTTGCATAATGACTCTTTCCGCTTTACTACCTGCAAGCATAACAAAAGCCTGGAACAATCGCGAAAACCATTATAAGCGAAAGCGTAAATAGCCTGTTCATTTACGCTTATTTAACAAAAGTACAGCATCGTTGCGGCGAAAATCGTATAATCAGCCGCTTGTATAGAGGTCAATAATAACTCCATGAAATACCACGATCTACGCGACTTTCTGACATTACTTGAGCAGCAGGGCGAGCTAAAACGGATAACCCTGCCGGTCGACCCGCATCTGGAAATTACCGAAATTGCCGACCGCACCCTGCGTGCCGGCGGCCCGGCGCTGCTGTTTGAAAACCCGAAAGGCTACTCGATGCCGGTGCTGTGCAACCTGTTTGGCACGCCGCGTCGTGTGGCGCTGGGGATGGGCCAGGAAGACGTCAGTTCGCTACGGGAAGTCGGGAAGCTATTGGCCTTTCTGAAAGAGCCGGAACCGCCAAAAGGCTTCCGCGATCTGTTTGATAAGCTGCCGCAGTTCAAGCAAGTGTTGAATATGCCGACCAAACGCCTGCGCGGCGCGCCTTGTCAGCAAAAAATCATCCAGGGCGATGATGTCGATCTCAACAAAATACCGATTATGACCTGCTGGCCGGAAGATGCCGCGCCGCTGATTACCTGGGGGCTGACGGTGACCCGCGGCCCGCACAAGGAGCGGCAAAATCTGGGTATTTATCGCCAGCAGCTGATCGGCAAAAATAAACTCATCATGCGTTGGTTGTCCCACCGCGGCGGCGCGCTCGATTTCCAGGAGTGGTGCGCGGCGCATCCCGGCGAACGTTTTCCGGTTTCCGTGGCGCTTGGCGCCGATCCGGCGACCATTCTGGGCGCGGTGACGCCGGTTCCTGATACCCTGTCGGAATACGCTTTCGCAGGCTTGCTGCGCGGCACCAAGACCGAAGTGGTGAAGTGCGTTTCCAATGACCTTGAAGTGCCGGCCAGCGCGGAAATCGTGCTTGAAGGCTACATTGAGGCCGGCGAGATGGCGCCGGAAGGGCCATACGGCGATCATACCGGCTACTACAATGAAGTAGACAGCTTCCCGGTATTTACGGTGACCCATATTACCCAGCGCGAAGACGCGATTTATCATTCGACCTATACCGGTCGTCCGCCGGATGAACCCGCGGTGCTGGGCGTGGCGCTGAACGAAGTCTTTGTGCCGATTCTGCAAAAGCAGTTCCCGGAAATCGTCGATTTCTATCTGCCGCCGGAAGGGTGTTCCTATCGCCTGGCGGTGGTGACCATGAAAAAACAGTACGCAGGCCATGCCAAGCGCGTGATGATGGGCGTCTGGTCGTTCCTGCGCCAGTTCATGTATACCAAGTTCGTGATTGTCTGCGACGATGACGTGAACGCGCGCGACTGGAATGACGTGATTTGGGCGATTACTACCCGTATGGACCCGGCTCGTGATACGGTACTGGTAGAAAATACGCCAATAGATTATCTGGATTTTGCCTCGCCGGTTTCCGGCCTGGGTTCAAAAATGGGGCTGGATGCCACAAATAAATGGCCTGGCGAAACCCAGCGTGAATGGGGTCGTCCAATCAAAAAAGATCCTGAGGTGACGGCGCGTATCGACGCCATCTGGGATGAACTGGCCATCTTTAAATAACAGTAAGCGGGGCTAACGCCGCTGTTTTGCTCTATAGACCCGACAGAGGGGACGCATGACAACCTTAAGCTGTAAAGTGACCTCGGTGGAGGCGATTACCGATACCGTGTATCGCGTTCGATTAGTACCGGAAGCGGCATTTTCTTTCCGCGCCGGCCAGTATCTGATGGTAGTGATGGATGAGCGCGACAAGCGTCCGTTCTCTATGGCTTCCACGCCGTCAGAGCATGAGTTTATCGAGCTGCATATCGGTGCTTCTGAACTCAATCTGTATGCGATGGCGGTGATGGATCGCATTCTGAAAGAGCGTGAAATTGAGGTTGATATTCCGCATGGCGAAGCGTGGCTGCGCGATGACGAAGATCGCCCGCTGATTCTGATCGCCGGCGGTACCGGATTCTCTTATGTGCGTTCTATTCTGTTAACCGCGCTGGCGCGTAACCCGGATCGCGATATCGCCATTTATTGGGGCGGCCGCGAGGCTAAGCATCTGTACGATCTGGCCGAGCTGGAAGCGTTAAGCATCAAGCATCCGAATCTGCGCATCGAGCCGGTGGTCGAGCAGCCGGAAGAAGGGTGGCGTGGTCGCTCCGGTACGGTACTCACCGCCGTGCTGCAGGATTACGGTACGCTGGCCGAGCATGATATTTACATTGCCGGTCGTTTTGAGATGGCCAAAATTGCCCGCGACCTGTTCTGTAATGAGCGCGGCGCGCGTGAAGATCGCCTGTTTGGCGATGCGTTTGCGTTTATCTGAAAATAAAAAACCCGCCCCTGACAGGCGGGAAGAACGGCAACTAAACCCCCTCTAATCCATTATTGCCTGTTGGCTGGCAGGCAATAATGGCATCGAGTTTTTTCCTACATCCGCTCGAATACGGTGGCGATCCCCTGGCCTAAGCCGATACACATGGTCGCCAGACCGAACTGCGCGTCTTTGCGTTCCATCTGATTGATCAAGGTGGTGCTAATACGCGCCCCGGAACAGCCCAACGGGTGGCCGAGCGCGATCGCGCCGCCGTTAAGGTTGATCTTCTCGTCGATCTGCTCCATTAAGCCCAGATCTTTAATACACGGCAGGATCTGCGCGGCAAACGCTTCATTCATTTCAAAGACGTCGATATCGCTGGTGGATAATCCCGCTTTTTTCAGCGCCAGCTTTGAGGCCGGAACCGGGCCGTAACCCATAATGGACGGATCGCAGCCGACCACCGCCATTGAACGGACGCGAGCGCGCGGCTTCAGCCCCAGCTCGCGGGCGCGGCTTTCGCTCATCAGCAGCATTGCCGCCGCGCCGTCGGAAAGCGCGGAAGAGGTACCTGCCGTTACCGTGCCGGTCACCGGATCGAAAGCCGGTCTCAGCGCCGCCAGCGCTTCTACGGTGGTTTCCGGGCGGATCACTTCGTCATAATTAAAGGATTTCAGCACGCCATCGGCATCGTGGCCGCCGGTCGGGATAATCTCCGCCTTGAATGCCCCGGATTGCGTCGCCGCCCAGGCGCGAGCGTGGGAACGTGCGGCGAATTGATCCTGCATTTCACGGCTAATGCCGTGTAGACGCGCCAGCATTTCCGCGGTCAGCCCCATCATACCGGCGGCTTTCGCCACGTTACGGCTAAGGCCCGGATGGAAATCGACACCATGACTCATTGGCACATGGCCCATGTGCTCAACGCCGCCAATCAGGCAGACGCTGGCGTCGCCGGTCATGATCATACGGGCGGCATCGTGCAGCGCCTGCATGGAGGAACCGCACAGGCGGTTAACCGTTGTTGCCGGTACCGAGTGCGGTATTTCCGCCAACAGCGCGGCGTTACGCGCAATGTTGAAACCCTGCTCCAGCGTTTGTTGCACGCAGCCCCAGTAAATATCGTCAATCGCGCTCGCCTCAAGGGACGGGTTACGCGAGAGCAGGCTTCGCATCAGGTGTGCGGAGAGGTCTTCCGCACGCACGTTGCGAAAGGCGCCGCCCTTTGAACGGCCCATCGGGGTGCGAATTGCATCGACAATGACAACCTGTTCCATTGTGACTCCTTAAGCCGTTTTCAGTTCGCCAACCGGACGGGCTGGTTCTACTGGAGGATAATACGCTTCGTTATGACGGGCCTTATTACGCAGACCCTCCGGCACTGCATAAAGCGGGCCGAGGTGCTGGTATTGCTGCGCCATATCGAGATATTTTGCGCTGCCGATGGTGTCCAGCCAGCGGAATGCGCCGCCGTGGAACGGAGGGAAGCCCAGGCCGTATACCAGCGCCATATCCGCTTCCGCCGGGCTGGCGATAATGCCTTCTTCCAGGCAGCGAACAACTTCGTTAACCATTGGGATCATCATGCGGGCGATAATCTCTTCATCGCTGAAATCGCGCTTCGGCTGGCTGACTTCGGCCAGCAGACTATCGACTGCGGCATCTTCTTCTTTCTTCGGCTTACCTTTACTGTCTTCTTTATAACGCCAGAAACCGAGGCCGTTCTTCTGGCCGAAACGGCTGGCGTCAAACAGCGCGTCGATAGCATCGCGATAATCTTTCTGCATCCGCTGTGGGAACCCCGCCGCCATTACCGCCTGAGCATGGTGCGCGGTATCGATGCCGACAACATCCAGCAGATAGGCCGGGCCCATCGGCCAGCCAAACTGTTTTTCCATTACTTTATCGACTTTGCGGAAGTCCGCGCCGTCGCGCAGCAGCTGGCTGAAGCCTGCGAAATAGGGGAACAGGACGCGGTTAACGAAAAAGCCGGGGCAATCATTCACAACGATCGGTGTTTTGCCCATTTTGCTGGCCCAGGCCACGACTTTGGCAATGGTCTTGTCCGAAGTTTTCTCGCCGCGGATCACTTCAACCAGCGGCATGCGATGTACCGGGTTAAAGAAGTGCATACCGCAGAAATTCTCCGGGCGCTGCAGAACGCTGGCCAGCTCGCTGATAGGAATCGTTGAGGTGTTGGAAGCCAGCACGGTGTCCGGACGCACTTTCTCTTCGGTTTCCGCCAGTACCGCTTTCTTCACTTTCGGGTTTTCCACCACCGCTTCAACGACGACGTCCACGCGGTCAAAACCGCTGTATTCCAGCGTTGGCTGAATGGTGCTAATCACTCCGGCCAGCTTCAGGCCGTCGATTTTTCCGCGTTCCAGCTGTTTATTCAGCAGCTTCGCCGCTTCGGTCATGCCAAGGGTCAGCGATTTGTCGCTAATGTCTTTCATCACCACCGGCACGCCTTTCCAGGCTGACTGGTAAGCAATGCCGCCACCCATAATGCCGGCGCCTAATACGGCAGCGTGCTTCGGCGTCTCGACATCTTTAGTGAGTTTTTTCGCTTTCGCTTTGACGTACTGGTCGTTAAGGAAGATACCGACCAGCGCGCGCGCTTCGTTGGTGTGCGCCAGCGGAACAAAACTTTGGTTTTCCAGCTTCAGCGCGTCATCACGGCCAAGACGCGCGGCGGCTTCGATGGTTTTTACCGCGGTGATCGGCGCCGGGTAATGTTTTCCGGCGGTTTGCGCGACCATACCTTTGGCAATAGTGAAGCTCATGGCGGCTTCAATTTTGCTGAGCTTCAGCGGCTCCAGTTTCGGCTGACGTTTGGCTTTCCAGTCCAGGTCGCCATTAATCGCCTGGCGCAGAATCGCCAGCGCGCCGTCATGCAGTTTTTCCGCGGCAACAATGCCGTCAATGAGGCCAATTTTCAGCGCTTGATCGGCACCGACGTCTTTACCGGCGGCAATAATTTCCAGCGCGCTATCGGCGCCGAGCAGGCGCGGCAGACGTACGGAACCGCCGAAGCCAGGCATAATGCCCAACTTGGTTTCCGGCAGGCCGATGCGCAGATCCGGCGTGGCGAGGCGATAGTCGGTCGCCAGTACGCATTCGCAGCCGCCGCCCAGCGCGTAGCCGTTAACCGCTGACAGAGTAGGGACCGGTAAATCTTCCAGACGATTGAAGACGCTGTTGGCGAAGTGCAGCCACTGGCTCAACTGTTCTTCCGGCACCAGGAATAGTGAAAGGAATTCGGTGATATCGGCGCCGACAATAAAGGCCGCTTTTTCAGAGCGCAGCAGCAGCCCTTTGAGATCTTTTTGTTTTTCGAGTACGTCCAGCGCGTGACCGAGGCTGGCAACGGTTGCAGTATCAAGCTTGTTAACCGAGCCGGGGGCGTCGAAAACCAGTTCGGCAATGCCATCTTCCAGCCAGTCGAGGTACAGGGTGTCGCCTTTGTAGAGCATGTCAGTCTCCTGAATCCAGCAATATGATCTGGTCATACCAGATGACTCGGAGTGTGGAATTTATGTTAAGAAAATGCAAATTACTCTTTAAATAATTGCTGGTCGGATCACATCCGGTAGAAATCACCCGGCCTGGAGCCAATGTGCTAAGATGCGGAGAATCACGATCCAATAAAAGCAAAGGATAAAAGATGGAATCACTGGCCGCGCTTTATAAAAATCATATCGTTACCCTACAAGAACGTACCCGCAAAGTTTTAGATCGCTTCAAGCTGGATGCTCTGCTTATCCACTCCGGCGAGCTGATCAATGTCTTCCTCGACGATCATCCGTATCCGTTTAAGGTTAACCCGCAGTTTAAGGCGTGGGTGCCGGTGACCCAGGTGCCAAACTGCTGGCTGCTGGTGGATGGCGTGAATAAACCGAAACTGTGGTTCTATCTGCCGGTCGATTACTGGCACAACGTTGAGCCGCTGCCGACCTCTTTCTGGACTGAGGAAGTGGATGTTATTGCGTTGCCGAAAGCCGATGGCATTGGCGGTCAACTGCCCGCGGCGCGTGGCAACATAGCGTATATCGGCCCGGTGCCGGAACGTGCTTTAGGTCTGGAGATCGCGGCAGACAAAATCAACCCGAAAGGCGTTATCGACTATCTGCACTATTATCGCGCTTACAAAACCGACTATGAGCTGGCCTGTATGCGTGAAGCGCAGAAATCGGCGGTGAACGGCCATCGCGCGGCCCACGAAGCTTTCCAGTCGGGGATGAGCGAGTTCGATATTAATCAGGCTTACCTGACGGCGACCGGTCATCGCGATACCGATGTCCCTTACAGCAATATCGTGGCGCTGAATGAGCATGCGGCCGTATTGCACTACACCAAGCTGGATCACCGTGCGCCAACCGAAATGCGTAGCTTCTTGTTGGATGCGGGCGCAGAGTACAACGGCTATGCCGCGGACCTGACTCGTACCTGGGCAGGGCACAGCGATAATGATTTCGCGCAGCTGATTAAAGACGTTAACGACGAGCAACTGGCGCTGATTAGCACCATGAAGGCTGGCACCAGCTACGTTGATTACCATATTCAGTTCCATCAGCGCATCGCAAAGCTGCTGCGTAAACACCAGCTAGTGACCGGCATGAGCGAAGAGGCGATGGTGGAAAACGATCTGACCGGGCCGTTTATGCCACACGGGATTGGTCATCCGCTGGGCCTGCAGGTTCATGATGTCGCCGGTTTCATGCAAGACGATACCGGTACGCATCTGGCGGCGCCGTCGAAGTATCCTTACCTGCGCTGCACCCGTATTCTCGAACCGCGTATGGTGTTGACTATCGAACCAGGCATCTACTTTATTGAGTCGCTGTTGGCGCCATGGCGTGAAGGGCAGTTCAGCAAGCACTTCAACTGGCAGAAAATTGAAGCCATGAAGCCGTTTGGCGGGATTCGTATCGAAGATAACGTGGTGGTTCACGAAAACAGCATCGAAAATATGACGCGCGACCTGAAACTGGCGTAATGGAAAGTTGGTTGGTCCCGGCCGCGCCGGTGAGCGTTGTTGAAGAGATCAAAAAGAGCCGTTTCATCACGCTGTTGGCGCATACCGACGGCGTGGCGGCGGCGAAAGCGTTTGTCGAATCGGTCAGGGCTGAGCACCCGGACGCTCGTCACCACTGCGTGGCGTGGGTTGCCGGGCCTCCTGATGATTCACAGCAGCTGGGTTTCTCTGACGATGGCGAACCGGCGGGAACGGCAGGTAAACCCATGCTGGCGCAGCTGATGGGCAGCGGCGTCGGCGAGATAACCGCGGTGGTGGTGCGCTACTACGGTGGTATTCTGCTGGGTACCGGCGGCCTGGTGAAGGCCTATGGCGGCGGTGTCCATCAGGCGCTTGCGCAGTTGAAAACGCAGCGCAAGACGCCGTTAACCGCATATACTTTGCAATGTGAATACGGACAGCTGGCCGGGGTAGAAGCGTTGCTGGCGCAGTTCTCGGGCATTATTGTGGAAAGCGAATATCAGGCGTCTGTGCAACTGCGCGTCGCGCTTCCGCAAGCTGAAGTGGCCTCTTTTTCGACAAAACTGGCTGATTTTAGTCGTGGTTCATTGCAATTACTGAAGATTGACGAATAATCCCCACCTGATTTTTTTGTAACCCAAAGGAAGCGCCAGAGATGCATTTTCGCGCGATAACCCGAATCGTTGGACTGTTGGTCATCTTATTTTCGGGGACAATGATTGTCCCGGGATTAGTGGCCTTGATATATCGCGATGGCGCGGGGCGAGCTTTCACCCAAACCTTCTTTGTTGCCCTGGCGATTGGCTCCATGCTGTGGTGGCCGAACCGCAAGCAAAAAGGCGAACTGAAATCCCGCGAGGGGTTTCTGATTGTCGTGCTGTTCTGGACCGTGTTGGGTAGCGTCGGTGCGTTACCGTTTATCTTTGCTGAACAGCCTAATCTGACGGTGACGGATGCCTTTTTTGAATCCTTCTCCGGCTTAACCACTACCGGCGCGACGACGCTGGTGGGACTGGACTCACTGCCTCATGCCATCCTGTTCTATCGCCAGATGCTGCAGTGGTTCGGCGGTATGGGGATCATCGTGCTGGCGGTGGCGATTTTGCCTATCCTCGGCGTCGGTGGGATGCAGCTCTACCGGGCAGAAATGCCGGGCCCGTTGAAAGACAATAAAATGCGCCCGCGTATTGCCGAGACGGCAAAAACGCTGTGGCTTATTTATGTCTTATTAACCGTCGCCTGCGCATTGGCGCTGTGGTTTGCCGGAATGCCGGCATTCGACGCGATCGGCCATAGCTTTGCGACCATCGCTATCGGCGGCTTCTCAACTCACGATGCCAGCGTCGGCTACTTTAATAGCCCGATGATTAATTCCATTATCGCCATCTTCCTGCTGATCTCCGGCTGTAACTATGGCCTGCACTTTTCGCTATTAAGTGGACGCAGTTTGCGGGTTTACTGGCGTGACCCGGAATTCAGAATGTTTATCGGTGTTCAGCTAACCCTGGTTATCGTCTGTACACTGGTATTGTGGCTACATAATGTCTACGGCTCGGTGTTAACAACGCTGAACCAGGCGTTCTTCCAGGTGGTGTCGATGGCGACGACCGCTGGGTTTACTACCGATAGTATTGCGCGCTGGCCACTGTTCTTGCCGGTATTGCTGCTATGCTCTGCGTTTATCGGCGGCTGCGCCGGGTCAACGGGCGGTGGCTTAAAGGTCATTCGTATCCTGTTGCTGTTTAAGCAGGGGAATCGTGAGCTTAAGCGCCTGGTGCACCCGAATGCGGTCTATAGCATTAAGCTAGGCAACCGTGCGCTACCGGAACGTATTCTGGAAGCCGTGTGGGGATTCTTCTCCGCCTATGCGTTGGTCTTTATCATTAGTATGCTGGCTATTATTGCGACTGGGGTTGATGACTTCTCTGCCTTTGCTTCAGTTGTGGCGACATTGAACAACCTGGGGCCTGGTCTTGGGGTCGTTGCTGATAACTTTGCGACAATGAACCCGGTCGCGAAATGGATCCTGATTGCTAACATGCTGTTTGGTCGTCTGGAAGTGTTCACCTTATTGGTGCTCTTTACTCCCACTTTCTGGCGCGAATAACAGGAGTGCTCGTGAAAACTTTAATTCTTTTCTCCACCCGGGATGGGCAGACCCGTGAAATTGCCTCCTACCTGGCTTCTGAACTCAAAGAGCTGGGGGTTGATGCGGATACTGTGAACCTGAACCGTACCGAGACGGTTGAGTGGCATCATTACGATCGGGTGGTGATTGGCGCTTCTATTCGCTACGGGCACTTTCATCCAGCGCTGGACCGCTTTGTGAAAAAGCATCTGGCATCTCTGCAGGCGTTGCCGGGGGCGTTCTTCTCGGTAAACCTGGTGGCGCGCAAACCGGAAAAGCGCACCCCGCAAACCAACAGCTATACGCGCAAGTTTCTCCTTAACTCGCCGTGGCAGCCGCAGAGCTGCGCGGTATTTGCCGGTGCGCTGCGTTATCCGCGATATCGCTGGTACGATCGAATGATGATTCGCTTAATTATGAAGATGACCGGCGGGGAAACGGATACCAGTAAAGAAGTGGTTTATACCGATTGGCCGCAGGTTGCCAGATTTGCGCGAGAAATCGCGCAAATGACGAGCAAATAGCGCGTAAAACTCGCGTTGTGGTGGAAAATCGAGCGAACGAAAAGTTTTTTTGAATTTCCTCTTGTCACTTCAGAATTACTCCCTATAATGCGCCACCACTGACACGGAACAACGGCAAACAAGCCGCCGGGTCAGCGGGGTTCCGGTGAGAACCTCGCGGAGAAAAGCAAAAATAAATGCTTGACTCTGAGGCGGGAAAGCGTAATATGCACACCCCGCGCCGCAGCGAAAAACGAAGCGGCACTGCTCTTTAACAATTTATCAGACAATCTGTGTGGGCACTCAAAGTGACATGGA
>NZ_JBEAIQ010000033.1:0-84581 GCF_040064335.1 Klebsiella sp. CN_Kp088 | reverse complement strand
CGTAAGGACACTAACACCTGAAGCTAGCGCGTCTACCAATTCCGCCACCTTCGCATACCATCGACACTAAAAAGTATCGTTACCACGGAGGCGCATTCTAGTGGTTTTCGGCGACACGTCAATAGTTAATTATGCAGGTTTTCTCGATTGCTGCAAAAATGGGCTATTCAGAGCGAAGGGAAGGCCTGGCGGCACTTCGAGCATGCCGCCGATGGGAAAAGAAAATTATTTCCTGGCCTGGCGAGTCATCACCGTGCGGTAAACTTTGAAACGGCCGGTTTGGGCGATCACTTCGTGGAAGCCAAACGTCTCATCCAGCACCTGCGGATACGGCAGGAAGGCGTTAGCAACGATACGCAGTTCGCCGCCGCTGTTCAGATGGCGGACCGCGCCGCGGATCAGCGCCTGCGCCGCTTCAAGACTGGTCTGCAGGCCGTCGTGGAATGGCGGATTTGAGATGATCATGTCAAAACGGCCGTTGACTTCAGAGAAGACGTTACTGGCAAAAACCTCGCCTTCAAAACCATTCGCGGCAAGCGTCGCGCGGCTGGCTTCGACCGCCGGAGCGCTGACGTCGCATAGCGTCAGGCGTACCTTCGGTGAATGGCTGGCCAGTACCGTGGCAAGCACCCCGGCGCCGCAGCCGACATCGAGCACTTTACCTTTGGTGTGCGGTTGCAGGGTCGACAGCAGCAGCTGGCTGCCGACATCAAGGCCGTTGCGGCTGAACACGCCCGGCAGCGTTTTAATGGTCAGATTATCGAGCGTGTACTCGTTCCAGTACTGTTCGGCGTTGAAGGAGGGCTGTTTTTCCAGACGGCCGTGGTAGAGACCGCAGCGGCGGGCGCTATCCACTTTATTCAGCGGCGCGTATTCGGCGAGCATTTGCTCGGCGCTACGTACGCCGCTGCGGTTTTCGCCGATCACAAAAATATCGCTCCCCACCGGCAGCAGAGAGAGCAGGTTCATCAGTTGGAACTGCGCTTCTGGCTTGTTCTTCGGCCAGTAGTAGATCAGGGTATCGCAATCGGCGACGTCGGCGGCCTCGGCCACTAAGCTAAAACGAACGTTGTCGCCCATCTGGCGATTCAGGACCTGCCAGTGGTGGAATTGTTGGGTGTGAGCGCGGCTGGCCGCGGTATCCAGACGTGCAGGCAGGTCATCCTGCAGGTCACCGGCAAACAGAACGCGGGCGGACTCGAAATCATCACTGTGGCGCAGCAAGACTTCACTTGCCGGGGTAAAAGCTGACATGAAACACTCCTTCAATAAGACTGGCGCCGATTATAGTAGTTTGTTGGCGCAGATACGACGGATTTGCTATATTGCGCGCTTGTTTAACAGGAGTGTTTCGCTATGACTTCCCGACGAGACTGGCAATTACAGCAACTGGGAATTACCCAGTGGTCGCTGCGTCGCCCGGGGGCGTTGCAGGGCGAAATCGCTATCTCGCTTCCTGAACATATTCGTCTGGTGATGGTGGCGGAAACCCCGCCGTCGCTGACTGAACCGCTCATTAGCGATATTCTGCGCGCGCTCTCGATTCGCGCCGATCAGGTACTGCAGCTTACGCCGGACCGGGTAGCGATGCTGCCGCAAAATAGCCGCTGCAACAGCTGGCGACTGGGCTGCGAGACGCCGTTGTCGCTGGCGGGCGCCCAGGTCTCGACGCCCGTTTTTGATGAACTTCAGAGCAGCGCGCCGGCTCGCATCGCGCTCTGGCAACAAATCTGCGCACATGAACACGATTTCTACCCTCAGCACGGCTGATTTATCCAAAGCCTGGCAAATCGAAAAACGCGCCCACGCTTTTCCGTGGAGCGAACAAACCTTTGCCAGCAATCAGGGTGAACGTTATCTGAATTACCAACTGGCAGTGGATGGAGAAATGGCGGCATTTGCCATTACTCAGATTGTCCTTGATGAAGCGACGCTTTTTAACATCGCCGTCGACCCCGCCTACCAGCGCCGCGGCCTGGGACGGGAACTGCTGGAACATGTTATTGATGAAGTAGAAAAACTCGGCGTCGTCACGCTGTGGCTGGAGGTGCGGGCATCGAATGTCGCCGCCATCGCGCTCTACGAAAGCTTAGGCTTTAACGAGGCGACTATCCGCCGCAATTACTACCCTACGGCCGACGGGCGTGAAGACGCAATTATCATGGCTCTGCCAATCAGTATGTAAGACAAGGTGAAACGATGAAATGGGACTGGATTTTCTTTGATGCCGATGAAACGTTGTTTACGTTTGACTCTTTCAGCGGTTTACAGCGGATGTTTCTCGACTATAGCGTGACATTTACCGCCAAAGATTTTCAGGACTATCAGGCCGTTAATAAGCCGCTGTGGGTGGATTATCAAAACGGCGCCATCACCTCGCTACAATTACAGCATCAGCGTTTTGATAGCTGGGCGGAACGTTTGAACGTCCCTCCGGGCGAACTGAACGACGCTTTCATGAATGCGATGGCGGAAATCTGCGCGCCGCTGCCGGGCGCTGTATCGCTGCTGAATGCGCTGCAGGGCAAGGTAAAAATGGGCATCATCACCAACGGTTTTACCTCGTTGCAGCAGACTCGTCTGGAGCGAACAGGACTGCGCGATCACTTTGATTTGCTGATTATTTCTGAGGAAGTCGGCGTCGCGAAGCCGGATGCGCGTATCTTCGATTACGCGCTGGCGCAGGCGGGTAATCCGTCGCGCGACAGGGTATTGATGGTTGGCGATACCGCCGAGTCGGATATCCGCGGCGGCGTCAATGCCGGGCTTGCCACCTGTTGGTTGAATGCGCACCAGCAAACGCTGCCGGCAGACCTGCAGCCAGACTGGACGGTGACCTCTTTAAGCGAACTGGAGCAACTCCTGTGTAAACACTAATTGCCTCCCCCCCATTGATGGGTAAAATAGCCGCAATTTTTCGTATTCCACATGCGCGGCCCATTGCCGCGTTTACTTAGAAGATTGAATTATGACGTTGTCTCCTTATCTGCAAGAGGTGGCTAAACGCCGCACTTTTGCCATTATTTCTCACCCGGATGCCGGTAAGACCACCATCACGGAAAAAGTGCTGCTGTTCGGACAGGCGATTCAGACCGCAGGTACCGTGAAGGGCCGTGGTTCCAGCCAGCATGCTAAATCCGACTGGATGGAAATGGAAAAGCAGCGTGGGATCTCGATTACCACCTCGGTGATGCAGTTCCCTTACCATGACAGCCTGGTTAACCTGCTGGATACCCCGGGGCACGAAGACTTCTCCGAAGATACTTACCGTACCCTGACGGCGGTTGACTGCTGTCTGATGGTTATCGATGCGGCGAAAGGCGTCGAAGATCGTACCCGTAAGCTGATGGAAGTTACCCGTCTGCGCGATACGCCGATTCTCACCTTTATGAACAAACTCGACCGTGATATCCGCGATCCGATGGAATTGCTGGATGAAGTCGAAAATGAGCTGAAAATCGGCTGCGCGCCGATTACCTGGCCTATCGGTTGCGGCAAGCTGTTTAAAGGGGTTTATCATCTTTATAAAGATGAAACTTACCTCTATCAGACCGGTAAAGGGCACACCATTCAGGAAGTGCGCGTGGTTAAGGGGTTGAATAACCCTGAACTCGATGCCGCGGTGGGCGACGATCTGGCGCAGCAGCTGCGCGATGAACTGGAACTGGTGCAGGGCGCATCGAACGAGTTCGATAAAGAACTGTTCCTGGCGGGCGAAATTACTCCGGTGTTCTTCGGGACCGCATTAGGCAACTTCGGCGTGGATCATATGCTGGATGGCCTGGTGGAGTGGGCGCCGGCGCCGATGCCGCGTAACACTGATACCCGTGAAGTGACGGCTGCAGAAGAGAAATTCACCGGCTTTGTGTTTAAGATTCAGGCCAACATGGACCCGAAACACCGCGACCGCGTGGCCTTTATGCGCGTGGTTTCCGGCAAATACGAGAAAGGCATGAAGCTGCGTCAGGTGCGTATCGGCAAAGACGTGGTGATTTCCGACGCGCTGACCTTTATGGCGGGCGATCGCTCGCACGTTGAAGAAGCCTACCCTGGCGATATTATCGGTCTGCATAACCACGGCACCATTCAGATTGGCGACACCTTTACCCAGGGCGAAATGATGAAGTTCACCGGTATTCCGAACTTCGCGCCGGAACTGTTCCGTCGTATTCGCCTGAAAGATCCGCTGAAGCAGAAACAGCTGCTGAAAGGGCTGGTACAGCTCTCTGAAGAGGGCGCGGTACAGGTCTTCCGTCCGATCGCGAATAACGATCTGATCGTTGGCGCCGTCGGCGTGCTGCAGTTTGACGTGGTAGTAGCGCGTCTTAAAAGCGAATACAACGTTGAAGCGATTTACGAATCCGTCAACGTGGCCACCGCGCGTTGGGTTGAATCGACAGACGTGAAGAAATTCGAAGAGTTTAAGCGTAAGAACGAAGTTCAGCTGGCGCTGGATGGCGGCGATAATCTCACCTATATCGCCCCGACGATGGTGAACCTGAACCTGACGCAAGAGCGTTACCCTGACGTGGTGTTCCGCAAAACCCGCGAACACTAATATCTCTCTGGAGCGCGGCGATGCTGCGCTCCAGCCTGTTTTGCCCGTCTCCCTCCTTACCATAGAAAGTTCTTAAATCTGCGCGAATCGTAGCTTTTTTATTCAAACCCTCCGCCGCATCTCCGCTCATCTACTATATTTATTAAGCACTTTTCAGAAACCTGGCTGAATAAACAGCCATGTGTTTTACCAAAGCAGACATCGTGAGGGCATACCAATGACCAGACTAAAGAGCGCCAGGCTATTGCTGCCTCTCTTCTTAGGCTCAGCGTTGATAAGCGCCTCGACCTATGCGGAAACCACCGTCGCCGATAGCGCCAAGGCTGCCGCGACCAGCGCCGGAGACAGCGTCGATAAGTCGATCAACAAGGTTGGCGATTTTATGGATGACAGCACGATCACCGCCCGTGTTAAGGCGGCGCTGATCGATGACAAAAGGATCCGTAGCACCGATATCTCGGTGAAAACGGAAAACAAAGTCGTGACCTTAAGCGGGACTGTTGAGAGCGCTGAGCAAAAATCACAGGCCGTCAGCGCGGCGAAAGGCGTCGAAGGGGTGAGTTCGGTAAGCGATAAGCTGACCGTGGCGGGTGAAAAATCGGCAAGCCTGAAGGGCTATGCTGGCGACACCGCTATCACCAGCGAAGTCAAAGCTAAACTGCTCGCGGACGATATCGTTCCGTCGCGTAAGGTGACGGTGGAAACCAGCAACGGGGTGGTACACCTCTCCGGAACCCTGGAATCGAGCAAGCAGGTCGATCGTGCGGCAGACATTGCCAAAGCGGTTACCGGTGTTAAGAGCGTGAAGAACGATCTTAAAGTGCAGTAAGGGTATTTATTAAAAGATATTCGCCAGCGGCGAGACCGCTGAGCGAGTTGTACGCAGGGTTGATGTATGCGCGGCCTGAGCGCGCAGAAAAGCGACCGTTAATCATATGGTAAGGAGAACAGTATGTTTAGATGGGGCATTATTTTTCTGATCATCGCGTTAATTGCCGCCGCATTGGGTTTTGGTGGTCTGGCGGGTACCGCGGCGTGGGCGGCTAAAATCGTCTTTGTTGTCGGTATTATCATTTTCCTGGTCAGCCTGTTTACCGGGCGAAAACGACCCTAGAGGCGATGTGCCGAAAGGCGTGAATCAATAACCGCGCAGTGATGACATAACGTCTTACATAAAGCCAGTCAATGTGACTGGCTTTTGCGGTTTCAGGGGACGACAATTTGCGTTACTTTAATGACAGAAAATAGACAAACAGGAAAGCAGGGTGGGGCAGCGCATTCCCGTGACGTTGGGCAATATCGCCCCGTTAGCGGTAAAACCCTTCCGTCCAGGCAAATTGGCTCTGGTGTGCGAAGGCGGTGGTCAGAGAGGTATTTTCACAGCCGGGGTTCTGGACGAATTCATGCGCGCTGGATTTAACCCTTTCGACCTGATGCTCGGCACTTCCGCTGGCGCGCAAAACATCTCCGCTTATATCTGTAATCAGCAGGGCTACGCCCGTAAAGTCATTACGCGTTACACCACCTCGCGGCAGTTTTTTGACCCAATGCGCTTCGTACGCGGCGGCAATCTTATCGATCTCGATTGGCTGGTCGATTCCACTTCGCAACAAATGCCGCTGGCGATGAACTATGCCGAGGAGCAGTTCGCGCTGGGTAAAGAGTTGTGGATGTGCGCCTGCCGCGGTGACGACTACACGGCAAACTATTTTTCCCCTACCCGCCAGACCTGGCTTGATCTGATCCGCGCCTCCAGCGCCATTCCAGGTTTTTACCGTAGCGGTGTCCTGCTGGATGGCGTGAACTACCTCGATGGCGGCGTCAGCGACGCGATCCCTGTGCAGGAGGCGGCGCGCCGCGGCGCGCAGACTATTGTGGTTATCCGTACCGTCCCTTCGCAGATGTTCTACACTCCGCAGTGGTTTAAACGGATGGAGCGCTGGCTGGGGGAAAGCAGTTTGCAGCCTTTTGTGAACCTGGTACAGCACCACGAAACCACCTATCGCGCGACGCAGCAGTTTATTGAAAAGCCGCCGGGTAAACTGCGGATATTCGAAATCTATCCGCAGCGGCCACTGCGCAGTATGGCGCTTGGCAGCCGTCTGCCGGCGCTGCTGGAAGATTATAAAACCGGGCGCCAGTGCGGCCGCTACTTCCTCGCTACGGTAGGGAAACTGCTGACCGAGCAACCGCCGCTGTTACGTCATGCGCCGCGTGTGGCAATGCCGACGCCGGTGGTGGTGCCGCCGCTGCCGGTAGCTAACGAAACGCCGCAACAGGCGATTATCACCGCGCCGCAGGCTAATGACCCCAGCTTTAATAACGAGGATTTGGCGTGACGTTACGCTTTATTGATACCCACTGTCATTTCGATTTTCCCCCATTTACAGAGGATGAGCCGGCGAGTATCGCACGGGCGGCGCAGGCCGGCGTTGGGCGCATAATCGTGCCGTCGATATCCGCCGCGCGCTTTGCTCGCGTGCTGGCGCTGGCGGAGCAACACGAGCCGCTGTATGCCGCGTTAGGGATGCATCCCATTGTTATCGAACAGCATGATGACCGCGGGTTAGCGCAACTGGAAAGCTATCTTATACAGCGTCATCCTAAACTCGTAGCAGTCGGGGAGATTGGCCTCGATCTCTACCGCGACGATCCGCAATACGATCGCCAACAGGCGCTGCTGGAAGCGCAATTGCGGCTGGCAAAGCGTTACGATTTGCCGGTGATCCTGCATTCGCGCCGCACCCACGATAAGCTGGCGATGTTGCTAAAAAAACATAACCTGCCGCGCGCCGGGGTGGTGCATGGTTTTGCCGGCAGCCTGCAGCAGGCGGAACGTTTTGTACAGCTGGGCTATAAGATTGGCGTTGGCGGTACCATTACCTATCCCCGCGCCAGCAAAACTCGCGATGTTATGGCGCGTCTGCCGCTTTCTTCGCTGCTGCTGGAAACCGATGCTCCGGATATGCCGCTGAATGGTTTTCAGGGACAGCCGAACCGCCCGGAACAGGCGGCCCGCGTCTTTGACTCGCTCTGCGAACTGCGCGCGGAACCGGCGCAGGAAATTGCAGCGGCACTACTGGCGAATACCAAAAACCTCTTTACCGCGCTAACCCTCTAACGACCCACATACTGGACAACGTCGTCCCCGGTTCTGGTCGGGTGTGACAATCCCATCATTTTTTATAAATATAAAATCCATTAAGTTTCAATCAGAAAGTATATTTATGGCCAGGATTTGCACAATTTGTGCGCCATGACGTCGAGATAACTCGTTTTGATATGTTAGAATAATAACATCACCATGAACTTCGGTTTGCCGATTATGCTTAAACAGGAGATGACGGTGAGGCTGGCGGGAATTGCTGGTTAATTGTGATTTTTATCACGTTACAGTAATGCAAATTAGTAATTAGTTTTCATTAACTGTGATGAATGTCGAAGTGTAATGGCGAGCGGTTGTTACAATAGTAACAGGCTCGCAAGGTGAACAAACTATTGAACCGGCAATACGCCGTCGGAGTATGAAATGACTGATTTGAAAGCAAGCAGCCTGCGCGCGTTGAAACTGATGGATCTGACCACCCTGAACGATGACGACACCAATGAGAAGGTGATCGCTCTGTGTCATCAGGCGAAAACGCCGGTGGGAAATACCGCTGCGGTCTGCATCTACCCGCGTTTTATCCCGATTGCCCGTAAGACGCTGAACGAACAAGGAACGCCGGATATCCGCATTGCGACGGTGACTAACTTCCCGCATGGTAATGACGATATCGATATCGCGCTGGCGGAAACCCGCGCGGCAATCGCTTATGGCGCGGATGAAGTGGATGTGGTTTTCCCGTACCGCGCGCTGATCGCGGGTAACGAGCAGGTGGGTTTTGATCTGGTGAAAGCTTGTAAAGAAGCCTGTGCGGCGGCGAATGTGCTGCTGAAAGTGATCATCGAAACCGGCGAACTGAAAGAAGAAGCGCTGATTCGTAAGGCGTCTGAAATCTCTATTAAAGCGGGCGCGGATTTTATCAAAACTTCTACCGGTAAAGTGCCGGTGAATGCGACGCCGGAAAGCGCGCGCATCATGATGGAAGTGATCCGCGATATGGGCGTTGAGAAGACCGTTGGCTTCAAACCTGCCGGCGGCGTGCGTAGCGCGGAAGACGCGCAGCAGTTCCTGGCGATTGCTGATGAACTGTTCGGCGCCGACTGGGCCGATTCCCGCCACTACCGTTTCGGCGCATCCAGCCTGCTGGCTAGCCTGCTGAAAGCCCTGGGTCACGGCGACGGTAAGAGCGCCAGCAGCTACTAATCCCTTGATACGCCGGATGGTGCTGCGCTTATCCGGCCTACGAATGGATGCCTGTAGGCCGGATAAGGCGCTCGCGCCGCCATCCGGCACTTTATACTATTTGGGAGGTTACCGTGTTTCTCGCACAAGAAATTATTCGTAAAAAACGTGATGGTCATGTATTAAGCGATGAAGAAATTCGCTTTTTCATCAACGGTATCCGCGATAATACTATCTCTGAAGGACAGATCGCCGCGCTGGCGATGACCATCTTCTTCCATGATATGTCTATGCCGGAACGTGTCTCGCTGACCATGGCGATGCGGGATTCAGGAACCGTTCTCGACTGGAAAAGCCTTAACCTCAACGGCCCGATCGTCGATAAACACTCGACCGGCGGCGTGGGTGACGTCACCTCGCTGATGCTGGGGCCAATGGTTGCCGCCTGCGGCGGTTACGTACCGATGATCTCCGGGCGTGGTCTCGGCCATACCGGCGGTACGCTTGATAAACTGGAAGCGATCCCGGGTTTTGATATTTTCCCGGACGACGCGCGTTTCCGCGAAATTATTAAAGATGTCGGCGTGGCGATTATCGGGCAGACCAGCTCGCTCGCGCCGGCTGACAAACGTTTCTATGCCACCCGCGATATTACCGCGACGGTGGATTCCATCCCGCTGATTACCGCGTCTATTCTGGCCAAGAAACTGGCGGAAGGTCTGGACGCGCTGGTGATGGACGTTAAAGTCGGCAGCGGCGCCTTTATGCCGACTTATGAGCTTTCAGAAGCGCTTGCCGAAGCTATCGTTGGCGTCTCTAACGGCGCCGGCGTGCGCACGACCGCACTGTTAACGGATATGAACCAGGTGCTGGCCTCCAGCGCGGGTAACGCCGTTGAAGTTCGCGAAGCGGTACAGTTCCTGACCGGCGAATACCGCAACCCGCGCCTGTACGACGTCACCATGGCGCTGTGCGTGGAAATGCTGATTTCCGGCAAGCTGGCGGCGGATGACGCCGAGGCGCGCGCGAAATTGCAGGCGGTGCTGGATAACGGTAAAGCGGCGGAAGTCTTTGGCCGCATGGTGGCGGCGCAGAAGGGGCCGAGCGACTTTGTCGAAAACTATGCGAAATACCTGCCGACGGCAATGCTGAGCAAAGCGGTCTATGCTGAAGGCGCCGGATTTGTCTCTGAAATGGATACCCGCGCGCTGGGGATGGCGGTGGTGTCGATGGGCGGCGGTCGTCGCCAGGCTTCCGATACTATTGACTACAGCGTTGGCTTTACCGATATGGCGCGCCTTGGCGATAAAGTTGATGGCGAACGTCCGCTGGCGGTGATTCATGCGAAAGATGAATCGAGCTGGCAGGAAGCGGCCAAAGCCGTGAAAGCGGCAATAAAACTGGACGCCCACGCCCCAGAAATTACACCGACGGTCTATCGCCGTATCACCAAGTAGCGATATACTGATCTGATCGCTTTTTTGCAGCGCATGATGTATGGAGAACAAGATGAAACGTGCATTTATTATGGTGCTGGACTCCTTTGGGATTGGCGCAACGGAAGACGCTGACCGCTTTGGCGATGTTGGCGCCGATACTCTGGGCCACATTGCGGAAGCCTGCGCCAAAGGTGAAGCTGACAATGGTCGTAAAGGCCCGTTGAATTTACCTAACCTGACCCGTCTGGGTCTGGTGAAAGCGCATGAAGGTTCTACCGGTAAAATTGCCGCCGGTATGGACGGTAATGCCGAAGTCGTTGGTGCCTATGCCTGGGCGCATGAACTCTCTTCTGGTAAAGATACGCCGTCTGGCCACTGGGAAATCGCCGGCGTGCCGGTGCTGTTTGACTGGGGCTACTTCAGCGACCACGAGAACAGCTTCCCGCAGGAACTGCTGGATAAACTGGTTAAGCGCGCGAACCTGCCGGGCTACCTCGGCAATTGCCACTCTTCCGGTACCGTGATTCTGGACCAACTGGGTGAAGAGCATATGAAAACCGGGAAACCGATTTTCTATACCTCTGCTGACTCGGTGTTCCAGATCGCCTGTCACGAAGAGACTTTCGGCCTCGACAAGCTGTATGAGCTGTGCGAAATCGCCCGTGAAGAGCTGACCGAAGGCGGCTATAACATTGGCCGCGTGATTGCTCGTCCGTTTGTTGGCGACAAAGCCGGTAACTTCCAGCGTACCGGTAACCGTCACGATCTGGCGGTCGAGCCGCCGGCGCCGACCGTGCTGCAGAAGCTGGTCGACGAGAAAAACGGCCACGTGGTTTCCGTGGGTAAAATCGCCGACATCTACGCCAACTGCGGCATCACTAAGAAAGTGAAAGCCACCGGGCTGGACGCGTTGTTCGACGCGACCATCAAAGAGATGAAGGAAGCGGGCGACGAGACTATCGTCTTCACTAACTTCGTCGATTTTGACTCCTCCTGGGGCCACCGTCGCGACGTCGCTGGCTACGCGGCGGGTCTGGAACTGTTCGACCGTCGTCTGCCGGAGCTGATGGAGCTGGTTGGGGAAGACGACATTCTGATCCTCACCGCCGACCACGGCTGCGACCCGACCTGGACCGGTACCGACCACACCCGCGAACACATTCCGGTGCTGGTGTACGGCCCGAAAGTGAAGCCGGGTTCGTTAGGCCACCGCGAAACTTTCGCCGATATCGGCCAGACGCTGGCGACATACTTTGGTACGTCGCCAATGGAATACGGTAAAAACATGCTGTGATACCCGTTGTCTTTCGCGCTGTAGATGCGTTGACTTCATTCGCTCACCCCGGTCACATAGTTAATCTATGCTCCCGGGGATTCACGAATTCGTCGTCTTCCTACAACGCGAAATCCTTAGGGTATTTGAATACGTTTTGTAGGCCTGATAAGGCGTAGCCGCCATCAGGCCCGAACAATTTATATAAGGATAAAACGATGGCCACCCCACACATTAACGCAGAAATGGGCGATTTTGCTGACGTAGTTTTGATGCCGGGCGACCCGCTGCGCGCGAAACACATTGCAGAAACCTTCCTCGAAGACGTGCGTGAAGTGAACAACGTGCGCGGCATGCTGGGCTTCACCGGTACCTACAAAGGCCGCAAAATCTCCGTGATGGGCCACGGTATGGGGATCCCATCCTGCTCTATCTACACTAAAGAGCTGATCACCGATTTCGGCGTGAAGAAAATCATCCGCGTCGGCTCCTGCGGTGCGGTACGTGAAGATGTCAAACTGCGTGATGTGGTTATCGGCATGGGCGCGTGCACCGACTCTAAAGTCAACCGTCTGCGTTTCAAAGACCACGACTTCGCGGCGATTGCCGATTTCGGTATGGTGCGTAACGCGGTAGACGCGGCGAAGGCGCTGGGCGTTGACGCGCGCGTTGGCAACATCTTCTCCGCTGACCTGTTCTATACGCCGGACCCGTCCATGTTCGACGTGATGGAAAAATACGGCATTTTGGGCGTGGAAATGGAAGCGGCCGGCATTTATGGCGTAGCGGCTGAGTTCGGTGCGAAAGCGCTGACCATCTGCACCGTTTCCGATCATATCCGCACTCACGAGCAGACCACTGCCGCTGAGCGTCAGACCACCTTCAACGATATGATCAAAATCGCGCTGGAATCCGTACTGCTGGGTGATAAAGAGTAAGACCTGTTGTGCCGGGTGGCGGCTTCGCCTGACCCGGCCTACGGTTTCCAGGCCCGCTAAGCGCAGCGGGCTTTTTTATTAGCGCACCGCGCCGGCCAGCCACGCCGACAGTTCTTTCAGTTCCGCTTCCTGCTCAGGGAAATCGGCGAGCAGCGCCTCACACTGCTGCTGTAATATTTCCGCCCGATACTGACAACCGACTAATCGTGCCGCCAACGCCTCGAGCGGCGCCGGGTTCAGGCTATCGGTAAAAGCCTGGGCGCGGGTGATATGGCCCTTCTCGACGTCAAAATGCAGCTCGACGCCGCCCCAGCGAAAGCGCTCATCCAGCAGGTGGGAGAAAGCGGGCGCCTGGCCGAAGTTCCACTCCCAGCTGCTCTGGCGGGCGAAGGTCTCGGCAAAATTCGGCAGATCCGGCGTGTTGTCCGGCGAAATGACTTCCGCCTCTACCCGCTCGCCGTAATGGCTGAAGAATGCCTCCTGAATGGCTTCGCAAATCTGCTGATGGGTAATGCCCGGCAGGAGTTCAACCAGGTTCGCTACGCGCCCGCGTACCGAGGTAATGCCCTTGGCCTGCAGCTTTTTTTTGTCCGGATTAAGATAGTTGGCGAGACGGCTTAAGTCGGCGTTTAGCAGCAGGGTGCCGTGATGAAAACCGCGGTCCATCGTTTCGCGATAGGCGGAGCCAGACACCTTGCGGTCGCCATTGTCGGTTTTCACGACCAGATCGTTGCGCCCGGAAGCCTCGGCGGTCACGCCAAGCGAATTCAACGCCGCGAGCACGATAGCGGTAGAAACGGTTTTGTCGTATTCCGGTTTGCCCGCCATAAAGGTAAAGCAGGTATTGCCGAGGTCGTGGAATACCGCGCCGCCGCCGCTGCTGCGCCGGGCCAGCCGTACGTTATCTTCTTCCATGCGCCGGGTATTGCACTCCTTCCACGGGTTCTGCGCGCGGCCAATCACCACGGTGTCGGCGTTGCGCCACAGAAACAGCACCCGTTGAGTGGCCGGCATCTGGCGGAAAATACACTCCTCGACCGCGAGGTTAAACCAGGGGTCGTAGGAATCGGAGAGCAACAGGCGGAGCGTCGGCATAGGATATCCTTGTCTGATTAATCTTTATCTTCGTCCTGGACGGGCTTATTGGCGGTGAGCAGGAAGGGCGATTGCTGCCAGCGGGTACGTTTGCCCTGCAGCAACGTACGAGTCAGCACCACGCCGATGGCCAGCGACAACAGCAGCATCAGGCGTAAGATATTGGTGGTATTATCCACCTGTTTCGCCTCGGTGGCCAACGTGTGGGTATCCAGCGTCAGGCGCAGATAGCCGACCGGACCGTTTTTGCCGAGGATCGGCTCGACGATTTGCTGGTTAAAGTAGCCGCCGGCTTTTTTGCCGTCCAGCGCCAGGCGGTCGCGCACATCGACGCTTTCGCCGGAGCGGGCCACCAAATCGCCCTGTTCATCATATACCCCGGCATCGAGCACCCGGCTTTTATCCGTCAGCTGTTCCAGCAGGCGGGTAATGCGCTTTTCGTCGGGCGTTTCGCTGCGCATCAGCGGCGCCAGGTTCAGCGTAACCTGCTGCGCCAGCGTTCGCGCCAGCTCTTCCAACTGCGGATTACGCTGCTTTTGGCTATTCTGACTGAACCACGAGGCGCCCTGCATCAGCGCGACGAGAAGCGCGAGACAGATCAGAACAATGACGGCGCGATGCAGTCGGAATTTCAGTTTTGCTCGTACCATATTCCACCTTTGAAAATTTGCAGCTTAATGTTGCCAGAAGCGCTGGTTACAAGGTAGCCTCATGCGTTATTTTCCTCGCCTGAATGAAGAGATGTGGAGCCGTAATGCCTAACAGTTTGACCTGGTGCGACCTGCCCGAAGATGTTTCCTTGTGGCCTGGGTTGCCGCTTTCCCTGAGCGGCGACGAGGTCATGCCGCTGGATTATCACGCCGGGCGCAGCGGCTGGCTGCTGTATGGTCGCGGTCTCGATAAACGTCGGCTGACGGCGTGGCAGCGCGAGCTCGGCGCGGCGCTGGTTATCGTCTCTTCCTGGGTCGTGGAAGACTATCAGGTGATTCGCCTGGCGGGTTCGCTGACGCAGCGCGCCACGCGCCTGGCCCACGAGGCCGGGCTGGACGTCGCGCCGCTGGGCAAAATCCCGCATCTGCGCACGCCGGGCCTGTTGGTGATGGATATGGACTCCACGGCGATTCAGATCGAATGTATCGATGAAATCGCTAAGCTTGCCGGCACCGGCGAACTGGTTTCGGAAGTGACCGAACGCGCGATGCGCGGCGAGCTCGACTTCACCGCCAGCCTGCGCCAGCGCGTCGCCACCCTGAAAGACGCCGACGCGAACATTCTGCTGCAGGTGCGGGAAGCGCTGCCGCTGATGCCGGGGCTGACCCAACTGGTGCTGAAGCTGGAAACGCTGGGCTGGAAGGTGGCCATCGCCTCCGGCGGCTTTACCTTCTTTGCCGAATATCTGCGCGATAAGCTGCATCTCGACGCGGTATTCGCCAACGAGCTGGAAATTATGGACGGCAAGCTCACCGGCAACGTGATCGGCGACATCGTTGACGCCAAATATAAAGCCAATACTCTGCGTAAACTGGCGGAAAAATATGAAATTCCGTCGGCGCAAACCGTGGCGATTGGCGATGGCGCCAACGATCTGCCGATGATCAAGGCGGCAGGTCTCGGCATTGCCTATCATGCGAAACCAAAAGTCAATGAACAGGCGGAAGTCACCATCCGCCACGCTGACCTGATGGGGGTATTCTGTATTCTCTCCGGCAGCATGAATCAAAAGTAAGAGGTTAACGTGGCGAAAGCTCCAAAACGCGCATTTGTCTGTAATGAATGTGGTGCGGATTATCCGCGCTGGCAGGGGCAGTGCAGCGCCTGCCATGCCTGGAACACCATCACCGAGATGCGCATCGCCGCCTCGCCGCAGGTGGCGAGAAACGAGCGTCTGTCAGGCTACGCCGGGAATGCCGGCGTGTCGAAGGTACAGAAGCTATCGGAGATAAGCCTGGAGGCGCTGCCGCGTTTCTCCACCGGATTTAAAGAGTTCGACCGCGTACTCGGCGGTGGCGTCGTGCCGGGCAGCGCCATTCTGATCGGCGGCAACCCCGGCGCCGGGAAATCGACGCTGCTGCTGCAAACCCTCTGTAAGCTGGCCGAAGGGATGAAAACGCTGTACGTCACCGGGGAAGAATCCCTGCAGCAGGTAGCGATGCGCGCGCATCGTCTCGGCCTGCCGACGGCGAATCTGAATATGCTCTCGGAGACCAGCATCGAGCAAATTTGCCAGATTGCCGATGAAGAAAAGCCGCAGCTGATGGTCATCGACTCCATCCAGGTGATGCATATGGCTGATGTCCAGTCGTCGCCGGGGAGCGTGGCCCAGGTACGTGAAACCGCGGCCTATTTGACGCGCTTTGCCAAAACTCGCGGCGTGGCGATTGTGATGGTCGGCCACGTCACCAAAGATGGCTCGCTGGCCGGTCCGAAAGTACTGGAACACTGTATTGACTGTTCGGTGCTGCTGGACGGCGATGCCGATTCCCGTTTCCGCACGTTGCGCAGCCATAAAAACCGCTTTGGCGCGGTCAACGAACTCGGCGTCTTCGCGATGACCGAGCAGGGCCTGCGCGAAGTCAGCAACCCCTCCGCCATCTTCCTCAGCCGCGGCGATGAAGTTACCTCCGGCAGCTCGGTCATGGTGGTATGGGAAGGCACCCGCCCGCTGCTGGTTGAGATTCAGGCATTGGTCGATCACTCAATGATGTCTAATCCGCGTCGCGTAGCGGTAGGCCTGGAACAGAACCGTCTGGCGATCCTGCTGGCGGTGCTGCACCGTCATGGCGGCCTGCAGATGGCCGATCAGGACGTCTTCGTCAACGTGGTTGGCGGGGTCAAAGTCACTGAAACCAGCGCCGACCTGGCGCTGCTGCTGGCGATGGTCTCGAGCCTGCGCGATCGTCCGTTGCCGCAGGATCTGGTGGTTTTTGGCGAAGTCGGATTAGCCGGTGAAATTCGTCCGGTGCCAAGCGGCCAGGAGCGCATTTCCGAGGCGGCGAAGCATGGGTTCCGTCGCGCCATTGTTCCAGCGGCCAATGTGCCCAAAAAAGCGCCGGAAGGGATGCAAATCTTTGGCGTGAAAAAACTGGCCGATGCGCTGAGCGTTTTTGACGACTTATAATGATACCCGTCATACTTCAGGGTATGACGGGTAGCAAACCCGAGTTTGCAGGAGGCACGCATAAACTATGTCGTCATTCGACTATCTGAAAAACGCCATTAAGCAAAAGGGTTGTACGCTGCAGCAGGTGGCGGAAGCCAGCGGGATGACCAAAGGTTATCTCAGTCAGCTATTAAACGCGAAAATCAAAAGCCCGAGCGCCCAGAAGCTCGAAGCGTTACACCGCTTTCTCGGCCTTGAATTCCCGCGCAAACAAAAAAGCGTCGGGGTGGTTTTTGGTAAATTTTATCCGCTGCATACCGGGCATATTTACCTGATTCAGCGCGCCTGTAGCCAGGTCGATGAGCTTCATATCATCATGGGCTATGACGACACTCGTGACCGCGAGTTGTTCGAAGAGAGCGCCATGTCGCAACAGCCGACGGTTCCCGATCGTCTGCGCTGGCTGCTGCAAACCTTTAAATATCAAAAAAACATTCGCATCCATGCCTTCAATGAAGAGGGGATGGAGCCGTACCCGCACGGCTGGGATGTCTGGAGCCGTGGGATCCGCGCCTTCATGAGTGAAAAGGGAATCGAGCCAAACTGGATTTATACCTCAGAAGAGGCCGATGCGCCGCAGTATCTGGAGCATCTGGGGATCGAAACCGTGCTTATCGATCCGAAGCGAACCTTCATGAGTATCAGCGGCGGCCAGATCCGCGAAAACCCGTTCCGCTATTGGGAATATATTCCGACTGAGGTAAAACCGTTCTTTGTGCGTACGGTGGCGATCCTAGGCGGCGAGTCGAGCGGTAAATCTACGCTGGTGAATAAGCTCGCCAATATCTTCAATACTACCAGCGCCTGGGAGTATGGCCGCGATTACGTCTTCTCACACCTCGGCGGCGATGAAATGGCGTTGCAGTATTCCGATTACGATAAAATCGCGCTGGGGCACGCACAGTACATTGATTTCGCGGTGAAATACGCCAATAAGGTGGCGTTTATCGATACCGACTTCGTCAGCACTCAGGCCTTCTGCCTGAAGTACGAAGGCCGCGAACATCCGTTCGTGCAGGCGTTAATCGATGAATATCGCTTTGATCTGGTGATCCTGCTGGAAAACAACACGCCGTGGGTAGCCGATGGGCTGCGTAGCCTCGGCAGTTCGGTAGATCGCAAAGAGTTTCAGACGCTGCTGGTGTCGCTGCTGAAAGAAAACGAGATCGAATTTGTCCACGTGGAAGAGTCGGATTACGATGCCCGGTTCCTGCGCTGCGTTGAGCTGGTGAAGCAGTTGATGGGCGAGCAGGGGTAGGCTTTTTGCCGGATGGCGGCGTGAACGCCTTATCCGGCCTACAAGTGCTACACGCCTGGTAGGCCGGATAAGCGTAGCGCCATCCGGCACTTACAGATTACTTGGCAATGCGTTTGTACTTGATACGCTTCGGTTCCAGTGCATCGGCGCCGAGGGTGCGTTTCTTGTACTCTTCGTACTCGGTAAAGTTACCTTCGAAGAACTCAACTTTACCTTCATCCTGGTAATCCAGAATGTGGGTCGCGATACGGTCAAGGAACCAGCGGTCGTGCGAGATAACCATGGCGCAACCCGGGAACTCCAGCAGGGCGTTTTCCAGCGCGCGCAGGGTTTCGATATCCAGGTCGTTGGTTGGTTCATCGAGCAGCAGGACGTTACCGCCGACCTGCAACAGCTTCGCCAGGTGCAGACGACCACGCTCACCACCGGACAGTTCGCCAACGCGTTTGCCCTGGTCGACGCCTTTGAAGTTAAAGCGGCCAACGTAGGCGCGGCTTGGCATCTCGGTGTTGCCGATCTTCATGATATCCAGTCCGCCGGACACTTCTTCCCAAACGGTTTTGCTGTTGTCCATCGCGTCGCGGAACTGATCGACGGAAGCCAGTTTAACGGTTTCACCCAGCGTGATGGTGCCGGAATCAGGCTGTTCCTGGCCGGACATCATGCGGAACAGGGTGGATTTACCCGCGCCGTTCGGACCGATGATACCAACGATAGCGCCTTTCGGTACGGAGAAGCTCAGATCGTCAATCAGTACGCGGTCGCCGTAAGATTTGCGCAGATTGCTGACTTCCAGAACTTTATCGCCCAGACGCGCTCCTGGCGGAATGAACAGTTCGTTGGTCTCGTTACGTTTCTGGTATTCGACGTTGTTAAGCTCTTCAAAGCGCGCCAGACGGGCTTTGCCCTTAGACTGACGGCCTTTCGCGCCCTGGCGAACCCACTCGAGTTCTTTCTCGATAGATTTGCGGCGTGCGGCTTCCTGAGAAGCTTCTTGCGCCAGACGTTGATCTTTCTGCTCCAGCCAGGAGGAGTAGTTGCCTTCCCACGGAATACCTTCGCCGCGGTCAAGTTCGAGGATCCAACCGGCGACGTTATCGAGGAAGTAACGGTCGTGGGTAATCGCCACCACGGTGCCTTCGAAATCGTGCAGGAAGCGTTCCAGCCAGGCGACGGATTCGGCGTCGAGGTGGTTGGTCGGTTCGTCGAGCAGCAGCATGTCTGGTTTTTCCAGCAGCAGACGGCACAGCGCGACGCGGCGGCGTTCACCACCGGAAAGAGTGGCGATCTTCGCATCCCAGTCCGGCAGGCGCAGGGCATCGGCCGCACGCTCCAGCTGTACGTTCAGGTTATGGCCGTCGTGCGCCTGGATGATCTCTTCGAACTTGCCCTGTTGCGCGGCAAGCTTATCGAAGTCGGCATCCGGCTCGGCGTATTTGGCATAAACTTCGTCCAGGCCTTTCAGCGCGTTAACCACTTCGGCGACCGCTTCTTCAACGGATTCGCGCACGGTGTGCTCCGGATTCAGCTGCGGCTCCTGCGGCAGGTAGCCGATTTTGATACCGGGCTGCGGGCGCGCTTCACCTTCGATCTCGGTGTCGATACCGGCCATGATGCGCAGCAGGGTAGATTTACCGGCGCCGTTCAGACCGAGAACACCGATTTTCGCGCCAGGGAAGAAACTGAGGGAGATATTTTTCAAAATATGACGTTTCGGCGGAACCACTTTGCCGACACGATGCATGGTATAAACGAATTGAGCCACGTTGGACTTCGCCTCTTTCTATTCTGATAGATAGTTCAAAGGCGAAGTGTAGCCTTTTTCGCGCGGTAATCCCAGCGAGGCGACAGGATTCACAGAAGCGTAAAAAAATGTTCAGGACATGGCATGTTTTCAGTTGTCTGATTAGCATAACTAAGCAATACCTGAATTTTTTGAAGCGGCACGATGCCGCGGTGATGCACCAAACTAGAGGAAGAGCTTGTGGAAAAAGCCAAAACTACGGCATGGCGTCTTCTGGCTGCCGGCGTGAGTCTGCTGACGCTAAGCCAGCTGGCGCATGCGGATTCACTGGATGAACAGCGCAGCCGCTATGCTCAAATTAAACAGGCGTGGGACAACCGCCAGATGGATGTCGTCAACCAGTTGATGCCCACGCTCAGCAGCTATCCGCTGTATCCCTACCTGCAATATCGACAAATTACCGATGACCTGATGAACCAGCCGCCGCTGGTGGTCACTAATTTCATTGCGGCGAACCCGACCCTACCGGCGGCGCGTTCGCTGAAATCACGCTTTGTTAATGAGCTGGCGCGGCGCACCGACTGGCGCGGCTTACTGGCGTTCAGCCCGGATAAACCGGCGACAACCGAAGCGCAGTGTAACTACTACTACGCCAAACTCAGCGTCGGCCAATCGCAGGAAGCGTGGAGCGGGGCGAAAGAGCTGTGGCTAACCGGCAAGAGCCAGCCAAATGCCTGCGATCCGCTGTTCAGCGCGTGGCGCGATTCCGGGCAGCAGGATCCGCTGGCCTATCTCGAACGAATTCGTCTGGCGATGAAGGCGGGCAATACCAGTCTGGTCCGCGTGCTTGCTCAACAGATGCCGTCAAACTATCAGAGCATCGCTTCGGCAGTGGTGGCGTTAGCTAACGATCCCAATAGCGTGATGACCTTTGCCCGCACCACCGGGGCCACTGACTTTACCCGCCAGATGGCGGCGGTCGCTTTTGCCAGCGTCGCGCGTCAGGATGTAGAAAACGCTCGTCTGATGATCCCGTCGCTGGTGCAGGCGCAGCAGTTGAATGAGGATCAAACCCAGGAGCTGCGCGATATTGTCGCCTGGCGCCTGATGGGCACCGATGTGACCGAAGCGCAGGCGGAGTGGCGCGATGACGCCATAATGCGTTCGCAATCAACCTCGCTGGTGGAACGCCGGGTACGTATGGCGCTCGGCAACGGCGATCGTCATGGGCTGAACACCTGGCTGGCGCGTCTGCCGATGGAGGCGAAAGAAAAAGACGAGTGGCGCTACTGGCAGGCGGATCTGCTGCTGGAGCGCGGGCGCGATGACGAAGCGAAGACGATCCTGCATTCGCTGATGCAGCAGCGCGGCTTCTATCCGATGGTTGCTGCTCAACGTCTGGGCGAAGAGTACACCTTCCGCATTGATAAAGCCTCCGGCACTATCGACCCGGCGCTGGCCTCTGGCCCTGAGATGGCGCGCGTTCGCGAGCTGATGTACTGGAACATGGACAACACCGCGCGCAGCGAATGGGCGAACCTGGTGAGCAGCCGGACCAAATCGCAACAGGCGCAGCTGGCGCGTTACGCGTTTGATCAACACTGGTGGGATCTCAGCGTGCAGGCGACGATCGCGGGTAAATTGTGGGATCAACTGGAAGAGCGCTTCCCGCTGGCGTACAACGATCTGTTCGCGCGTTACATTAGCGGCAAAGATATTCCGCAGAGCTACGCGATGGCGATTGCGCGTCAGGAGAGCGCCTGGAACCCGAAAGTGCGTTCACCGGTCGGCGCCAGTGGCTTGATGCAGATTATGCCGGGCACCGCGACGCATACCGTCAGCATGTTCAGCATCCCTGGTTATAGCGGCCCGTCTCAGCTGCTGGATCCGGAAACCAATATCAACATTGGTACCAGCTACCTGCAGTACGTCTACCAGCAGTTCGGCAATAACCGCATTTACGCTTCCGCCGCCTATAACGCCGGGCCAGGACGCGTACGCACCTGGCAGGGCAATAGCGCCGGGCGCATCGATGCGGTGGCATTTATCGAGAGTATTCCGTTCTCGGAAACCCGCGGGTACGTAAAAAACGTCCTCTCTTACGATGCCTATTACCGCTACTTTATGGGCAAGCAGGATAACTTGCTGAGCGACGCCGAATGGCGACAGCGTTACTGATCGTCCGTAAGTATGTTATTCTTTGTACTCGTTGATGAGTACATTCGACGGGCAGCCTGGCTGCCCGTCTCAACATGGCGACGTAACATGACCCAACAATCTCCCTATTCAGCGGCAGTGGCCGAACAACGTCATCAGGAGTGGCTGCGCTTTGTGGCGCTACTGCAGCAGGCCTACGCCGAAGATCTTCACCTGCCGTTACTACAGCTGATGCTGACGCCCGACGAGCGCGAAGCGCTGGGCACCCGGGTGCGTATTATTGAAGAGCTGCTGCGCGGCGAGATGAGCCAGCGCGAGCTGAAAAACGAACTCGGCGCCGGTATTGCCACGATTACTCGCGGCTCAAATAGCCTGAAATCGGCTCCGGTAGAGCTACGCCAGTGGCTGGAACAGACGCTGCTTAACGATAAATAGCGTTATGAAATGGGCTGAGCGCCAGCACTACCGCCTGATGGTAGACGCTGCTGCGCGTCAGCTTACCCGCGGTAAAGACGCCGATAGCGCCCTCTTTGCGGCCAATCTGGTCGATCCCGGTATGTTGCGACATGACCGGCCCCAGCGCTTCTCCGGCGCGAACCTGCGCAAGGATCGCCTCCGGCAGCGGCAGGGTTGCCGAGCGCGCTTCGCCACGCTGCTGCCGGCTCTCAATCACTACCCAACTGAAGGTGCTGCCTTCGTCGATCCCGGCTTCGATCGCCACCCAAAAATCGGCTTCCGGCTGTGCGAGCCGGGCATTAGCGACGCGATTTCGTGCGCCAGCCCGCGTTTCCTCGCTGCCGAAGGGTTGTTCCGGCACGCCGCTCTCGACGGCGACGGACTCAATATGGCAGGATCCTTCGCCGAAGATCTCGTTAAAAGCCTGCAGAATTGCCTGAATTTTGGCGGGATTAGTGGTAGCTGAGACAACATGGTGCATAATCAAAACAACTCAGAATTAATTAACGTCATCGCAGTATACTCTAAATCACTCTGGCGGCAGCCGATCGCGCTGCTCGTTGAATGATGAAGGGTTCAGAACGGAAAATAAGCATGTTACAGGTATACCTTGTTCGCCACGGTGAAACGCAGTGGAACGCCGAGCGACGTATTCAAGGCCAGTCCGATAGTCCGCTGACCGCTCACGGTGAGCGCCAGGCATGGCAGGTTGGCGAGCGCGCCAGAACGCTGGGGATTACCCATATTATCGCCAGCGACCTCGGTCGTACCCGCCGCACGGCAGAAATTATCGCCGAAGCCTGCGGTTGCGGCGTCGTTACCGATCCGCGCCTGCGCGAGCTGGATATGGGGGTGCTGGAGAAGCGCCATATCGACTCGCTTAGCGAAGAAGAGGAGGGCTGGCGCCGTCAGCTGGTCAACGGTACGCCGGATGGCCGCATTCCGCAGGGCGAATCCATGCAGGAGCTGAGCGAGCGTATGCGCGCGGCGCTATCGTCTTGTCTGGAGTTACCGCCAGGGAGCCGGCCGCTGCTGGTGAGTCATGGGATGGCGCTGGGCTGTCTGGTGAGTACGATCCTCGGACTGCCTGCTTATGCGGAGCGTCGTTTGCGCCTGCGCAACTGTTCGATTTCACGCGTTGATTACCAGCAGAGCCCGTGGCTGGCGTCAGGATGGGTGGTGGAGACCGCGGGGGACGTCTCGCATCTCGATGCCCCCGCGATGGACGAACTGCAGCGTTAACGACGAATCGGAATCAGGTACTCGCAGCGCAGCTGAATTGGCGTGGCCTGGTTCCGGTTATCATCTTCCGGATAGAAACGTTCAATATCCAGACCCTTGCGGCGGGTGAGGTTGAGCATCGGCATACAGGTGCCGTACACCGTCAGAATAAACTCCTGCAGCCCAGTACCTAACCCTTCGTAGGTGAACATCACGTACTCGCCGCCTTCCAGAATCACCGGATGGGAATTATGCAGGTGTCCGTTCGCCAGCTCTGGCGTCAGTGCGGTGGTGTAGAAGACCTCCTGCTCGTCATCTTTTTCCAGGCTTGGACGCGGTTCATGCAGGCCGTACAGCGTCGGCGGAATGCTGGGCGCGTTGCCGAGGAATTCGCGCCAGAACTGAACGCGCATCTGGTTACGGAATTCAGAAATCTCTTCCAGCTTACAGGTATAGCTTTGGGTCACGCCGACCAGTTGCGTGGTGTTCAGGGTGACAAACTCATGCTTCGGCATGGTAAATTCACCGAGGCGCAGCGGTGGACGCATCCCAAATGAGCTCCAGTCCGCAGAACGGCGATAGAGCGCGGGGGTCAGGTTAAACTGTTTTTTAAAGGCGCGGGTAAACGTCTGCTGAGAATCGAAGCGGTACTGTAGCGCGATGTCGAGGATCGGACGTGCGGTCAGGCGTAGCGCAACGGCGGATTTTGATAGACGACGTGCGCGAATATAGGCACCGATAGCTTGACCCGTGACGTCTTTAAACATACGTTGCAAATGCCACTTGGAATAACCTGCCTTCGCCGCCACATTATCCAACGAGAGGGGCTGATCCAGGTGACCTTCCAGCCAGCTCAGGAGATCGCGAATAATCCCAGCTTGATCCATAAAATGTCCCCATCCTTTAAACTCAGGTACCTATATTAAGGTAGCGGATAATAGCATTTTTTGATGTTTTAGCATTCAGTGTTTTTTTTGCTTTTAAATGCGATTATCTGGTGGATATCGTTAGTAATTTTGTAAAGCTGTGATCTTTAAACCTTTTCCACAGCGTTTGTGATTATCACGCAGCGGAATTTTAAGAAATGGTAACAATATGAAATACAAGAAGTTAGTAGCAGGGTTGTTCTTACTGGCGGCGGGCCAACTGGCGCACGCCGAGCAAATCGGCTCCGTCGATACGGTATTTAAATGGCTGGGGCCGGATCACAAAATCGTGGTCGAAGCCTTCGACGATCCCGATGTACAGAACGTCACCTGCTATATCAGCCGGGCAAAAACCGGCGGCATTAAAGGCGGGTTGGGGCTGGCGGAGGATACCTCAGACGCCGCCATCTCCTGTCAGCAGGTCGGGCCGATTGAGCTGACGGACAAGATCAAAAACGGCAAAAGTCAGGGCGATGTCGTGTTCCAGAAACGTACCTCGCTGGTGTTCAAAAAACTGCAGGTCGTTCGCTTCTTTGACGCTAAACGTAATGCGCTGGTCTATCTGACCTATTCGGATAAAGTGGTCGACGGCTCGCCGAAGAATGCCATCAGCGCCGTGCCAATTATGCCCTGGAATAAATAAACGGGAGTCGCAATGCAACAGCCACGGATTTGGTTAGTTGAGGATGAACAGAGTATCGCCGATACCCTTGTTTACATGCTGCAGCAGGAAGGATTCGACGTGACCGTTTTCGGACGCGGGTTGCCCGCGCTTGATGCGGCGCTGCATCAGATCCCGGATTTAGCGATCCTCGACGTTGGTTTGCCCGATATTAGCGGCTTTGAACTATGCCGACGACTGCTGGCGCGCCATCCGGCATTGCCGCTATTGTTTCTGACCGCACGCAGCGAAGAGGTTGATAAGCTGCTGGGACTGGAAATTGGCGCTGATGACTACATCGCCAAACCATTTTCGCCGCGCGAAGTTTGCGCGCGGGTGCGTACTGTTCTGCGTCGGCTACAGAAATTTTCAGCTCCTTCGCCGGTGGTGCGCGTTGGCGAGTTCCTGCTGGATGAGCAGGCGATGGCGATAAGCTGGTTTGGCCAACCGTTGAATCTGACGCGTTACGAATTCCTGCTGCTGAAAACCCTAATCAACGCCCCCGGTCGCGTATTCTCCCGCCAGCAGCTGATGGAACTGGTATGGAGCGATGCCTACGAGAGTATCGATCGCACCGTCGATACCCATATCAAGACCCTGCGCGCCAAGCTGCGGGCGGTGAATCCGAATGTTAACCCTATTAATACGCATCGCGGTTTGGGCTATAGCCTGGGAGGCTGTTGATGCGTATCGGGATGCGCCTGCTGCTGGGTTATTTTTTGATTGTCGCCATTGCCGCGTGGTTTGTGCTCTCAATATTTGTGCAGGAAGTCAAACCGGGCGTGCGTAGGGCAACGGAAGGCACGCTTAACGATACCGCAACGCTACTGGCGGCGCTGGCTCGTGATGACCTGCTTTCGGCAAACCCGCAGCAAGGGCGGTTGGCGCAGGCGTTTCAGTCGCTTAATCAGCAGCCCATCAACGCCAATATCAGCGGTATCAGGAAAATGCGCAATGAGTATCGCGTCTATCTGACGGATGCTCAGGGAAAGGTGGTGTTTGACTCCAGCGGGCAGGCGGTGGGCCAGGATTATTCGCGCTGGAACGACGTCTGGCTGACCCTACGCGGCCAGTACGGCGCGCGCAGCACGCGCAGCGATCCTGATGATGATAATAGCTCAGTCATGTACATTGCCGCACCGGTAATGGATAACGGCCGTATCATCGGCGTGGTGAGCGTCGGCAAACCTAATCTGGCCATGACGCCGGTGATTAAACGCAGCGAGCGGCGGATCCTGTGGGCTGGCGGCGCGTTGTTGGGGATCGCTTTACTGATCGGCGGCGGGATCGTCTGGTGGATTAACTTCTCAATTGGCAAACTGGTTCGTTACGCTGATTCGGTGACCGCCGAGCGTCCGTTACCTCTACCGAACGTCGGCAGCCGCGAGCTAAGCAAGCTGGCGCAGGCGCTGGAGAGCATGCGCGTGAAGCTTGAAGGCAAAAACGCGATTGAAAACTATGTCTACGATCTCACGCATGAACTCAAAAGCCCTCTGGCGGCCATTCGCGGCGCGGCGGAGATCCTGAGCGAGGCGCCGCCGCCCGAGATCGCCGCGCGTTTCACCGCCAATATTCTTGCGCAGAATACGCGCATGCAACTGCTGGTGGAAAAACTGCTGCAGCAGGCGCGGCTGGAAAATCGTCTGGAGATAACGCCGCAGTTGGTTTCGGTTGATGCGCTTTTCCAACGTCTGGCGGAAGACCGCGACATTGCGCTGACGGCGAAGGCCATCACCTTACGCTGGCAGGAGAGCGGGGTAACGGTGAATGGCGATAGCGAACTACTGGGGCAGGCGCTGGGCAATCTTATCGACAATGCGATTGACTTTACCCCGTACGGCGGTGAAATTTCCCTGGCGGTAGAGATGCGTAATGAAGAGGCGTGGTTGAGCGTCACGGATAACGGTAGCGGAATTCCTGATTTTGCGCTGGAGCGCATCTTTGAACGCTTTTACTCGCTGCCGCGGGATGACGGCCATAAAAGCAGTGGTCTTGGCCTGGCGTTTGTTCGTGAAGTCGCGCGTCTACATCAGGGCGATATTAGTTTGCACAATCGCCCTGAAGGCGGCGTGGTCGCGACGCTACATCTTCACCGTCCCTTCACATAACTTCAAACACACTGCACATAGCCCCCTTACAGTGAGCCCATCACGATTGGGAGAAGGCTATGATGAAATCACCGTTGTTCTGGAAAATTAGTACGTTGTTGGGCTGTATTTTGCTGTTGTCCGTGCCGCTGATGATGGTCAGAGCGCTTATTGTCGAGCGGGCGGACTATCGTAGCGATGTTGTGGATGCGATAGAGCACAGCACCAGCGGTTCACAAAAGCTGGCCGGGCCGCTGATCGCCATCCCGGTAACCGAGACGCTGACCCGAATGGAGAACCAAAAAGAGGTCGAATATCAGCGTCGCTGGATCTACTACTGGCTACCGGAATCGCTGGCGGTCAGCGGCGCGCAAAATGTGGAGTCGAGAAAAGTCGGCATTTACAGTGGGCAGATCTGGCATAACACCCTGCAAATTAAGGCGCAGTATGATCCTACGCGGCTGACGGAGCTGAAAAAAGCGAATACCACGTTAGGAAAGCCGTTTTTAGTTCTCAGCGTGAGCGATGCCCGCGGCATCGGCGCCATCAACGCGCCGGTCATTAACGGTACGGCACTGGTCGTTGAACCGGGGCTGGGATTGAACGGCGGCGGTATGGGCATTCATATGCCGATGCCGGTATTAACCGCAGACAACAAACCGCTGGAGATTGCTTTTACCCTCGATCTTAATGGTACCGGCGACTTCTCTGTCGTACCGTTGGGCCGCAACAGCGAGCTGCGGCTAACCAGTAACTGGCCGCATCCGGGATTCCTGGGCAACTTCCTGCCTACAAAGCGCGAAGTGAGCGCCTCGGGTTATAGCGCGCACTGGCAAAGCAGCTGGTTCGCCAACAATATGGGCAGCTATTTCAACGATGATACCGATATTGAATGGCCGCGTTTACCCGCCTTCAGCGTGGACGTGATGTCGCAGGCCGATCAATATCAGCTCACCGACCGGGCGACTAAATACGCCATCCTGTTAATCGCGCTAACTTTTATGGCCTTCTTCGTTTTCGAGAGCCTGACGCATCGCCGTCTGCATCCAATGCAGTATCTGCTGGTGGGGTTATCGCTGGTGATGTTCTACCTGGTGTTGCTGGCGCTCTCGGAACATGTTGGGTTTACGCCTGCCTGGGTCGTTGCCAGCCTGATTGGCGCGGTGATAAACGGCGTTTATTTACAGGCGGTACTGAAAGGGTGGCGTAATAGTCTGTTATTTGTTGCAGTGCTACTGCTGCTGGATGGCGTGATGTGGTTACTGTTGCGTTCTGAGGATAGCGCGTTGCTGCTCGGCACCGGGGTTCTACTGTTGGCGCTGTGCGCGTTGATGTTCCTGACCCGCCGCGTGGACTGGTACGCCTTGTCACTACCGCAAAGCAATCCGCAAAAACCGCAAAGTAAGGATGAAGACACGTTACGTATCTGGAAGTAAAAGAGAGATAAAAAAACAGCGCCAGAAGGCGCTGTTTTTGCATTATAGCTGCGGCATAACCGAAGTTATTCCTGCAGATCGCCACAGAAGCGGTAACCTTCACCGTGAATAGTGGCGATGATTTCCGGGGTATCCGGCGTGGATTCGAAATGCTTACGAATGCGACGAATGGTCACGTCCACGGTACGGTCATGCGGCTTCAGCTCGCGACCGGTCATTTTCTTCAGCAGCTCTGCGCGTGACTGGATTTTGCCCGGGTTTTCGCAGAAGTGCAGCATCGCGCGGAATTCACTGCGCGGCAGCTTATACTGCTCGCCGTTTGGGCTCACCAACGAACGGCTGTTGATATCCAGTTCCCAACCGTTGAACTTGTAGCTCTCAACGCTGCGACGCTCTTCGCTCACGGTACCGAGGTTCATGGTACGGGAGAGCAGGTTACGCGCGCGGATAGTCAGTTCACGCGGGTTAAACGGTTTAGTGATATAGTCATCGGCGCCGATTTCGAGGCCAAGAATTTTATCAACTTCGTTGTCGCGGCCGGTAAGGAACATCAGCGCGACGTCAGCCTGCTCACGCAGTTCACGCGCCAGCAGAAGACCATTTTTACCTGGCAGGTTGATATCCATGATCACCAGGTTGATATCATTTTCAGACAGGATCTGATGCATTTCCGCGCCATCGGTCGCTTCGAATACATCATAACCTTCTGCTTCGAAAATACTTTTTAACGTGTTGCGTGTTACCAACTCGTCTTCAACGATAAGAATGTGCGGGGTCTGCATGTTTGCTACCTAAATTGCCAACTAAATCGAAACAGGAAGTACCAAAGTCCCTGACCTGCCTGGTACATGCCACAAATTAACATGTCCGGCGTAACATGACTAAAGTACGTAATTGCGTTCTTGATGCACTTTCCATCAACGTCAACAACATCATTAGCTTGGTCGTGGGTACTTTCCCTCTGGACCCGACGGTGTCAAAAACGGCTGTCATCCTAACCATTTTAACAGCAACATAACAGGCTAAGAGAGGCCGAACACCCAATAAAACTACGCTTCGTTGACATATATCAAGTTCAATTGTAGCACGTTAACAGTCTTGTGAAATCATTGCATCGATTTGCGACTTATCGTCACATTTCTTACACAGCTCAATTAGTTGCAACTATGAATTAATAAATGCAGTGAATCCTAAGCCTGTGGGCAAATGAAAACTGAAATATCATTGCCAAACATATGGATAAATGCGTTCTGTTAACATACTCCGTATTGGTGTCCAATGTGAACAGTTTAGTTTTTTTTAAGAGTAAGAAAGCCCATTTTTAGTGATTTTTGTTGCAAATTTGTAAATTTTCGCCGCGTAAAATGGGGGAGACCGCAGAGTCGCGCCGCGTAAGAGGATAAAGAGAAGCACAATGCGTTTATCAATTATTTTGGTGGCGCCCGCCAGGGCGGAGAACGTGGGCGCGGCGGCGCGAGCGATGAAAACCATGGGATTCAGCGAATTGCGGATTGTCGATAGCGAAGCGCATCAGCAGCCCGCCGCGCGCTGGGTGGCGCATGGTTCGGGAGATATTTTAGATAATATAAAAACCTACCCGACGCTTGAGCAGGCCCTGCACGATGTCGACTTTACCGTCGCCACTACCGCCCGCAGTCGCGCGCGTTTTCACTACTACGCCACGCCGCAGCAGTTGCTACCGCTGCTGGAAGAAAAAGCACAATGGATGAAACATACGGCGCTGGTCTTTGGCCGTGAAGATTCCGGATTAACTAACGATGAACTGGCGCTGGCCGATGTGCTTACCGGCGTGCCGATGGTCGCCGATTATCCCTCCTTGAATCTTGGGCAATCGGTGATGGTGTATTGCTATCAGCTGAGCTCACTGCAGCAGCAGACTGCGGTTCAGCAGCCTGAAACCGACGAAAAACAATTGCAGGCGCTTCGTCAGCGGGCGCTTTCACTACTTGGACGGTTGGGGGTCGATGACGACATGAAACTGGCCGACTGGCTACAACAGCGAATCGGGCTGTTACAGCAGCGCGACACCGCCATGCTGCATCGTTTGTTGCATGATATTGAAAAAAGTCTCCCGGAATAAAATACCGGAATAAGTTTTTTTTATAGTTTTGTGTACTGATTGCAATAGCAACAGTCTGGTAATGCGGCGGAAATATCGGGGTGCTGTGGCGGAATGATGGTGTTGGTTGAAAAGTCGCCAATTTAGAAATTCGTTGACTTAAGCAGGCAGATACTTTAACCAATATAGGCAGGACACAAGACAGATAAAAATACAGAGTACACAACATCCATGAATCGCATCGGCATGATTACCACCATTATCACCACCACCATTACCACAGGTAACGGTGCGGGCTGACGCGTACAGGAAACAACAGAAAAAAGCCCGCACCTGAACAGTGCGGGCTTTTTTTTTGACAAGAGATCAAGGGGTAAGAACCATGCGAGTGTTGAAGTTCGGCGGTACATCAGTGGCAAATGCAGAACGCTTTCTGCGAGTTGCCGATATTCTGGAGAGCAATGCCAGGCAGGGGCAGGTTGCGACCGTGCTGTCTGCCCCGGCGAAAATTACTAACCATCTGGTCGCGATGATTGAAAAAACTATCAGCGGCCAGGACGCTCTGACCAATATCGCCGACGCCGAACGCATCTTTGCCGACCTGCTGCAGGGACTGGCCGACATGCAGCCAGGCTTCCCGCTCGCACAGCTGAAAACCTTCGTTGATCAGGAATTTGCGCAGATTAAACACGTCCTGCACGGTATCAGTCTGCTGGGCCAGTGCCCGGACGGCGTTAACGCCTCGTTGATCTGTCGCGGTGAAAAGCTCTCTATCGCTATCATGGCGGCGTTGCTGGAAGCGCGCGGTCATAAAGTCAGCGTGATTAACCCGGTCGAAAAACTGCTGGCCGTCGGCCACTACCTTGAATCCACTGTCGATATTACTGAATCCACTCGCCGTATCGCCGCCAGCCAAATCCCGGCAGACCACATGGTGCTGATGGCCGGTTTTACCGCCGGCAATGAAAAGGGTGAACTGGTGGTGCTGGGGCGTAATGGCTCTGACTATTCCGCAGCTGTGCTGGCCGCCTGTATGCGCGCTGACTGCTGCGAAATCTGGACCGACGTCGATGGCGTTTATACCTGCGATCCGCGTCAGGTACCGGATGCGCGCCTGTTGAAATCCATGTCTTATCAGGAAGCGATGGAGCTTTCCTATTTTGGCGCTAAGGTGCTGCACCCGCGCACCATCGCGCCCATCGCCCAGTTCCAGATCCCATGCCTGATTAAAAATACCGGTAATCCGCAGGCGCCGGGAACGCTTATCGGCGCCAGCCTTGATGAAGACGGCCTGCCGGTAAAAGGGATCTCGAATCTCAACAATATGGCGATGTTCAACGTTTCCGGGCCAGGAATGAAGGGCATGGTTGGCATGGCGGCGCGCGTCTTTGCCACCATGTCCCGCGCCGGTATCTCTGTGGTGCTGATTACCCAATCCTCTTCGGAATACAGCATCAGCTTCTGCGTGCCGCAAAGCGACTGCGCTCGCGCGAAGCGGGTGATGGAAGATGAATTTTATCTCGAATTGAAAGAAGGTCTGCTGGAGCCGTTGTCAATCATGGAGCGGCTGGCGATCATCTCCGTCGTGGGTGATGGGATGCGTACGCTGCGCGGTATCTCGGCGAAATTCTTCGCCGCGCTGGCGCGCGCCAATATTAATATCGTGGCGATTGCCCAGGGCTCTTCCGAGCGCTCAATTTCGGTGGTCGTCAGCAATGACGATGCGACCACTGGCGTGCGCGTGACGCATCAGATGCTGTTTAACACCGACCAGGTTATTGAAGTCTTCGTGATTGGCGTCGGCGGCGTCGGCGGCGCGTTAATCGAACAGATTAAACGCCAGCAGAGCTGGTTGAAGGGCAAGCATATCGATCTGCGCGTATGCGGCGTCGCCAATTCGCAGGCGCTGCTGACCAACGTCCATGGTTTGAATCTGGAAAACTGGCGTGGCGAACTCGCGGAAGCGAAAGAACCCTTTAATCTGGGCCGTTTAATCCGCCTGGTGAAGGAGTATCACCTGCTGAACCCGGTTATCGTTGACTGTACCTCCAGCCAGGCGGTAGCCGACCAGTACGCTGACTTCCTGCGTGAAGGTTTCCACGTGGTGACGCCGAATAAAAAGGCCAACACCTCTTCACTGGATTACTATCACCAGTTACGCCACGCCGCCAGCAGCTCGCGGCGCAAATTCCTCTACGACACCAACGTCGGCGCGGGTCTTCCGGTCATTGAAAACCTGCAGAACCTGCTGAATGCCGGCGATGAACTGCTGCACTTCTCCGGGATCCTGTCTGGCTCGCTTTCATTCATTTTTGGTAAGCTGGATGAAGGGATGAGCCTCTCCGAAGCCACTAAACTGGCGCGTGAGATGGGCTATACCGAACCGGATCCGCGCGACGATCTTTCCGGCGTGGATGTGGCGCGCAAGCTGCTGATCCTTGCCCGCGAAACCGGGCGCGAGCTGGAGCTCTCGGATATTATCGTTGAGCCTGCGCTGCCTGCCGATTTTGATGCCAGCGGCGATGTCGATAGCTTTATGGCGCGCCTGCCGACGCTTGACGATCAATTCGCCGCGCGGGTTGCTAAAGCGCGCGACGAGGGTAAAGTCTTACGTTACGTTGGCAATATTGAAGAAGATGGCGTCTGCCGGGTGAAAATCGCCGAAGTGGACGGTAACGATCCGCTGTATAAGGTGAAGAACGGCGAGAACGCGCTGGCGTTTTACAGCCACTATTATCAGCCGCTGCCGCTGGTGCTGCGCGGCTATGGCGCGGGTAACGACGTAACCGCGGCTGGCGTGTTCGCCGACCTGCTGCGTACCCTGTCATGGAAGTTAGGAGTTTAAGATGGTCAAAGTATACGCCCCGGCTTCCAGTGCCAATATGAGCGTCGGGTTTGATGTGCTGGGGGCCGCGGTGACGCCGGTCGACGGCACGTTGCTGGGGGATAACGTCTCGGTAGAGGCAGCGGCGGAGTTTAGCCTGCGTAACGTAGGCCGCTTCGCCGGCAAATTACCGTCGGCGCCGCAGGAAAATATCGTCTATCAATGCTGGGAAGCCTTTTGCCGCGAGATCGGTAAAACGGTTCCGGTGGCGATGACCCTGGAAAAGAATATGCCGATTGGCTCGGGCCTTGGCTCCAGCGCCTGTTCGGTGGTCGCCGCGCTGGTGGCGATGAACGAACACTGCGGCAAGCCGCTGAATGAAAACCGGATGCTGGCGTTGATGGGCGAGATGGAAGGGCGCATCTCCGGCAGCGTTCACTATGATAACGTGGCGCCGTGCTATCTTGGCGGTATGCAGTTGATGATTGAAGAGCAAGGCATCATCAGCCAGCAGATCCCGGGTTTTGATGAATGGTTGTGGGTGCTGGCCTATCCGGGCATTAAGGTCTCTACCGCCGAAGCGCGCGCGATTCTTCCGGCACAGTATCGCCGTCAGGATTGCATCGCCCATGGTCGCCATCTGGCAGGTTTTATTCACGCCTGCTATAGCCGTCAGCCGCAGTTGGCGGCAAAGTTAATGAAAGATGTTATTGCCGAACCGTACCGCACCAAACTGCTGCCGGGCTTCAGCGAAGCGCGTCAGGCGGCGATGGAAATCGGCGCGCAGGCTTGTGGTATTTCCGGCTCCGGCCCGACGCTGTTCGCGTTGTGCGATAAACCGGACACCGCGCAGCGCGTCGCCGACTGGCTGGCCGCGCATTATCTGCAAAATCAGGAAGGCTTCGTTCATATTTGCCGGCTGGACACGGCGGGCGCTCGAGTAGTGGGATAAGTGATGAAACTGTATAACTTAAAAGATCATAACGAACAGGTCAGCTTTGCGCAGGCCGTGACGCAAGGGCTTGGCAAACAACAGGGGCTGTTTTTTCCGCACGATTTGCCGGAATTCAATCTGACCGAAATCGACGAAATGCTGGAGCAGGATTTCGTGACCCGCAGCGCGAAAATCCTGTCGGCCTTTATTGGCGATGAGATCCCGCAGAATGAACTGCAGGCCCGCGTAGCTTCGGCGTTCGCCTTCCCGGCGCCGGTCACTCAAGTACAGGATGATGTCGGCTGCCTGGAGCTGTTCCACGGCCCGACCCTGGCGTTTAAAGATTTTGGCGGCCGTTTTATGGCCCAGATGCTGACGCATATCGCAGGCGATAAGCCGGTGACGATCCTGACCGCGACCTCCGGCGACACCGGCGCGGCCGTGGCGCATGCCTTCTACGGCCTGCCGAACGTCAAGGTAGTTATCCTCTATCCGCGCGGTAAGATTAGCCCGCTGCAGGAGAAGCTGTTCTGCACCCTGGGCGGCAACATCGAAACCGTGGCGATTGACGGTGATTTCGACGCCTGTCAGGCGCTGGTTAAGCAGGCGTTTGACGATGAAGAGCTGAAGGTCGCGATTGGCCTCAACTCCGCCAACTCTATTAATATCAGTCGTCTGCTGGCGCAGATCTGCTACTACTTCGAGGCGGTCGCGCAGCTGCCGCAGGAGGCCCGTAACCAGCTGGTGGTGTCGGTGCCAAGCGGCAACTTCGGCGATCTCACCGCCGGCCTGCTGGCGAAATCGCTGGGGCTGCCGATTAAGCGTTTTATTGCCGCTACCAACGCCAACGATACCGTGCCGCGCTTCCTGCAGGATGGCAACTGGGCGCCGAAGGCGACGCAGGCGACCCTGTCTAACGCCATGGACGTCAGCCAACCGAACAACTGGCCGCGCGTGGAAGAGCTGTTCCGCCGCAAAATCTGGCGTCTTAATGAGCTGGGATACGCCGCGGTTGATGATGAAACCACCAAAGCAACCATGCGTGAACTGAAGTCCATCGGCTACACCTCTGAACCGCATGCGGCGATTGCTTATCGCGCGCTGCGCGACCAATTGCAACCGGGCGAGTACGGGTTATTCCTCGGTACCGCGCATCCGGCGAAATTCAAAGAGAGCGTAGAAGAGATTCTGCAGGAGACGCTGCCGCTGCCGAAAGAACTGGCTGACCGCGCCGACCTGCCGCTGCTGTCGCATAATCTGCCGGCTGATTTCGCCGCGCTGCGTAAGCTGATGATGGGCTAATTAAGACTGAAAACACCCCTGTCGCTTACCGGACAGGGGTGTCGTCGTTTTTACTGCTCGTGGCGCTTAAACACCAGTTCGCCTTTCTCCGAAGCTTCCCCATCAAAGAAATAGCCTTCGCTATTAAACGCCTGCAGCTGTTCCGGACGGGTTAAACGGTTTTCAATGATGTAGCGGCTCATCAGACCGCGCGCTTTTTTGGCATAGAAGCTGATCACCTTGAATTTACCGTTTTTCTCATCGAGGAATACTGGCTTAATCAACTGTCCCTGCAATTTTTTCGGTTTGACCGATTTAAAATACTCATCGGATGCCAGGTTGATGACGATATCGTCGCCCTGGGCCTGCAGCGCCTGATTGAGCTTATCGGTGATGATATCGCCCCAGAAATGATACAAATCTTTGCCCTGCGGATTTTCAAGCTTAATACCCATCTCCAGACGGTAGGGCTGCATCAGATCCAACGGGCGTAATACGCCGTAAAGGCCGGAAAGCATGCGCAGATGCTGCTGGGCAAAATCGAAATCCGCTTCGCTAAAGGTTTCGGCCTGCAGACCGGTATAAACGTCGCCTTTGAACGCCAGTATCGCCTGACGGGCATTCTGCGGGGTAAAGTCCGGATGCCAGTCGTGAAAACGGGTGGCGTTGAGATCGGCCAGCTTATCGCTGATGCTCATCAGCTTACCGATTTGCGGCGCTGTCAGCTTACGGGCGATACCGATAAGCTGTTGAGAATGCTCCAGGAGTTCGGGCTGGGTATAGCGCGTCGTTGCCAGCGGGCTTTGATAATCGAGCGTTTTAGCAGGTGAAATCAGAATCAGCATATCCAGTCCTTGCAGGGAATTTCGACGAATTTTAACAAAAAAAGAGTACGATGGGATCGATTGCTGCGATTACCGCGCTATTCACGCGGTATCTCATCCCAGGCGCCGGGTGCCAGATGTTGCTGAATTTCCGGATAGCGAGCGGGGTCGAAGACCGGTTGCACGCCGAGTTTGCGCTGGCGCAGATAATCGCTGGCGAGGATCCGAACCGTTGGCGACAGCAGCAAAATCGCCGTTAAGTTGGTGATCGCCATTAGCGCCATAATAATATCCGCCAGTTGCCAGACCACCGGAAGACTCACCAGGGTGCCTGTCAGTACCATCAACACGGTGATAACCCGGAGCGTCCAGATATGTAGCGGCTTATTGAGACGCAGGAAGATCAGATTGTTTTCGGCATAAATATAATTGGCGACAATCGAACTGAAAGCGAAGAACAGTAGCACAGCAGCCACCAATCCCGGCCCCCAACTGCCAATAAGATCGCCCATCGCGTGCTGCATGGTTTGAATACCGCTGACCGCACTGTCGCGGTTTTCGCGCGGCGCCAGCATGATAATGACCGCGCTGGCGGTACAGATAACAATGGTATCAATAAAGACGCCAATCATCTGTACGATGCCCTGCGCCGCGGGATGCGGAGGCCATGATGCAGCGGCAGCGGCAGCATTTGGCGTTGAACCCATGCCTGCTTCGTTGGAAAACATCCCGCGCTGGAAACCGCCGGTAAGCGCCTGGCTGATGGTATAACCCACCGCGCCCGCCGCCGCTTCCTGCCAGCCAAAAGCGCAGCGGAAGATGGTTTCAAAAACCGCCGGCAGGGCGGCGAAGTGCCAGAGGCCAATCAACAGGCTGGCGCCGACCCATATCAGAGCCATAAGCGGCACAAACCACTGCATCAATCGCGCCACGCCGCGTAATCCGCGGACGATAATCAACAGTGTTGCGGCAGCCAGCGCGGCGCCGACGGCGACCATCGGCAAATCGAAGGCATAGGCCATGGCGTGCGCCACCGAGTTGGCCTGCACGGTATTAAAAATCACCCCGTAGGCCAGCAGGAGCAGAATCGAGAAGACCACGCCCATCCAGCGCATCTCGAGGCCGCGGGCCATATACCATGCCGGGCCGCCGCGAAACTGGCCTTCGCCATCGCGCTCTTTGTACAGTTGGGCAAGAGAACATTCGGCGAAGCTACTGGCCATGCCGAGTAGTGCGGAGACCCACATCCAGAACACGGCACCTGGGCCGCCGGCGGCAATCGCTAACGCCACGCCCGCCAGATTACCGCTGCCGACGCGAGCCGCCAGGCTGGTGCACAGCGCCTGAAAAGACGTTAATCCGCCGGGCTGCGGGCGAAGGCTTTTTTTAAGACTTTTGCCAAACTGGCGAATATAACGGAACTGAATAAACTCCGTTCGCCAGGTGAACCAAATACCGGCGCCCAGTAACAGGTAAATCATTACCGAGCCCCAGAGTATTTCATTGATAAACGAGAGAAAATCAGGCATTAAACGTCCTCTTGTCCATGCCGGCGCGCGGTGTAAGCGCTACCACTCCGGTGACAATCCTTTAGCATTCAGATAATTAATATGTCGAGTTTATCACACTCTGCGCTCTTGCATTGTCGGCGGTTGCGCTGACCCTATGGCGTGTTATCATCTTGGCAGACCGGTTACATCCCCTTAACTGCTGTTTAAGAGAAACACTATCATGACGGATAAATTGACTTCTCTGCGTCAGTACACCACTGTCGTAGCTGACACCGGAGATATCGCGGCAATGAAGCTGTATCAGCCTCAGGATGCCACCACCAACCCTTCTTTGATCCTCGGCGCGGCTCAGATCCCTGAGTACCGTAAGCTGATTGACGATGCTGTTGCCTGGGCTCGCGGCCAGAGCAGCGATCGCGCGCAGCAGATTATCGATGCTTCCGACAAACTGGCGGTGAACATCGGTCTCGAAATCCTTAAACTGATCCCGGGCCGTATTTCTACTGAAGTTGACGCCCGTCTGTCCTACGACACCGACGCCTCTATCGCGAAAGCGAAACGCCTGATCAAACTGTATAACGATGCCGGTATCGGCAACGATCGTATCCTGATCAAACTGGCTTCGACCTGGCAGGGCATTCGCGCCGCTGAGCAGCTGGAAAAAGAAGGCATCAACTGTAACCTGACCCTGCTGTTCTCCTTCGCTCAGGCTCGCGCTTGCGCCGAAGCGGGCGTCTTCCTGATTTCTCCGTTCGTTGGCCGTATCCTCGACTGGTACAAAGCGAACACGGATAAGAAAGAGTACGCGCCGGCAGAAGATCCGGGCGTGGTTTCCGTTAGCGAAATCTACGAGTACTACAAGCAGCACGGCTATGAAACCGTCGTGATGGGCGCAAGCTTCCGTAACGTTGGCGAAATCCTTGAGCTGGCCGGTTGCGACCGTCTGACCATCGCCCCTACGCTGCTGAAAGAGCTGGCGGAAAGCGAAGGCGCTGTCGAGCGTAAACTGGCGTTCAGCGGCGAAGTGAAAGCGCGTCCGGAACGCATTACTGAATCTCAGTTCCTGTGGCAGCACAACCAGGATCCGATGGCGGTAGACAAACTGGCGGAAGGTATCCGTAAGTTTGCCATCGACCAGGAAAAACTGGAAAAAATGATCGGCGACCTGCTGTAATCATCCCAGCGTGACCGGGCTACCGGTCACGCTACTTCTTTTGAATCCTGTCTGTAATTCTCTCCAGCGTGTATCATTCCGCTTAATTGCACTATTTGAACGGAATGAATATGAATAAATTACGCATCGGCTTAGTTTCTATTTCTGACCGCGCCTCCAGCGGCGTTTACCAGGACAAAGGTATTCCTGCGTTGGAAGAGTGGCTGGCGCGTGCGCTGACAACGCCCTTTGAACTGCAGACTCGCCTGATCCCTGATGAACAGCCCATCATTGAACAAACGCTGTGCGAGCTGGTTGACGAGATGGGCTGTCATCTGGTGTTGACCACCGGCGGCACCGGCCCGGCGCGCCGTGATGTGACGCCGGACGCAACTTTAGCGATTGCCGATCGCGTCATGCCCGGTTTCGGCGAGCAAATGCGCCAGGTTAGCCTACACTTTGTGCCGACGGCTATCCTCTCCCGGCAGGTTGGCGTCATCCGCAAGCAGGCGCTGATCCTCAACCTGCCTGGCCAGCCGAAAGCGATTCAGGAGACTCTCGAAGGAGTCAAAGACGCGGACGGTAAGGTGCTGGTGCATGGTGTCTTTGCAAGTGTACCTTATTGTGTACAGTTGCTTGAGGGGCCGTATGTGGAGACGGAAGCGAGCGTTGTAGCAGCTTTTCGCCCGAAAAGTGCACGACGTGAAACTTTATCCTGAATTTAATGCATTGCTGATATAACCTGCATCGCCGGTGGTGTGCTGTTTTATTTACGGTATAGTGTTTTTTACTTTACACATTGCGTAATATTACTGCGGACGAAGCGCCAGTTATGTCACAACACACCCGAGCACTGAATCGACAGGATTATAAAACTCTGACGCTGGCCGCCCTCGGCGGGGCGCTGGAGTTTTATGACTTCATTATCTTTGTCTTCTTCGCCGCCGTCGTCGGCGAACTGTTCTTCCCGGCCGATATTCCGGAATGGCTACGTCAGGTACAGACCTTCGGTATTTTCGCCGCAGGTTATCTGGCGCGCCCTCTTGGCGGCATTATCATGGCCCACTTTGGCGACCTGGTCGGTCGCAAAAAAATGTTCACCCTCAGCATTCTGCTCATGGCGCTGCCGACGCTGGCGATCGGTCTGCTGCCGACTTATGCCTCGATGGGCATCGTTGCGCCGCTGCTATTACTGCTCATGCGTATTTTACAAGGGGCGGCGATTGGCGGAGAAGTGCCGGGCGCCTGGGTCTTCGTGGCCGAACATGTCCCGGAAAAACGCATCGGTATCGCCTGCGGCACCCTGACCGCGGGATTGACCGTCGGTATCCTGTTGGGGTCGGTGGTGGCGACGCTTATCAACACCAGCATGACGCCGCAAGGTATCCACGACGGCGGCTGGCGTATTCCTTTCCTGCTGGGCGGCGTTTTTGGCCTGGTGGCGATGTACCTGCGTCGTTGGCTGCAGGAAACGCCGATATTTCTGGAGATGCAGAAGCGCAAAGCGCTGGCGCAGGAGTTGCCGGTGAAGGCGGTGGCGCTTAAGCACCAGAAGGCCGTCATCGTTTCGATGCTGCTCACCTGGCTGCTGTCCGCCGGCGTGGTGGTGGTGATCCTGATGTCGCCGGTCTGGCTGCAAAAACATTATGGCTTTGCGCCGGCTATTACCCTGCAGGCCAATAGCATCGCCACGATTATGCTGTGCATCGGCTGTCTACTCGCCGGTCTGGCGGCAGACCGTTTCGGCGCCAGCCGCACTTTTATCGTCGGTAGCCTGTTGTTGGCGGTCGCCAGTTGGGCCTTTTACCACCTTTCCGGCGCCAGCCCGCAACGGCTGTTTCTGCTGTATGGGACGGTGGGGCTGTGCGTCGGCGTGGTGGGGGCGGTACCTTACGTAATGGTGCGCGCTTTCCCGGCGGAAGTGCGTTTTACCGGCATCTCATTTTCCTACAACCTGTCGTACGCCATTTTCGGCGGTCTGACGCCGATCGCCGTTACGATGCTGATGGGGGTTTCGCCGATGGCGCCGGCCTGGTACGTACTGGCGCTGTCGCTGATGGGGCTGGGGTTAGGTATCTGGCTGCGTCAGGGGTTGACGACGCAGGCGGTTTTACCGCAAGGAGAACTGCAGCGTTAAATTTAACGCCGCCGCCCGGTTTGCGGGCGGCGGCAGGCCATTAGCGTGGCTCGCCAATCGGCAGAACGGTGCGGCCGAACTGCTCGTTCAACACTTCTCCCATCGCCAGGTAAATAGCGCTCGCGCCGCATACCAGGCCGACCCAACCGGCAATTTTAACAATGCCTTCGTTATCGACCAGGTGACCAATCGCCAGCAGCGCGAACAGTACCGTCAGGCTAAGGAAGACGAACTGCAGCATGCGCGCGGCTTTCAGCGTGCCGAAGAACATGAACAACGTAAAGATACCCCACAGGCCGAGATACATGCCCAGGAAGTGCGCGTTCGGCGCATCAGCCAGGCCCATTTTCGGCATCAGAAGGATCGCGACCAACGTCAGCCAGAAGGAGCCGTAGGACGTAAAAGCGGTTAAACCAAAGGTGTTGCCTTTTTTATACTCGAGCAGGCCGGCAAAAATTTGCGCAATGCCGCCGTAAAAAATGCCCATCGCCAGGATAGCTACATCGAATGCGAAAAGGCCGCTATTTGCCAGGTTAAGCAGAATAGTGGTCATGCCAAAGCCCATAAGGCCCAGCGGTGCCGGATTAGCCAACTTAGTGTTGCCCATAATTCCTCAAAATAATGATTAGAAAGGGAAGCATTACCCCGCCACTTGCGGTGGGGCGCGGCATAATAATGAGGCGTGCAGAGGCTGTCTATGATCTGGCGGGGTATTTTTCAGCAATTTACCTTTCGCGGCGATAATGGCCAACTCTTCGGCGAACGAGTGCGATATCCAATGAATATGTTCTTATTTACTATTTATTTTTTGTATGGGTTATACCGGCTATTTTTATCGTCTGGCGTGTCGTTTGCTCTCGCGTCTGCGTTTTGCCAGAAAAATTTTTTTTGGCCTGCCCCTTGATGAAAACCAGGGCGACCCCATCTTGTAGTCAACCGCAGTGAAGAACCTGAAAAAAAATGATGTCAGGGCAGTTGAAACCGCACGTTTCGCCCTTATTACAGGTTCACAACCACATGTTGATCGAATTTTTAGTGGAGACGTTTAGATGGGTAAAATTATTGGTATCGACCTGGGTACTACCAACTCTTGTGTAGCGATTATGGATGGCACTACCGCTCGCGTGCTGGAGAACGCCGAAGGCGATCGCACCACGCCTTCTATTATTGCCTATACCCAGGATGGTGAAACTCTGGTTGGTCAGCCGGCTAAACGTCAGGCAGTGACAAACCCGCAAAACACCCTGTTTGCGATTAAACGCCTGATTGGTCGCCGCTTCCAGGATGAAGAAGTTCAGCGTGACGTTTCCATCATGCCGTACAAAATCGTTGCCGCAGATAATGGCGACGCCTGGCTTGATGTGAAAGGCACCAAAACCGCGCCGCCGCAGATTTCTGCTGAAGTGCTGAAAAAAATGAAGAAAACCGCTGAAGATTATCTGGGTGAGCCGGTAACTGAAGCTGTTATCACCGTACCTGCGTACTTCAACGATGCTCAGCGTCAGGCAACCAAAGATGCCGGTCGTATCGCGGGTCTGGAAGTCAAACGTATCATCAACGAACCGACTGCCGCTGCGCTGGCTTACGGTCTGGATAAAGAAGTCGGCAACCGCACTATCGCGGTATACGACCTCGGTGGTGGTACCTTCGATATCTCTATTATTGAAATCGACGAAGTTGACGGCGAAAAAACCTTCGAAGTTCTGGCAACCAACGGTGATACCCACCTGGGTGGTGAAGACTTCGATACTCGTCTGATCAACTACCTCGTTGACGAGTTTAAGAAAGAGCAGGGTATTGACCTGCGCAACGACCCGCTGGCGATGCAGCGTCTGAAAGAAGCCGCAGAAAAAGCGAAAATTGAGCTGTCTTCCGCTCAACAGACCGACGTTAACCTGCCGTATATCACCGCAGACGCGACCGGTCCGAAACACATGAACATCAAAGTGACTCGCGCGAAACTGGAAAGCCTGGTTGAAGATCTGGTTAACCGTTCCATCGAGCCGCTGAAAGTTGCCCTGCAGGATGCCGGTCTGTCCGTTTCCGATATCAACGACGTGATCCTCGTTGGTGGTCAGACTCGTATGCCGATGGTGCAGAAGAAAGTTGCTGAGTTCTTTGGTAAAGAACCGCGTAAAGACGTTAACCCGGATGAAGCTGTAGCTATCGGCGCAGCCGTTCAGGGTGGTGTACTGACTGGTGATGTTAAAGACGTTCTGCTGCTGGACGTTACCCCGCTGTCGCTGGGTATCGAAACCATGGGCGGCGTGATGACCGCGCTCATCAGCAAAAACACCACGATCCCGACCAAGCACAGCCAGGTGTTCTCTACTGCGGAAGACAACCAGTCCGCGGTAACCATCCATGTGCTGCAGGGTGAGCGTAAACGCGCTTCCGATAACAAATCTCTGGGTCAGTTCAACCTGGATGGTATTAACCCAGCACCGCGCGGTATGCCGCAGATCGAAGTGACCTTCGATATCGATGCTGACGGTATCCTGCACGTTTCCGCTAAAGATAAAAACAGCGGTAAAGAGCAGAAGATCACCATCAAGGCTTCTTCCGGTCTGAATGAAGAAGAAATTCAGAAAATGGTTCGCGAAGCGGAAGCTAACGCTGAATCTGACCGTAAGTTCGAAGAGCTGGTTCAGACCCGTAACCAGGGCGACCATCTGCTGCACAGCACCCGTAAGCAGGTTGAAGAAGCAGGCGACAAACTGCCGGCTGACGACAAAACTGCAATCGAGTCTGCGCTGACCGCACTGGAAACTTCTCTGAAAGGTGAAGACAAAGCGGACATCGAAGCGAAGATGCAGGCGCTGGCCCAGGCTTCCCAGAAGCTGATGGAAATCGCTCAGCAGCAGCACGCTCAGCAGCAGGCTGGCGGCGCTGACGCTCAAGAAAGCAGCGCGAAGGATGACGATGTTGTCGACGCTGAGTTCGAAGAAGTGAAAGATAAAAAATAATCGCCCTTTGAACGGGTAAACACTGGCACGGGCGAAGAGGTTTCCTCTCCGCCCGTGCACGCATGTTAAGGGGCTGAAAAACACCAATGGCAAAGCAAGATTATTACGAGATTTTAGGCGTTTCCAAAACAGCGGAAGAGCGTGAAATCAAAAAGGCGTACAAGCGCCTGGCCATGAAATACCATCCGGACCGTAACCAGGGTGACAAAGAGGCCGAAGCCAAATTTAAAGAAATCAAAGAAGCGTATGAAGTCCTGACTGATGCCCAGAAGCGTGCAGCCTACGATCAGTACGGCCACGCCGCGTTTGAACAAGGCGGCATGGGCGGCGGCGGTTTCGGTGGCGGCTTTGGCGGCGGCGCGGATTTCAGCGATATCTTTGGCGATGTGTTCGGCGATATCTTCGGCGGTGGCCGTGGTCGTCAGCGCGCGGCGCGCGGCGCAGATCTGCGTTACAACATGGAATTGACGCTGGAAGAAGCGGTCCGTGGCGTCACCAAGGAAATCCGCATCCCGACGCTGGAAGAGTGCGATGTCTGCCACGGCAGCGGCGCCAAATCCGGAACTCAGCCGCAGACCTGTCCAACCTGTCACGGTTCCGGTCAGGTCCAGATGCGTCAGGGCTTTTTTGCCGTTCAGCAAACCTGTCCACACTGTCAGGGACGCGGTACGCTGATTAAAGATCCGTGCAATAAATGCCACGGTCACGGTCGCGTTGAAAAAACCAAAACCTTGTCGGTGAAAATCCCGGCTGGCGTCGATACCGGCGACCGTATTCGTCTGGCTGGCGAAGGCGAAGCGGGCGAGCATGGTGCTCCGGCGGGCGATCTGTACGTTCAGGTTCAGGTCAAACAGCACGCGATCTTCGAGCGTGAGGGGAATAATCTGTACTGCGAAGTACCGATCAACTTCACCATGGCTGCGCTTGGCGGCGAGATTGAAGTACCGACGCTGGATGGCCGCGTTAACCTGAAAGTTCCTGGCGAAACGCAGACTGGCAAACTGTTCCGCATGCGCGGCAAGGGCGTTAAGTCAGTACGTGGCGGCGCTCAGGGCGACCTGTTGTGTCGCGTGGTAGTTGAAACCCCGGTGGGTCTTAACGACAAGCAGAAGCAATTGCTTAAAGAGTTGCAGGAAACTTTTGGCGGCCCTACGGGGGAAAAAAATAGCCCGCGTTCCAAAAGCTTCTTCGATGGCGTGAAAAAATTCTTTGATGATTTAACGCGTTAATTGCGTTTATCCACGTTATTAGCACAAGCCTGAACATCCTTGTTCAGGCTTTTTTCTGTCCCAATCTCAGCCTTGAATAGAAACGCTATACTTTGTTTAGCATGTCCGGATTTGATTTATTTTGAGTATTATCTATATTGCTTTTTTCGATAAAAGAGGCTGACAGTGGATGGGATCGAAAGGTGCCAATAAGGGCTTTGATTATAATTTAATCAAGGTTCTTGACGCTGTCATTTCGGCAGGTAATGCCGTGAAGGCGGCGAAAAAATTGGCCATCACTCCCGCAGCGGTCTCTCTGGCATTAAGACGTCTGCAAAACTTCTATGAGCAAGAGCTGTTTGTCAGAAGCAAAGATGGTTTACTGCCAACGGCGAAAGCGATCGAAATCCACCATAGCTTTCGCCAGGCTATGTCGCTTGTCGATAATACCTTTCAGACTGCAAGCAAGGCCGATGATGCCCGGATTACGATCCTTGGAAGTGACTTCATCGAAAGCTATTACCTTTCCCAACTGTACGGTAGCGCGCTTTTCGAGCAGAGCGTTATCAACCATTTTTCGTCCCGCAACATTAGCCGCGATAAAGCTAAAGAGCTTTTACTGACGGCACAATGTGATTTATCGATCGGTTCTGAACCGTTGGTTGAGGCCGGACTCGATAATCAAGTTATTGATAGCTTTAGAAACTTTGTCTGTATTTGCGCCAAAGGCCATTTATTCAGCGAACTATCGCAGCTTTCTTTGCATCAGTTCTACTCTTCCCGCCATGCCATGTATCAACCCGGCATTTCCTCTCCTTCCATCATCACTGATAACGGATTATTTAAAGATGATGTTTATTACCGTGGTTCCCGAGCTATAGGCTATTGCAGCGACTCCATCACTGGAGTGGTTAGCATGGTAGAAAGAACCACATTAATTGCGCTATTGCCTTTAAAACTTGCGCTGTTTTATAAAAATCAGCGTAAATACGATATAAATTTCATTCAACCTCCACCTGAATTAATGTTTAAGTCCGTGCAGGTTTATGCTTCATGGAACAAAAACAGTAGAAATATATCAGCGATAAATGAAACGGTTTCCATGTTGCATACGCTGTCATCATTCCGACGGTAAGTTTCATCACCTTACCGTCATTGAGATGATGTGGTTAGTCTTGATGTTCTTTGATTACCTTTCCGCGACTCTGCCACTTACACTCCTGATGAATCTTTTTTAAACTTTAGTTATTCAGGAGCGATTATGTCTATACCTAATCATTTAGAAACAACGGAAGTTGTGCTACTGGAAGTGGAAATACTTCTGACCATTATCTCTATTGGCGCCTGGGGCGGTTTCGTCAGTTTCCTTCTTCGCAGGAATAAAGAAGAAGATGGCGAATCACATCAGGGGATTATGACCTGCCTGACGCAGGTGGTCATATCTTGCTTTACCAGTTTTCTCCTTAGCGCTATTGCTATCGAAAAAGGGTTTAGCTTTAATATGGTGCTGTTAGCCGCCGGTTTAGGCGGTGTTTTTGCTGGACCCATATTAAAAATTCTCGGAGAGAAAGTTAAAAACGCGGTTGGCGGTACGAAACTCAAATAGTTTCATCGGGTAATAAAAGGCTCATCCATGAGTCTTTTATTATAAATTCAGCCGTACCAACTATGTCACTCGGTTTTTAATCCAGCCGTAAATAAACTCCTCATTTTTCCGGCGATTTTCGCAGATATCAAGATAATAAGCTCCCTGGCTGCAGTTGAGTGCTTTCACTAACACCGCTTCTCCTTCTTTACCTCGTCGCGACAAATAGGAATTTAGCGCATGTAAGGTTTGCGGGCCGATGCTGCCATCTGCTTTTATATCCGGGTAATACTGCTGCTCGCGATTCATCACGTTAAGCCAGCGCTGTAGCCACGTACAAGGGTGATGAGGACCAATATTCACGGCGGCATCGCAGAGTTCAAATGCCACCGCCCAGGAAAGTTGCGATACTTGTTCAAAGCCGGGTTTGATCCAGTAATCCGTTTCCAGCATCGCATAGGCTTCATTGTGAGAAAGTTCGCTCATCTTTCCTTGATAACCGTGCGCTCGCGCCGTTGCTTCAGTGATGCCCCAGTTAGTCTCACCGCCTTTATCCTTCGGGTTGGCGCTATAGCCGCCTTCCAGTCCGAGGATTCCATCAATAATTGGATTCATTTTATTCTCCCTGAATTAATGAATATGCATGTACATCATTGTACCTAGCGTGACCGAAAAGACGGTGGTCAGGGCCGCTAGCGTTTTACGGAAAAACTGCTTCCTGACTTTAGGTTTTTTGGGTTCGACTTTCTCAATGGTGATGTCCTTGTTGACCTGTAATCCCTGGCGCGGGATGGTAATGAAAAGATCGTTTATGCCCAGCGTTTTCAGGTCACGTCTGATTAAATACAGTATCTGCGTTAGATTGGCATCATTCACAAAATGACTTCTGCTACCCCACAGCTCATTGGTAATTTTCTGTCGTTCGATAATCTCCAGATGAGCGTTTTCAATAATGAAGCTAAGACATTTGGAACGCATCGCCGTCATTCGAATAACCTGCGAATTTGAGCTTGTTCTTAGTTCATATTTCTGTTCGTTGTAGATACAGTTGTTATTGATGAGATATGTTTTCATAACGTCGTCCTTTAGATTTGCACATCCTGATTGTCGCCGATGAATATATTGCACAAGAAATGGCTTAATCCATTTTTTGTCATCTGTTTTATTGTAGTGTTATTTGTTGAGGAGATTCTTGTCACATAATCTCACGTAAATTAAATGACGATTAATTACTACCTAAATAATATTTAATATGCTGTCTGTTTTTTGTCACTCCGGCCGGGAGATGGACCTCATTTGCCCAATGATGTCACGCTGATGTTTCCTGATAAGACATCATAAAAATAATTCTTTAACGCTGATGAATTGCTGAGATTTTGTGATTAGCCGATTCTTTGTGAGTCATGGATTATTGGTCTCGCAGAACGAACTGCGATAAATTTTAAACTTAAAAGGAAATTTAAAATGGCTACCAGCAAACTGATTAAAGGCGATACTCTTACCGAAACCAGCAACGCCGCTGATGGTTTTAACCCAGCAACTGAAGTTAGCAACTATAGCTATACTTCAGCGCGTGTCGCAAAGCCGGTCTATAACAAATATAAAGCAGCAACCACTAAGCCGAAGGTATTTGGCTATTATACCGACTGGTCTCAGTATGATGGTCGCCTGCAAGGGGACGATTCTAAAGATAACCGCGGTCGCGGCTATGACCTGACCAATATCTCACCGACCGCTTATGACAAAATTATTGTCGGATTCGTAGGTGTGACCGGCTTCCATAAAAATGATGGTCAGTATCGCGATGTGGTTGCCGAAGGCGCGGAACAATGCGGCAAAGTCAAATATGAACCGACCTTCCTTGATCCGTGGGGCGACTTCCAGTCTTACGTTAACGTTGGCCACAGCGTTAGCGGCTGGGACGTTGATCCGAAAACCGTAACCCAGGAGAACACCAAAGGTCTGCTCGGCGGTCTGCGTGACCTGCAGGCGAAAGCCAAACAGCAAGGCCACAACCTGGTGCTGTCCATGAGCATCGGCGGCTGGACCATGAGCAACGGCTTCCATGAAACTGCAGCGTCTGATTCCGCACGCAAAACCTTCGCTAAAGGTGTGGTGAAGCTGTTCAAACAGTTCCCGATGTTCAGCGAAGTGGATATCGACTGGGAATACCCGAATGCCGAAGGCGCGGGCAACCCTTGCGGTCCGGAAGATGGCGAAAACTACGCCTTGCTGATTGGCGAACTGCGTAAGCAACTGGATTCCGCCAACCTGAGCAATGTGAAAATCTCTATCGCCAGCTCCGCGGTCGTGAAGACCTTTGATTATTCCAACGTGAAAGCGCTGATTAAAGCAGGTCTGTACGGCATTAACCTGATGACCTATGACTTCTTTGGCACCCCGTGGGCGGAAACCGTTGCCCATCACACTAACCTGAATGCGCTGGAAGAGGGCGGTTGGGGCGTCAACACTATCGTGGAACATCTGCTGTCCGAAGGTTTCCCAGCTGAAAATATCAACATTGGCTATGCCGGCTATACCCGTAATGGCCGTAACGTTGAGCTGGAGTCGCTGTCTCCGCTGAAAGGCACCTATAACCCAGGTAACGGGGACACCACGGGTACTTTCGAGTCCGGTACGAATGAATGGTATGACGTGATCTACAACTACCTGGATCTGGAAAACCAGAAAGGCCGCAATGGTTTCAACGTTTACACCGATCAGGTCGCTGATGCTGACTACCTGTATAACCCGGAATCCAAGCTGTTCATGTCCCTGGATACCCCGCGTTCAGTAAAAGCAAAGGGCGAATATGCAGCAAGTCTGGGCCTGGGCGGTATGTTTACCTGGACTATCGATCAGGATAATGGCGTGTTGCTGAACGCAGCTCGTGAAGGCCTCGGTTATGAAATTGAGTCTGAAGTCATCGATATGGACCCGTTCTATTTCGAAGGCATCAACGTAGAAAAAGATGAATCCGAAGAAGACGATAAGACAACTGACGTCAATCATGCGCCAAAAGCCGCTATTGAGCTGCTGGTCGTCGGCGGTTCTACCGTTCAACTGTCTGGCGCGGGTTCTTCTGATGAAGATGATGATGAACTGAGCTACAGCTGGGGCGTGCCATCTGGAATTACCGTCGCGGATAAAGCCGCGGAAGTGATTGAGTTCGTGGTGCCTGAAGTGAGCGCGAAAACGACCCTCCAGTTCACTCTGTTTGTGCGTGACTGCTACAACGAACCTTCCACTCAGCAACGTTTTGTGCTGACTGCGGTTCCAGCATTAGCTGCTCAGGGCGAACCTGAACCGGCTGATGAAGAAGATGAAACTGACATTATTCCGGTTCCAGACGAAGATACTACACCGGCTGAAGATGACGCCTCTACCGATGATGCGGCAGACCAGGATGCGCCTCACGCGCTGTGGGATGCTAACACCGTATACGGCGCAAGCTGGGGTACCTTCGAAATTGTTAGCTGGAAAGGTCACAACTACCAGGTGAAATGGTGGTCCCAGGGCGACCAGCCTGACCTGAACTGCGGTCAGAGCGGCGCATGGACTGACTTAGGCGCTTACTGATACTTCTGCGCTTAACGAGGTATGGGCTCCATGACAAAGCCCCGGTTTTCCGGGGCTTTTTTCCACCAGGGAATGAGGAATCACGTTGATGACCGTTGTAATTAAAAATAGCCAGATTGATGTGAACAGCTGGTACCAAAAAGTCACTTTAACCTTCACAAACGAAAGTCACCGCGCGGTTGACCTGAACCAGGCGGCAATTAGCTTTACCGCCTCCGGTCATCCGGATCCGTGGGGCAATACGGGAGGCACGCTAAAAGGGGATCGTTCATTAACTTTGCGTGACACCGCCCAGGGAACCCTGGAGTTCAATGAAATCATCATCAACAACAGTAGTGAATTATTACTGCAGGCAGGGGAAAGCGGTACCCTGTTTTTTAGCCTGGCTGCCACCCAGGTACCGGTAAAAATGTCCACCTTTACGTTAACTCTGACGGACGATACCGCTGATGAAGTTGAGCCAGAACCTGAAGTACCTGCGGACGATACCGCTGATGAAGTTGAGCCAGAACCTGAAGTACCTGCGGATGATACCGCTGATGAAGTTGAGCCAGAACCTGAAGTACCTGCGGATGACACCGCTGATGAAGTTGAACCTGAATCGCCTGTCGATGATACGATGACCGGCGCAGCACTGACCCTGGTATCCGGTGAGGTGAAAGCGTCCAGTTGGTATCAGCGCATTGCCTTGACGCTGACGAACCAGTATTCGCAGTCCGTCGATATTAACCAGTTGAAATTAGGCTTCACCGCGACCGCGCATCCCGATCCGTACAGTCCATTTAGCGGCACTATGCTGGGTAATCAGGCAGTGACGCTGACCAGCGACGGCGGTTGGCCGACAGAAAAAAATACCATCACAATCAATAACGACGGCGAGTACCTGTTGGCTTCCGGTAAATCGGCGGTGCTGGAATTTTATCTTTCGGCCACGCAAACACCCGTCGTACTTAGCGACCTCACGGCGACGCTGGCCCATGATCCTGGACGCCAGGGACAAATCATTGTGCAATTCCCGACGCAGGCGCAGAGCACCTCGCTGAAGCCGGAGATTGAGCTACAGTATCCGGATGGTCGCCAGCAGCGCTTTGCCGGCGAATGGGGCGCTTCGCTGACCATTGGCGATCTGAGCGCAGGAAGCTACGGTATTACGGTACTGGAATTGTGTAACGACGAGATGAGAATTTCACCCGTTGCTGAAAGTTATACGTTGAAACTCTCGTCCGGTAACGCCGTTGAACGGTGCCAGATTGCTTATCAGCCAGCGGTGATCTTTGCCGCGATCGAGCTGCTGCTGGCGGATGAGGAACTGGAAGGCGCAGAAGTCGTCGTTGAGCTGTGGTCGGAAGCAGGTGTACGCGAACGTACCCTGACGCTGATGGCGAACCAACCGCAGCGCGTCACTCGGCTATTAGCAAATCATCAATATGCTATTTGCCTGCAGCCGACGACGATGAACAACCAGTTGCTGACAACGTCTGCGCAGCCTGCGACCTTCGTGCCGAAGGTAGGCACGACGGCTCAGGCAGGCGTTGCGCTACAAAAAACGCCCGTTGCGAGCGACAACTTTGTTGAAGTCGCGGTGACGGTATTAGGCTTACCGCAGGGCGCAGCTGCTCAACGCTATCGTTTCTGCTGCGGCAGCTACCAGTACAGTTTCGTGCTGGCAAGCGATACTCGTCAGCAGAAATTACCGCTGCGTTTATCTGCCGGGGAATATAGCGTGCAGGTCGCGGATGTGTATATCGCCGGTACGCCGTGGCGCTGTGATGTCAGCGCGCCGTTGCGTTTGCTGCAAAGCGTTAATAACGTCACGCTTGAGTTTATCCAGGGCGTTCCGCTGCAGGTAAAAGGATGGCCGAATTATCTGGCGCACGGCGGCGTGACGGTAAATGCGGCGGAGACTGTCGATCTTTATCGCAATGTCCCGTTCAGCGCGCTGTTTAAATATGATGGTTTTGATGGCGGCGGCGATCCGATTCCGGCGGCGGAAGTGGACACTAACGGCGATGGCTTCCTTGATTATGCCTCACTACCGATCCATAAAACCGTGCCTTTGGTTCGCGAGATCGAGGCCGACGCCGGCCGTGCGGTGATGCCGGTGATGGTGGTTTATACCGCCAATGCCAGCGGCGGCAGCGCGGTATCGGACCTGCAGGACGAACAGCGTCTACGCAATCACTTTGGTAGCTTCATTACCCAGTGTCTGGCTGCGCAATCCTGGAAAGATGACCAGCATCCGGTTCCGGCAACCTTTGTCCTGAATCCAGACTTCCTTGGCGCCATGCAGCAGGAGCCTTATGGCTATACCGCGCTGCGTAAGGCCAATAGCGTACAGGTCAATGTCCAACTGGCGGCGGCGATTAATGCGCTTCCTTCGATGCCAGGGTTTAGCGCGCCGACGCTGCCGACTTTCAGCAACGATTTGTACGGCTACGTACAGGCGATTAACTATATCGTTCGCCAGTTCGCGCCGGACATCGCTTTCGGCTGGCAGACCAACGTTTGGGCGACGGGCACGGCAGATTGGCTGCTGCGCGCCAATGCCGCGCCGCGGGAACAAGGGGCGGCGATCGCTGACTTCATTAATGAACTGGGCGTGTACGGCGGCGACTATGCGCCAGACTTTATCGCATTTGATAAATTTGAACGCGACTGCTTCAGCCCGGATGCCTTAGCCCACTACGGCTGGAATGCTACCTGCTGGTTTAACTATCTGGGCATGGTGAAGGAGGTCGCCAGAGCGTTGCAGAAACCGGCGATGTTGTGGCAGATCCCCGGCGGCCATATGCCGACAGTGGCGGAAGGGACCAGTAAAATTGCGGCGGCGCATTTTGCGTCAGGTGGCACTTTCTTCATGGGGGATTCGCGGATTGGCAGCGATATCAACGCCATTACCCCAACGCTGCTAAATACCGCGATGAACAGCACGACCTATGGCGTCGCGACGGTGGGTGATTTTCTGCGCCGCGATGGCGGATATGATTGGAGCCAGATGCAGGCGTTAAATCTGCCGGACTATAACGTTTTTGCCGTGCTGTGGGGCGGCGGTTCGACCGTCAGTATCACCACTATTCATTCCAACGGTGAAGATGGCGGTTGGTTGTCAGAGAAAATGGCGGAGTACTACGCAGCGCCCCGCTACTTTAGTTAATTTCCTCTATTTCATGTAGCGTTAAGGTGGTGATTCAGAAGAGGTACTATTCTGGATCGCCGCCTTTTCACTTTCTTGTTATATCATAAAAAATAATTTCATTTGTAATAGTGTGCGATGTTAAAAATAGTTATTGATATTTTGAGATCTTTGTTGGTTATTTGTTTGAGAATTACCTTATTCAATAAATGATTGATTATTTGTGCTTTCATCATACATTTATTCTATATTTAGTATTTATTTATTATTAATTGAAGGCTAACTAATGTGCGTATATCTTTATTTCTCATATGATTATGGATATTTAATGAAGATATAATGAAATTAAATGGTTTCGAAAATGATAATGAGAATGTCTTGCACTCATATATTTTCTCTCAGCAGGCTAAACCTCATGCTGCGATTGATGCCTTATTTTCTGCACTCCTGCCATTTGGCAAGCCTTTCATCGTGCAGCCGGGTGAAGAATTTTCGCTGTATACAGAGCAGAGCACCCGAATTGTGTTACTGGAGTCCGGGATCTTCTCTATTTGCCGCAGCGACAGAGGGTTGAATGTGCTATCGGTCTTTGCCCCTTCGCTTGCAGGGCTGATAGATAGCTATGGCGTGACATACGATGTTCCCACCCGCCCGGAGCATTTTTTGATTGCTGAAACAGAATGCCGTGGTCGTGCGGTCTCGCTGGCGGATTTTATTAAAGTGACGGATGAGTGCAATCTTTGGCACGACGTTGCCCGTTTCCTTGCCTATCGTCTGATGGTGATGAACGTTCGCGACCGGGAGCTGGTTGGCGTTGATTCTTATCTTAAGGTTCGCGCGTTATTAATCGAAATTGCCGCCTACAACGACGAATATCGCCAGAGCATCAATGTTCTCAATTTTATTCAACGGCGTACTGGAATATCGAGGAGTCGTACCATGAAGCTTCTTTCGGAATTGCGAAAAGGTGGTTATATCAATATTGATGGTGGACGTCTGTTAGGGGTTAAAAAACTGCCGTTGGCTTACTAATGACTGAATCTAAATAACAGTTACAATGATTTATTTACTGTAAAAACAGTTAGTTAATGGCGGTCCTATAAAAACAGTCCCTGCCGATTGCAACTCTCTGGCCAATTTATAATAATTAAATAACGGCAGAAATTAATTATCGCTCGGCGCTTATAAATCAGCGCGGGATTGCTATTCATTGAATATAGTATTTCTGTACGCTACAACTTTTAACGTTTTTTGCGCCCGGTACCAACAAGAGAGTTCTGTGAAGAGCGCTCGGTACTAAAATTCGTTATTAACTTATTTTCGACTTGTGTATTTAAAAGGTTATTTATGAAAAAACATCTTTTAGCGATGGTAATGACAGCCATGGCTGCAGGGGGGATGACCTGCGCGGCAAATGCGGATACCTCAACGGTCTCCGGCGGTACGGTGAATTTTACCGGACAGGTTGTGAATGCCGCATGCTCCGTTTCAGCTGACTCTATCGATCAGACGGTTACCCTGAGCCAGGTCCGCACCAGCAAGCTGACGGCTGCCGGTATGGTCGCTAATCAGAAAGAAGATTTCTCGATCAAACTGGAAGATTGCGACACCACCGTTAGCCAGAATGCGGCGGTCATTTTTAATGGTCAGCAGGACAGTTCACTTGCCGGCTCGCTGGCGAATACCGCTGGCGCGGGTTCGGCGACAAATGTTGCGCTGCAGTTGTACGGCCCGGATGGACAGGTTCTGAACATCGGCGACACCTCCGGTGCGATCACTCTGATTAATGGCGAAAACACCGTACCGCTGAGCGTTGATTATGTCGCTACCGGCGCGGCGACTGCAGGTAACGTCGCAGCGACCGCGACCTTCAGCATGGTCTATTCCTGATTGGTATCCGCATCTCCTCCGTTGTTGGCAGCGGAGGGATGCATTTCATCTCCTCCGTGGTTATCAAAAAAATGAGTACGCGAATTACCCCGATTTTATTTTCGTTATTGCTGCTGGCGGCGCTGGGAGTAACTCAGTTGGCCTATGCAGGCGGTATTGCGCTGGGTTCGACCCGGGTTATTTATCCGCAGGGTGATAAGCAGGTCTCTCTGCCGATAATAAACTCCTCCAGCAATAATGTATTTTTAATCCAATCGTGGGTGGCGAATGCCGATGGCGACCGAAGCGCTGATTTTGTTGTTACCCCGCCGTTGTTCGTCATTCAGCCGGGAAAAGAAAATCTGCTGCGTATTATGTACGTTGGCCCCTCCCTGCCGACAGATCGCGAAAGCGTTTTTTATCTCAACAGTAAAGCCATTCCCTCGGTTAATAAAAGCAAGCTGGCGGCGAATTCGCTGCAAATCGCCACCCAAAGCGTCATTAAACTGTTTATTCGCCCCAAACACTTACCGGTTGCCTCGGTAGAAGCTCCGGCAATGTTACGCTGTCAGCGTGCAGACGATCGCCTGACCATCGTCAATCCATCTCCCTATTATGTCTCGCTGGTTGATATTCATGTCGGCGGGCAGAAGTTAGCCAATTCAATGGTCCCGCCGAAAAGCGAGATAACGTTGCAAGGCGGCGTAGGGCAGGTGACTTTCCAGTCGATTAACGATTTCGGCGCTACCACGCCGCTGCAAACCTGTCTGAGTCATTGATATTGTGTTGAAACTCGATGTCGCCGCTCGCCAGTTGACGGTGGGTAGACTTCCGGCGCTTATCAGCCTGGCTCTGATCTCGGCAAGCCTATGCACGCTGCCGCGTAGCTGGGCCGAAAACTATTTTAACCCGGCTTTTTTATCTGACGACCCGTCGAAGATCGCCGATCTTTCCCACTTTGAGGATAATGGCCAGGCACCGGGGGTTTATCGGGTCGATGTCTATCTTAATGGCGCATTGTTGACGACGCGCGATATTGCTTTTCGCGCGAACCAGCAGTCTGCCGATGGCTCAGGCCTTCGCGCCTGCCTGACACCTGAGATGCTCAACGGCATGAACGTGAATATCAGCGCATTTCCGCAGTTGGCGAAGGCCGCTGCGGGCGACTGCGTCGATCTTGCTGCTGCGATCCCTGCGGCTTCCAGCGTTTTTGACTTTAGCCAGCAGCGTCTCAATATCAGTATTCCGCAGGCGGCGCTAAACAACCAGGCGCGGGGCTATATTCCGCCACAAAACTGGGATGAAGGTATCAATGCGTTGTTGCTCAACTATACGTTTACCGGCGCGAATAGCCGGGACCACAGCGTTGGCGGCGGCAATAGCGATAGTTATTTCCTCGGCCTCAATAGCGGATTAAATCTTGGCGCCTGGCGTTTACGTGATTACTCGACATGGAACTACAACAGCGATAATCAGCAACATAAAAGCGACTGGCAGCACATCAGCACCTACGTTGAACGTGATGTGGCGGCGCTGAAAGGCGAACTGACGGCGGGCGATAGCTACACCCCCGCGGGCGTTTTCGACAGCCTGCCGTTTCGTGGGCTACAGCTGGCGTCTGACGACAATATGCTGCCGGACAGCATGAAAGGCTTCGCGCCGACTATCCACGGCATCGCCAAAAGCAACGCTCAGGTGACGATACGTCAGAACGGCTACACCATCGACCAGCGCTATGTACCGCCTGGCGCATTCACCATCGACGATCTCTATCCGACCTCCTCCAGCGGCGATCTCAACGTCGAGATCAAGGAGTCCGACGGCAGCATCTCCAGCTTTAACGTGCCTTATGCCGCCGTACCGGTTCTGCAACGCGAGGGGCGGGTGAAATATGCCGCCACCGCGGCGACCTATCGCGGTGATAGCAGCCAAAAACGAGAGGTGAGTTTCGGCCAGGCGACCCTGATGTGGGGGTTGCCGCATGGCTTTACGCTGTACGGCGGAACGCAGTTTTCCTCCGATTACCGCGCGCTGGCGCTGGGCACTGGAGCTAACTTCGGCGACTGGGGGGCGATTTCCGTCGATCTTACGCAAGCCTACAGTACGCTGGCGGATGAGAGCGAACATCAGGGGCAATCGCTGCGCTTTTTATATGCCAAATCCTTAAACGACCTGGGCACCCATTTTCAATTGTTGGGGTATCGCTACTCAACCTCTGGTTTTTATACCCTTGATGATACCGCGTGGAAGCGGATGTCAGGCTATAACGACCCGCAGGAGGATGACGGCGATCGCGATACTGGCGATGACTACAACCTGTATTACACCAAACGCGGCAAGGTACAGATCAACCTCTCTCAACAGTTCGGTCATTTTGGCTCACTGTACGTCACCGGTAGCCAACAGAGTTATTGGCACACCGATGAAACCAATAAATTGCTACAAATTGGCTACAGCGACACGCTGGCCGGGATCTCGTGGAGCCTGTCATATAGCAGCAGCCGCACGCCCGGCGAGGAGGAACGCGACCAGGCGCTGGCGCTCAATATCTCATTACCGCTCAGCCAGTGGCTTTCTCACGGCGACGATATTACCCAGCGGCGTCATAACGTTTATGCGACGTTCTCCACCAGTAGCGATGGCCACGGCGGCGTAACGCAGAATAGCGGTATCAGCGGCACGTTGTTGGATCAAAACAACCTGAGCTACAGCGTTCAGCAGGGATACCAGAATCGGGGCGTTGGCGAGAGCGGTTCCGCCAGCCTGGAATACGATGGCGCGAAGGGCAATCTGAATGTCGGCTACAACAACAGCAATCATGGCGATTATCGGCAACTGAATTATGGCCTCAGCGGCGGAATAGTCGCGCATGCCCATGGCTTGACGCTCAGCCAGCCGCTGGGCGATACCAATGTCCTTATTGCCGTGCCGGGGGCAGGAAACGTCAATATTGAAGATCAGCCGGGGATCCACACCGATAGCCGCGGCTACGCGGTGGTGCCGTATGCCACTACCTATCGCCAGAACCGTATGGCGCTGGACGTCAACTCGCTAAAAGACGATGTCGATATTGATGATGCGGTGATCAATGTCGTTCCCACCCAAGGCGCGCTGGTGCTGGCCAACTTTACGGCACGGGTTGGCGAGCGAGCGCTGTTGACGTTAAGCCGTTACGGGAAACCGCTGCCGTTTGGCGCCACGGTTTCCATTGCTGGCTCGCCTGAAGAAGGCATCGTCGGCGACGACGGGGAAGTGTATCTCTCAGGCCTTAGCCCGCAGGGTACGCTGAAAGCACAATGGGGACAGCATCCTGACCAACAATGTCTCACTCATTATCATCTCCCTGACGTTAGCCAGTCTTTGGCGCGTCAGCATCTGGAATGTCGCTAAATGAAGCCTGTCTCTTTTCTTGTGCTGTTAATGGGGCTGCTGCTGGCCCGCGGTAGTCTGGCGGCCGTTTGCCAGAACACCAATGGCTCGCCTGCAACGGTCGATTATGACCTGACGACGACGCTAACGGCGGCGCAGAATCAGGCCGGTACGACCACGCAACTTAGTAAAAACCAGGATGTGAACGTGCAGGCGGTTTGTCCCGCCGGCTCTTCGGATTCGGGGCGGACGTATCGTTCGTATGTCGCTTCTTCATCGATAGTGGAAACCAACGGCGACTGGAAATATATGCAGCTGGATGGCTCCTATCTTGAAGGAGCAATGCGCATTGAAGATTCGGCGGCCGGGGAATTTTATCCACCAATGGATTATGTCTATATGGGCTATGACGCCAACGTTAACAATGGCTCGCCTTTTCCGGTACATGATTCGAATCTGGTATTCCAGCTTAAGGTTGTGAAGCCATTTATTGGCACGGTAAATATCGAGCCGAAGACCATGTTTAATGTTTATGTCACTACCACTGGCGACGATCCACTGAGTAATGTGGTGTACAGCATTGTCTACAGCGGCAGTGTGACAGTGCCGCAAAGCTGCGAAATTAACGCCGGGCAAACCATTCTTGTGGATTTTGGCTCGCTGTACAGCGGCGGCTTCAATCGCGCCGGGGAAAAACCAACGGGTGTCCGTAAGAAAAGATTCACCGTGCCGGTGAAGTGCAGTGGGGTGGATTCACAGGTCAACTTAAGTCTGCGGTTGATAGCCACCGCCGATAGCCACTTAAGCCAGGCCATTGCCTCTGACAATCCTGATGTTGGCGTGGTGGTTGAGAGCAGCGACGGCGCGGTATTAACGCCGAATGACGCCAGCAGCGTCGAGCCTTTCACGACGGATGAATACGGACGCGCGACTATTTCCCTACAGGCGTATCCAGTCAGTACCACCGGCCAGACGCCTGCGGAGGGGGCCTTCACCGCGCTGGCTAACTTACGGGTGGATTTCGACTAAATGCGCCTGATTCGTTACTTCTTCTTATTCATCCTGCTATGCGGCAACGGTTGCTATGCCGACGATAGCGGTTACAACCTGGAATTCACCGGGACCATTGTCGCGCAAACCTGCGATGTCGAAATTTCCAGCCTCAGCCAGAGTATCGATTTAGGTCAGTTCTCAGTGGCAGATTTTCCCTCTACCGGTACGACGACGAAGTTCAAGCCGTTCAACATCAACCTGAAAAACTGCTCGCGCGGTATTACCGGCAGCAAAATCTGGTTTACCGGTACCGCCGACAGCGACAATCCGGCGCTGCTGGCGCTGAGCGATACCGGCATGGGTAGCGAAAAAATGCTGGCAGGTGGTGTTGGCGTGGAGATCCTTGATGAGGACCAGGATGCCGTCAGCATCAATAACACCAGTTCGGTGGTCTACCCGCTGAAAACGGGCCGCAATACCTTATCGTTCTATATCCGCTACAAATCTACCCGGCCAACCGTGACCTCCGGCAATGCGACGGCGGTGATGTATTTCGACCTGCAATATGAATAGGCGCGCGGCAATGATTAAAAAACTGTACCTCTGCTGGGGGCTGGCTCTGGCGGCAAGCGGTGCGCTGGCCCATGACGGCCGGGTCTACGTCACCGGAACCATTACCGACAACACCTGCACGCTGTCGCCGGATTCCGAGAACATTCAGGTCGATATGGGAACCGTTAGCAACCGCCAGTTTTATCAGGCAGGCGCCGGCGCGGAGTGGCAGCCTTTTTCGATCACGCTACAAAATTGCGGCAGCACCGCCAGCGGCGTAACGGTGAGCTTTAGCGGTACCAGCGATCCGCAAGATGGCGATTTGTTCGCGGTGAATACCGGAGCGGATACCGCAAGCGGTATAGGAATTGCGCTCTATGACAAGAATAAACAGCAAATCGCGCCGGGGGCGCAGAGCGATGTGCTGGCGCTAACCGCGGGCGCCGCGTCCGAACGTTTACAGTTTTATGCCCGCTATGTGGCTGATGGCGCCCCGGTGGCGCCGGGGGCTGCCGATGCTTCCGCGACTTTCGTACTGAGTTATGAATAGACGATATTTCTACTGGCCAGGGCTCTGGCTGCTGCCCGTAGCAATAAGCCATGCCGGTGTGGTGATTGGCGGCACGCGTTTTATTTATCACGCTGAGAGGACGACGTTGAGCGTTCCACTGCGCAATACCTCGGACAGTGACTGGCTGGTGGATAGCCACGTGCTGAGCGGTGGACGCTGGCCCGGCGCCGATAATTTGTCGTCCCGTAAACCGCCATTCGCGGTGACGCCGCCGCTATTTTTATTGCGCACAGGTCAGGAGAACACGCTGCGTGTCGCATGGAGCGGCGAGGCGCTGGCGCGGGACCGTGAAAGCTTGTTTACGCTGAGCATTGCCGCTATTCCATCGGGAAAAACCGGCGCCAATAGCGTGCAGATGGCATTTCGCTCGGCGTTAAAACTGATTTATCGACCTGTGGGGCTAATCGGCGATCCGCAGCAGGCCTATCGTCATCTGGTCTGGAACTTAACGGCGGATGGGCTGACGGTACGTAATCCAGGCCCCTATTACGTCACCCTCTTTTCAACCCGCGTCAACGGGTCGCCGATCGACGCTGCCGGCGTGGTCGCGCCGTTTTCTACCCGCCGCACAGACTGGTGTCGACAAACGACACACTGCGCGGTGCGCTGGCAAAGCCTCAACGATGCCGGAGGCGTGATGCCGCCGGTCACGGTAACGGCGCAACGATGATGGCGATTTTACTCTGCCCTTGTGGGTATCCCCTGAACTTAACAATGAGAACTCAATAATGCGCAAACTTTCCTGTAAATCGGCGGCGTGGCTAGCGCTTGGCGGCATCATCTCTTTTTCCACGTTGGCGGCGAAGACCGACCCGGCGATAGGCGATATTGGGCCGACCGCTGAGGCGTATATTGCCAGCCATCCTGATAAAGTCGGCGAAGCGGTAGCGACGTATCTGGCGGATCATCCTGAATTCCTGATTGCCGCCAGCGAAACGCTACATCAGCGTCAGCAGGTTGCCCAGAAGCAGGCTTATGCGCAACTGGCGCTGCAGTACCGCTCTGAGTTGCTGAGCGACAGCTCACCCTCCGTTGGACCGGCGGATGCTAAAGCGGCGGTGGTGATGTTTTTTGACTACCAGTGTTCCTGGTGCAGCAAGATGTCGCCGGTGGTGGAAGCGATGGTGAAATCGAATCCTGATACGCGTTTTATCTTTAAAGAGTTTCCGATCTTTTCATCCCGCTGGCCGGTGTCTGGTTTGGCGGCGAGAATCGGCGAACAGGTGTGGCTGAACGATGGCGGCGAAAAGTATTTGGCCTGGCATAATGCGCTGTACGCCACGGGTAAGGTGGAGGGACAGCTCACCGAGCAGGATGTTTATGCGCTGGCGTCGCACTATCTCACCCAGCCACAGATTAGGGCGGTTAAAACCGCCCAGCAGAGCGGGGCGGTACATGATGCGCTGCTGAGCAATCAGGCGCTGGCGCAGCATATGAACTTTTCCGGAACCCCGGCTTTTGTGGTGATGCCGCAGGCAGCGGCTCCGGATACCGGGCGTATCTCGGTAGTGCCGGGCAGCACGTCGCAGGATGCGTTGCAGATGGCAATTCAGAAAGCTAAAGGTTAAGTCTCACCGACCGGGGCGCTGTACCCGGTTATCAGCTTCCTCAGACCGAGGATTTGGCGTATGCAATTCAAGAAAGGCTGGTTAGGGCTGGCGGCCATTTCACTGTTCACGATTGGCGGCGTGCGGGCTCACACTGCCGGTAATATCCAATTTTTTGGCAATGTAGTTACTGAAAGTTGCTGGAACGAAACGGAAAGTAGCGAGATTTTGTGCCAGCGCGCCGATCGCATCGAACGCCACGTGATTGTGGAAAATATCACCACTTCGCTGGCTTCGGCTTACGCAACGGTGGAGAAAAGTTATCTCGATGCCGACAAGCAGCTCACTCTGCTGCGGGTGGTCTATGATTAACGGATGTCGATAAGGATCGGAAAAAGCGATCTTAATGGCAATTTAAATCTGTTTTTTTCGATGTGTTGGCGGCTGTATCATACTTTTATCGAGTTATTGACCAATAAGGTGAGAGTAAAAGTGAAACATCTGCAACGATTTTTCAGTAGCGATGCTTCCGGGGGCATTATTCTAATCTGCGCCGCCGCACTGGCGATGATGATGGCCAATAGCAGCGTCACCAGCGGTCTGTATCATGCTTTTTTAGATACCCCGGTACAGCTGCGCGTCGGCGCGCTGGAAATTAACAAAAACATGCTGTTGTGGATCAACGATGCGCTAATGGCGGTGTTTTTCCTGTTAATTGGCCTGGAGGTGAAGCGTGAGATGATCCAGGGGGCGCTCGCCAGCCGTCGTCAGGCGGTGTTCCCGGTAGTTGCCGCGATTGGCGGCATGGTGGTGCCGGCGCTTATCTATTTAGCCTTCAATGCTCAGGATCCCGTTGCGCGGGAAGGGTGGGCGATCCCGGCGGCGACCGATATCGCCTTTGCGCTTGGCGTTTTAGCGCTATTAGGCAACCGGGTACCAACGGCGTTGAAAATTTTCCTGATGGCGCTGGCTATTATTGATGACCTCGGGGCGATAGTGATTATCGCGCTGTTTTATACCAACGATCTGTCGGTACTGTCGTTGGCCGTCGCTGCTGGCGCGATTGTGGTACTGGCGGCGCTCAATCTCTGCGGCGTGCGGCGCACCGGTATCTATATCCTGGTTGGCGCGGTGCTGTGGACGGCAGTACTGAAATCTGGCGTACATGCGACCCTGGCGGGGGTTATCGTCGGCTTTATGATCCCGTTGAAGGAGCAGAATGGCAAATCGCCGGCGAAGCAGCTTGAGCATGTGCTGCATCCGTGGGTTGCGTTTCTAATCCTGCCGCTGTTCGCTTTTGCCAATGCCGGGGTTTCGCTGCAGGGCGTCACGTTCGCGGGGCTGACTTCGCTGCTGCCTCTGGGGATTATTGCCGGGCTGTTTGTCGGTAAGCCGCTTGGCATTAGCCTGTTCTGCTGGCTGGCGCTGAAGTTTAAGTGGGCCTCGTTGCCGCCGGGAACCCGTTTCCCACAGATTATGGCGGTCGGCGTACTGTGCGGAATTGGCTTCACCATGTCGATTTTCATCGCCACGCTCGCCTTCAGTAGCGTTGACCCCGGATTGATCAACTGGGCCAAGCTGGGCATTCTGATAGGGTCGATTCTGTCAGCCATCATTGGCTACATGATTCTGCGTAAGCGCGTAACGGATCCTCACAGCGTGTAACATCATCGGGAGAGCCTGCGGGCTCTCCGGGGCATATCAGGGAGAGAAGCATGTCGCATATCAATTACAACCATTTGTACTACTTTTGGCACGTCTATCGGGAAGGCTCGGTCGTCGGCGCCGCCGAGGCGCTGTATCTGACGCCGCAGACGATTACCGGGCAGATTAAGGCGCTGGAAGAACGATTGCAGGGCAAACTCTTTAAACGTAAAGGACGAGGCCTGGAACCCAGTGAGCTGGGAGAGCTGGTGTTTCGCTACGCGGATCGCATGTTCACCCTGAGCCAGGAGATGCTTGATATCGTCAATTATCGCAAAGAGTCGAACCTGCTGTTTGATGTCGGCGTCGCCGATGCGCTATCCAAGCGGCTGGTGAGCGGCGTGCTGGATGCGGCGGTAGTGGAAGATGAACAAATTCACCTGCGCTGTTTTGAATCCACCCACGAGATGCTGCTGGAACAACTGAGCCAGCATAAGCTGGATATGATTATCTCGGATTGCCCGATTGATTCAACCCAGCAGGAAGGGCTGTTCTCGGTGAAAATCGGTGAATGCGGGGTGAGCTTCTGGTGTATGAATCCGCCGCCGGAAAAACCGTTTCCCGCCTGTCTTGAGGAACGTCGCCTGCTCATTCCCGGTCGCCGTTCCATGCTCGGGCGCAAATTGCTGAACTGGTTTAATTCGCAGGGGCTGCAGGTGGAAATTCTCGGCGAGTTCGACGATGCGGCGCTTATGAAAGCCTTCGGCGCGGCGCATAATGCGATTTTTGTGGCGCCAACCCTCTATGCTCACGATTTCTATGCCGATGAGTCGATTGTCGAAATTGGCCGCATGGAAAACGTGATGGAGGAGTATCACGCTATTTTTGCCGAGCGAATGATTCAGCATCCTGCGGTACAGCGTATCTGCAACCGCGATTATTCCTCGCTGTTTGCGCAGCCGCAAAGCTAAGTACCGGCAAACAACAGACATAAAAAAACCCGCTTTCGCGGGTTTTTTTAACAAAGTTCAGCAAGCGGGCGATTAAGCCAGTTTGTTGATCTGTGCAGTCAGGTTTGCTTTATGACGCGCAGCTTTGTTTTTGTGGATCAGACCTTTAGCAGCCTGACGGTCCACGATTGGTTGCATTTCGTTAAATGCTTTCTGTGCAGCAGCTTTGTCGCCAGCTTCGATAGCTGCGTATACTTTCTTGATGAAAGTACGCATCATAGAGCGACGGCTTGCGTTGTGCTTGCGAGCCTTTTCAGACTGAACGGCGCGCTTCTTAGCTGATTTGATATTAGCCAAGGTCCAACTCCCAAATGTGTTCTATATGGACAATTCAAAGGCCGAGGAATATGCCCGTTTAGCCTTCTTTTGTCAATGGATTTGTGCAAATAAGCGCCGTTTAAGATAACGAGGCTTCATTACGTAGTGATGGCGCAAGATTCTACCAGCTTGTTGTAGTCGAATACAGTCTTTCCACCATAAAAATCGACGGCTGCGTATAGTTTTTCCTGCATTATTACGCTGAGTGAATGAATTAGCAGGATCTTTCGTAATCGAGGTGCAATCGCTGGTTAACGTCGCCTGTTGTACAAGGTATACTCGGACGATTTTCACTGTTTTGAGCCAGACATGAAGCTGATACGCGGCATACATAATCTCAGTCAGGCCCCGCACGGGTGCGTGCTGACCATTGGAAATTTCGACGGCGTGCATCGCGGGCATCAGGCGCTGCTGCAGCGCCTGCGCGCAGAGGGCCGCCAGCTCGGTCTGCCGGTTGTGGTGATGATTTTTGAGCCGCAGCCGCTGGAGCTGTTTGCCGCCGATAAAGCGCCGGCGCGGATCACGCGGCTGCGTGAGAAGCTTGGCTACCTGGCGGAAAGCGGTGTCGACTACGTGCTGTGTGTCCGTTTCGACCGGCGTTTCGCCGCGCTGACGGCGCAAGATTTCATCAGCGAACTGCTGGTGCGTCAGCTGGGCGTGCGGTTCCTTGCCGTCGGCGATGATTTCCGCTTTGGCGCTGGTCGTCAGGGGGATTTCTTGTTATTACAGAAGGCCGGGGCGGAGTACGGTTTTGACGTCACCAGTACCCAGACCTTCTGCGAAGGCGGCGTGCGTATTAGCAGCACCGCGGTGCGTCAGGCGCTGGCCGACGATGACCTCGCGCAGGCGGAAAACCTGCTGGGGCATCCGTTTACCATCTCTGGTCGCGTCGTCCACGGCGATGAGCTGGGGCGCACCATAGGTTTCCCGACGGCGAACTTACCGCTGCGTCGTCAGGTTTCCCCGGTTAAAGGGGTCTTTGCGGTAGAAGTGACAGGGCTCGGCGATAAGCCATTACCCGGCGTCGCCAACATTGGCACTCGTCCAACGGTCTCCGGCGTGCGACAGCAGCTGGAAGTTCACCTTCTGGACGTTGTAATGGACCTCTACGGTCGCCATATAGATGTAATACTGCGTAAAAAAATACGTAACGAGCAGCGTTTTGCGTCGCTGGATGAGCTAAAAGCGCAAATCGCACGAGATGAGTTAACGGCCCGCGAGTACTTTGGGCTCACCAGGCAGGGATAATCCTACTGGTATTTATCAAACCGAAATAACGGAACCGAGAATCTGATGAGTGACTATAAATCCACCCTGAATTTGCCGGAAACAGGGTTCCCGATGCGTGGCGACCTCGCCAAACGCGAGCCGGGAATGCTGGCGCGTTGGACCGATGATGACCTGTACGGCATCATCCGTGCGGCGAAAAAAGGCAAAAAAACCTTCATTCTGCATGATGGCCCTCCTTATGCGAATGGCAGCATTCATATTGGTCACTCGGTTAACAAGATTCTGAAAGACATTATCGTTAAGTCCAAAGGACTGACGGGTTTTGACTCGCCGTACGTTCCGGGTTGGGACTGCCACGGTTTGCCGATCGAACTGAAAGTCGAGCAGCAATACGGCAAGCCGGGTGAGAAATTCACCGCCGCAGAATTCCGCGCCAAGTGCCGTGAATATGCCGCCGAGCAGATCGACGGCCAGCGTAAAGACTTTATCCGCCTGGGCGTGCTGGGCGACTGGTCGCGTCCGTACCTGACCATGGACTTCAAAACTGAAGCCAATATCATCCGCGCGCTGGGTAAAATCATCGGCAACGGTCACCTGCATAAAGGCGCTAAGCCGGTGCACTGGTGCGTTGACTGCCGTTCCGCGCTGGCGGAAGCGGAAGTTGAGTACTATGACAAAACGTCTCCGTCTATCGATGTGGCGTTCCACGCGGTAGATAAAGCCGCCGTGCTGGCGAAGTTCGGCGTAGCCGACGTTAACGGCCCGGTTTCTCTGGTTATCTGGACCACCACGCCGTGGACCCTGCCGGCCAACCGCGCTATCTCTCTGTCTCCTGAGTTCGACTATGCGCTGGTGCAGGTTGACGGCCAGGCGCTGATCCTGGCGAAAGACCTGGTTGAGAGCGTGATGCAGCGCATTGGCGTGGCGGATTACACCATCCTGGCGGCGGTACAGGGTTCCGAGCTTGAACTGATGCGCTTTAAGCATCCGTTCCTCGATTTCGATGTGCCGGCGATCCTTGGCGACCACGTGACGCTGGATGCGGGTACCGGCGCGGTACATACCGCCGGCGGCCACGGCCCGGACGACTACACTATCAGCCAGAAATACGGTCTGGAAATCGCCAACCCGGTTGGCCCGGACGGCTCTTATCTGCCGGGGACTTACCCGTCTCTCGACGGTATCAACGTCTTCAAAGCCAACGACATTATCGTTGAGATGCTGCGTGACAGCGGCGCGCTGCTGCACGTGGAAAAAATGCAGCACAGCTATCCGTGCTGCTGGCGCCACAAATCGCCGATCATCTTCCGCGCTACCCCGCAGTGGTTCGTCAGCATGGATCAAAAAGGCCTGCGCGCGCAGTCTCTGAAAGAGATTAAAGGCGTGCAGTGGATCCCGGACTGGGGCCAGGCACGTATCGAATCGATGGTGGCCAACCGTCCTGACTGGTGTATCTCCCGTCAGCGTACCTGGGGCGTGCCGATGTCGCTGTTCGTGCATAAAGAAACCCACGAGCTGCACCCGCGTACCCTCGAACTGATGGAAGAAGTGGCGAAACGCGTTGAAGTTGACGGCATCCAGGCGTGGTGGGATCTCGATTCCCGCGACATCCTTGGCGATGACGCTGACAGCTACGAAAAAGTGCCGGATACCCTCGACGTGTGGTTTGACTCCGGGTCCACCCACTCTTCCGTGGTTGATGTACGTCCGGAATTCGCCGGTCACGCCGCGGACATGTATCTGGAAGGCTCCGATCAGCATCGCGGCTGGTTCATGTCTTCACTGATGATCTCCACGGCGATGAAAGGCAAAGCGCCATATCGTCAGGTACTGACCCACGGCTTCACCGTCGACGGTCAGGGCCGCAAAATGTCCAAGTCTATCGGTAACACCGTTAGCCCGCAGGACGTGATGAACAAACTGGGCGCCGATATTCTGCGCCTGTGGGTGGCTTCCACCGACTATACCGGCGAAATGGCGGTCTCCGATGAGATCCTCAAACGCGCCGCGGACAGCTATCGTCGTATCCGTAATACCGCGCGCTTCCTGCTGGCGAACCTTAACGGTTTCGATCCGGCAAAAGATATGGTTAAACCGGAAGAGATGGTCGTTCTGGACCGCTGGGCGGTCGGCTGCGCGCAGGCGGCTCAGGAAGATATCCTCAAAGCCTACGAATCCTACGACTTCCACGAAGTGGTGCAGCGCCTGATGCGCTTCTGCTCCATCGAAATGGGCTCGTTCTATCTCGACATCATCAAAGACCGCCAGTACACCGCGAAAGCGGACAGCGTGGCGCGTCGCAGCTGCCAGACCGCGCTGTTCCATATCGTGGAAGCGCTGGTGCGCTGGATGGCGCCGATCATGTCCTTCACCGCGGACGAAATCTGGGGCTATCTGCCGGGCGAGCGTGAAAAATACGTCTTCACCGGCGAGTGGTATGAAGGCCTGTTCGGCCTGGCCGACGACGAAGCGATGAACGACGATTTCTGGGATGAACTGCTGAAAGTGCGCGGCGAAGTTAATAAGGTGATCGAACAGGCGCGTGCTGATAAGAAAGTCGGTGGTTCTCTGGAAGCGGCGGTTACGCTGTATGCCGATGCTGAGCTGGCGGCCAAGCTCAACGCGCTGGGCGAAGAATTACGATTTGTCCTGTTGACCTCCGGCGCTAACGTTGCCGATTATGCACAGGCGCCGGCTGATGCCTGGCAGAGCGATCTGCTGAAAGGGCTGAAAGTGGTCCTGAGCAAAGCCGAGGGCGAGAAGTGCCCACGCTGCTGGCATTACACCAGCGATGTCGGCAAGGTGGCGGAACACGCAGAAATCTGCGGTCGCTGTGTCAGTAACGTCGCCGGTGACGGCGAGCAACGTAAATTCGCCTGATGAGTAAATCGATCTGTTCAACGGGGCTACGCTGGCTGTGGGTCGTCGTAGCCGTGCTGATTATCGATCTGGGCAGCAAATTCCTGATCCTCCAGAACTTCGCTCTGGGGGAGACGGTTTCGCTGTTTCCATCGCTTAATCTGCATTATGCGCGCAACTACGGCGCGGCTTTTAGCTTCCTCGCCGACAGCGGCGGCTGGCAGCGCTGGTTCTTCGCCGGGATTGCCGTTGGTATCTGCGTGGTGCTGGCGGTGCTGATGTACCGTTCGAAGGCGACGCAAAAGCTGAACAACATTGCCTACGCGCTGATCATTGGCGGCGCGCTGGGTAATCTGTTCGACCGTCTGTGGCACGGCTTTGTGGTCGATATGATCGACTTCTATGTCGGCGACTGGCATTTCGCCACCTTCAACCTTGCCGATAGCGCCATCTGCATCGGCGCGGCGCTGATTGTACTGGAAGGCTTCTTGCCTTCCAGTGATAAAAAAACATCATAAAAAATTGCCGGATGGCGACGCTAAAGCGTCTTATCCGGCCTACAGTATATATCGCCCTTTGTAGGCCCGGTAAGCGCAGCGCCACCGGGCAAACAAGCGGCGGCAATATAAAAGAGCAAACCTGCATGTCTAACTCTGTACAGAGCAACAGCGCGGTGCTGGTGCACTTCACGCTGAAACTGGATGACGGCTCCACCGCCGAATCCACGCGCGGCAACGGCAAACCAGCGCTGTTTCGTCTTGGTGATGCCTCGCTTTCCGAAGGGCTGGAGCAGCATCTGCTGGGGCTGAAAGCCGGCGATAAAACCACGTTCTCGCTGGAACCTGACGCCGCCTTCGGCGTACCTAGCCCGGATCTGATCCAGTACTTCTCTCGCCGCGAGTTTATCGACGCCGGCGAGCCGGAAATCGGCGCGATTATGCTCTTTACCGCAATGGATGGCAGCGAAATGCCCGGTGTGATCCGCGAAGTGAACGGCGATTCCATCACCGTCGACTTCAACCATCCGCTGGCCGGGCGTACCGTTCATTTTGATATTGAAGTGCTGGAAGTCGATCCGGCGCTGGAGGGGTAAGATGCAGATCCTGTTGGCTAACCCGCGCGGTTTTTGCGCCGGCGTTGACCGCGCTATCAGCATTGTCGAAAACGCGCTGACGCTGTACGGCGCGCCGATCTACGTTCGTCACGAAGTTGTCCATAACCGCTACGTCGTCGATAGCCTGCGCCAGCGTGGAGCGATTTTTATCGAACAGATTAGCGAAGTGCCGGACGGCGCGATCCTGATTTTCTCCGCCCACGGGGTTTCACAGGCGGTACGCAACGAAGCGAAGAGTCGTGACCTGACGGTTTTCGACGCTACCTGCCCGCTGGTAACTAAAGTCCATATGGAAGTCGCCCGCGCCAGCCGCCGCGGCGAAGAGTCGATTCTGATTGGCCACGCCGGGCATCCGGAAGTTGAAGGCACCATGGGCCAGTACAATAACCCCGAAGGGGGCATGTATCTGGTTGAGTCGCCGGAGGATGTGCTGACGCTGGAAGTGAAAAACGATGCCCGACTGTCGTTTATGACCCAGACCACGCTCTCCGTCGATGATACTTCTGACGTTATCGACGCGCTGCGCGAGCGCTTCCCGAAAATCGTCGGCCCGCGTAAAGACGATATTTGCTACGCCACCACCAACCGTCAGGAAGCTGTACGCGCGCTGGCGGAGCAGGCTGATGTGGTGCTGGTGGTCGGTTCGAAAAACTCTTCGAACTCCAATCGCCTGGCTGAACTGGCGCAGCGGATGGGGAAAGCGGCCTATCTTATCGACGATGCCACCGATATCCAGGAACAATGGGTTAAGTCTGCTGCCTGCGTTGGGGTAACAGCGGGCGCGTCGGCCCCGGATATCCTGGTGCAGAATGTGATTGCCCGTCTGCAGGAGCTGGGCGGCGGCGAAGCGGTGCCGTTGGAAGGCCGTGAAGAGAATATCGTTTTCGAGGTGCCGAAAGAGCTGCGTGTAGATGTCCGTGAAGTAGAATAAGTTCTTTCACCCAGCAGTATGAGAAGATGCCAGACTTAACGTCTGGCATTTTTTTTTGGGAGAAAACCATGCGCTTACCGATTATTCTCGACACCGATCCGGGTATTGACGATGCGGCGGCGATCGCCGCCGCGCTCTTCTCGCCGCAGTTGGATTTGCAATTAATGACCACGGTGGCGGGCAACGTCTCGGTGGAAAAGACGACCCGCAACGCGCTGCAACTGCTGCATTTCTGGAATGCCGATGTACCGCTGGCGCAAGGCGCGTCGATGCCGCTGGTACGTCCGCTGCGCGATGCCGCCTCGGTGCATGGCGAATCCGGCATGGAGGGCTATGATTTCGTCGAACATAACCGTCAACCGCTGGCAAAACCGGCATTTCAGGCGATCCGCGATGCGTTGATGCACGCGCCGGAACCCTTGACCCTGGTGGCCATCGGCCCGCTAACCAACATTGCCTTGCTGATAACGCAGTATCCTGAGTGCCTGTTTAATATTCGTCGGCTGGTGCTGATGGGCGGCTCGGCCGGGCGCGGTAACTTTACCCCCAACGCCGAGTTTAATATCGCCATCGATCCTGAAGCCGCCGCGAAAGTCTTCCAGAGCGGGCTGGAGATTGTGATGTGCGGGCTGGATGTCACCAATAAGGCGATGCTGAGTGCGGACTATCTGGTCACTCTGCCCACGCTCAATCAGACAGGCAAAATGCTTCATGCTTTATTTAGCCATTATCGCAGCGGCAGTATGAGCAGCGGTCTGAGAATGCATGATTTATGCGCTATTGCGTGGTTGGTTCGTCCGGATCTGTTTACGCTCAAACCCTGCTTTGTGGCGGTAGAGACGCAGGGGACCTGGACGGCTGGCGCTACCGTGGTAGATATCGAAGGGCGTCTGGGACAACCGGCCAACGCACAGGTGGCGCTGGATTTGGATGTCGCGGGTTTTCAACGTTGGGCGGCGGAGGTTTTCGCTCTCGCGCCGTGACAGTTATAGCTGCTGGTGTGAATCGACCACATTACACCATAACTCTCTCGCTTCATCCGTCCACATGAGCAGTAATAATGACGCGAAGCGTTCAGCCGCTGCGGAAAGAGGGCGGTTTTTAACGCGAATCATGCCAAGCGTGCGTCTGATTACCGGTTCGACCAGCGGCACGCTGACGACAGCGCTGTTGGCGTGATGCGGCATGGCCAGGCAGGGCAAGGCCGATATGCCAAGCCCCGCCTCGACCAGACCCAGAGAGGTGGATAAATGTCTGACTTCGTAAAACCAATCTAATTTCCATGGCTTATCCTGCAGGCAACTTTCAATCAGTTGCCGATTACCGCTCGAGCGTCTGACGCCAACTAATCTCTGCGAGACGAGCTCCCGCCATTCCACTAATTTTTTACTGGCCAGCGGATGATCCTGCCGGCAAGCCAGCACGAAGGGTTCATTAACCAGTGGGCTAAATTCGATGTCGGGATGTGTGATGAAGTTCATATTTATTCCAAAATCGACTTCGCCTTTTCTCACCGAGGCCATGCAATTTTCTATACCTTGTTCATAAATTCGAACTTTGATATGGGGGTAACGCTGATTAAATTGAACGATGGCGCGAGGTAAAAAATAAAATACCGCCGTCGGGATACAAGAAAGCGTTACCGTATCATGCACATTAGAAGTCAGGTTGCTGATGTTAAAAATGGCGGCATCAAGGCTGGCAATCAGTGACTTTGCCTTTGGAAGAAGCATTTTTCCTGCTTGAGTGAGCATGATTTTTCGGGTGGTTCGTTCGAAAAGGGCTGTATTGAGGTTACTTTCTATTTTTTGTATTTTGCGGGTCAATGCGGGTTGCGTCAGGTTAAGTACCTCTGCCGCTTTGCTAAATGAACCCAGCTCGGCAACAGTGACAAAAGCTTTCATTCCGGATAGTTCATTGTTCATTGCTGCTCCGTAATCAGAAATAAATAATTTATATATAGAATGGCTCTGTTAATTATTGCCATGACGATAGTAGTTATTAATGTTTTGTAGGTATAAGTCTTATTTTTATATTTTATCAATCACTATCTTCCTTGCAAGTAGAATCAGATGGTAAACGGTTGTGCGAGTAAATGAATAATAAAGTAAATAAAAAACTTTAAATACATTAAGCGCATTAAATTCACGCCCCGTTTATTTAATCTTTTTATATTTGTAAGGAACATGTTATGAAACAAATTCCGTGTGTTCTCATGCGTGGTGGAACATCAAAAGGCGCTTTCCTGTTAGCAGATGATCTACCAGAAGATATTCAAAAACGTGATGAAACATTATTAACTATCATGGGTTCTGGCCATGAACTGGAAATTGATGGCATTGGCGGCGGGAGTCCGCAAACCAGTAAAGTGGCTATTGTCAGTAGATCGACCAGCCAGCAAGCGGATATTGACTACTTATTTGTACAGGTCATTGTCAATGAGCGACGGGTTGATACTACGCCTAATTGCGGCAACATGCTGTGCGCAGTCGGCGGGTTTGCTATCGAAAAAGGACTTGTCGCGGCGAATTCCCCGGTAACGCGGGTGCGAATCAGAAACGTCAATACCAACACCTTTGTTGACGCAGACATTCAAACCCCGGGCGGCCAGGTTGTTTATGAAGGAGATACCCATATTGATGGCGTTCCAGGGCTGGCGGCCCCGGTAGGCCTGACATTCTTAAATGCCGCCGGGGCGAAATCAGGCCAGCTTTTCCCAACCGGCAACCGGGTTGATATTTTGGATGATATTCGCGTCACCTGTATCGATATGGCGATGCCGATGGTTATTATTCCAGCGCATAGCTTGGGTAAAACAGGGTATGAATCGGCGGCGGAATTAGATCAGGATAAGGAATTTTTTCAGCGCCTTGAATCAATACGTAAGCAAGCAGGCGCGGCAATGGGATTTGGCGATGTCTCGAACATGGTAATACCTAAACCAGTGCTGGTTGCCCCACCTCAACACGGTGGAACGCTGAGTGTTCGATATTTCATGCCCCACAACTGTCATAAATCGTTGGCCATAACGGGCGCTATCGGTCTGGCGAGCTCTTGTATTATTGCTGATACCGTAGTTAACGAGCTGACGAGAATATCGGGTGCGGGATTAATCAGAGTTGAACACCCTAGCGGAAGTATTGACGTCAATTTAAGTAATGCTAATGAAACTCCTGAAAATATTCGCGCATCGGTGATTCGTACCGCACGTAAAATTCTTTCTGGCATGGTTTATCTCCCTGAATAAATGCGGCTGCGCACTTATAAAATTCATTCAGGTAAGGGATTAAAATGGATAAAAAAACATTATGCAAGCTATTATTGCTTGTTGCTATTCCATTGCTTATTAGTCTATTTCCGGCCCCGGCTGGGTTGACTGAACTTGCATGGGTATTGTCAGGTATTTATCTGGCTGCAATTGTTGGTTTAGTGATTAAACCATTTTCTGAACCAGTCATACTGTTAGTCGCTGTGGCTGCCTCCATGGTTGTCATTGGCAATTTAGGTGATGGTTCAATAAAATCATCGAGCGTATTAAGTGGCTATGCATCAGGTACCACCTGGTTGGTGTTTTCTGCATTTACCTTAAGTGCCGCTTTTGTTATTACTGGTTTAGGTAAACGGATTGCATATATTCTTATTGGCAAGATAGGGAGTACCACACTTGGCTTAGGCTATGTTACCGCCTTTCTGGATCTGATTCTTTCACCCGCGACACCGTCGAATACGGCCCGTGCTGGCGGTATCGTATTACCTATCATCAATAGCGTGGCTGTCGCGCTAGGATCGGAACCAGAGCATACGGCAAAACGCGTTGGTCATTATTTAATGATGAACGTCTATATGGTTACCAAAACCACCAGTTATATGTTCTTTACCGCCATGGCGGGTAATATCCTGGCGCTCAAAATGATTGAGGATATTTGCCATATCAAATTGAGCTGGGGCGGATGGGCATTGGCTGGCATATTGCCAGGCTTAATCATGCTGTTACTGACACCGCTTATAACCTATAAGCTATACCCGCCCGAATTAAAAAAAGTAGATAATAAAGCCATTGCCAAAGAAGGTCTTGAGTCTTTAGGGCCGATGACCTTACGTGAAAAAATGCTCTCCTGCTTGTTTGTGATGGCGTTAGCGGGTTGGATATTTAGCACTTCTCTTGGGGTTAATGAATCAACGGTGGCGATTTGCGTCATGGCGTTGATGCTGATATTAAAAATTGTTACCTGGGATGATGTCATTAAAAATAAAGGTGGCTGGAACACGCTAATTTGGTACGGCGGTATCATTGGTTTGAGTTCTTTGCTTTCCAAAGTTGGTTTTTTCTTGTGGTTGGCCGAGTTACTGAAAGATAACATTTCATTTGGTAGCCATAGCACGCTGGCATTCGTTGTCATCGTCGCGTTGAGTATACTGGTTCGTTATTTCTTTGCCTCGGGCAGCGCCTATATTGTGGCGATGGTTCCGGTCTTTGCCATGCTGGCGAATGTTTCCGGTGCGCCAGTTATGTTAACCGCTTTAGCGCTGCTGTTTAGTAATTCCTATGGCGGTATGGTCACCCATTATGGTGGTGCTGCCGGCCCGGTCATATTCGGGGTTGGTTATAATGATATTAAATCCTGGTGGATTGTTGGCGGTATATTAGCGCTATTGACTTTTATTCTGCATATCACCGTTGGGGTATGGTGGTGGGAATTATTAATGTACTGGAAAGTGATTTAACTTGAAGTTTATAAAACGCTGCATCACCTGCTTAGACTAATTATTAAATTCACACGCTGAAAAGAGGTGTTATATCTTTATGTCACCAGTAGCAATTACATTGTCACTGTTGTTATTTTCAATTGTGATGTTTGTTTGGGAAAAAATCCCTCTGGCCGCTACGGCTATGATCGTCTGTATTACTTTAGTTGTAACAGGTGTTTTTGATGTAAAAACGGCTTTTGCGGGGTTTATTAATCAGAACGTTATTTTATTTGTGGCAATGTTCGTGGTTGGCGGCGCCTTATTTGAGACAGGGGTGACGGATAAAATTGGCGGAATCGTTACCCGTTACGCTCGCTCGGAGAAACAGCTCATCGTTATTATTATGTTGGTTTGCGGAATACTCTCTGGTTTTCTGTCTAATACGGGAACCGCTGCGGTACTGATTCCGGTGGTCATTGGTGCCGCGGTTAAGTCCGGCTATGCGCAATCCCGTTTGTTGATGCCATTGGCGTTTGCTTCAGCGTTGGGCGGAAACTTATCGCTTATTGGCTCGCCGGGTAATCTGATCGCCCAGTCAGCTCTGGAGCAAGTCGGGCAGCGCTTCGGTTTTTTCGAGTATGCCAAACTAGGTATCCCCATGCTGCTTTGCGGGATCATCTACTTTTTGACCATCGGTTATAAACTGCTGCCAGCGCAATCTGTGAGTACTGCGGGGAAATCAGAAAAGAGCAGGAAAGTTGACTGTCCAAAATATAAGCAAGTAATTGCTGTTTTAGTGTTGGTATTTACCGTACTGGGGATGATTTTTGAGAACGTCATTGGTTTGCCGATTGCTATTATCGGTTCAATTGGCGCTTTATTCTTGGTTATTACACGAGTGATTACTGAAAAACAGGCGTATCAGTCAATTGACTCGCAGACGATTTTCCTTTTTGGCGGCACATTAGCTTTAGCGAAAGCACTCGAAACCACTGGCGCTGGTGCAATCATGGCCCACTCAATTATCGATCTGCTTGGTCAACAGGCTTCACCGTTCTTATTGTTAAGTGCCGTTTTGATTATTTCCTGCGTATTAACCAATTTTATGTCGAATACCGCAACGGCGGCCTTGCTTATTCCCATTGGCCTGTCTATTGCAAATTCAATGGGCGCTGATCCGCGAGCGGTGTTGATGGCTATTGTCATTGGCTGTTCATGTGCCTATGCGACACCGGTTGGCACGCCGGCGAATATGATGATTTTTTCCGCCGGGGGATATCGGTTTATGGATTATGTCAGAGTCGGATTACCTCTGATTGCCATCTCGGTAATTGTCAGTTTTATTTTGCTGCCGATATTCTTTCCTTTTTATTCGTAGAGTCACGAAGAAAAGAACACCGTTATTATTTAATCTATCTTAAAGGATGCTAGTCATGATCAAATTACACGATCGTGGGGTATATTTATCCCATCAGTACGGGATCATTCCGGAAGAGGAGTGCGCAAATCCTGTCGCTAAAGATATTGCGCGGAAGGGAACCATCGCCTGGTCAATACTGTCAGCACATAATATTTCTGGCGATGAACAGAAATTAAAAATAAAGTTTGATTCCATGGCTTCCCATGATATCACCTTCGTGGGCATCATCCAGACGGCTAAGGCCTCTGGAATGACGCGCTTTCCCTTGCCGTATGTTTTAACCAATTGCCACAATTCACTTTGTGCAGTGGGCGGTACCATTAACAGCGACGATCATATTTTTGGTCTTACATCAGCACAGAAATATGGCGGCATTTATGTACCGCCGCATATTTCCGTTATTCACCAATACATGCGCGAGATGATGGCCGGCGGTGGCCAAATGATACTGGGCTCGGATAGCCATACGCGTTATGGCGCGCTGGGGACGATGGCCGTCGGTGAAGGCGGCGGTGAGTTAGTTAAACAACTATTGGGAAACACCTGGGATATTGATTATCCCGAGGTCGTCGCGGTGTTTTTAACCGGTAAACCTGCCGCTGGCGTTGGCCCTCAGGATATTGCGCTGGCAATGATTGGTGCGGTATTCAAAAGTGGTTATGTGAAGAACAAAGTGATGGAGTTCGTCGGCCCCGGCGTGGCCAGTATGTCGACCGACTACAGAAACAGTATTGACGTCATGACTACCGAGACCACCTGCTTATCCTCCATCTGGCAGACCGATGAAGAGACGAAAAACTTTTTGCGGCTTCATGGTAGAGAGAAAGACTATCGGGCGCTGTCAGCCAAAGAGATGGCTTACTACGATGGCTGCATTGAGATCGATTTAAGCACCATCAAGCCGATGATCGCGCTACCGTTTCATCCTGCCAATGTCTATGAAATTGATACGCTTAATCAGAATTTGCCGGATATTTTACGCGAAGTTGAAATTGAATCTGAGAAAATCTCGCTGGGGCGCGCGAAGCTATCTCTGTTGGACAAAATAGAGAATGGCAAATTACGCGTTCAGCAGGGGATTATTGCTGGTTGCGCGGGAGGAAACTATGTCAACGTGGCGCAGGCGGCTAATGCCCTGAGGCATCATTCCTGTGGCGACAATATTTTCTCACTTTCTGTATATCCCTCCTCTCAGCCGGTGCTGATGGCGTTAACGAAAAGGGGGATGATCAATGATTTAATGAGCGCGGGCGCCATTATTCGTACCGCATTCTGCGGCCCTTGCTTTGGCGCCGGCGATACCCCGATGCATAACGGCTTGAGCATCCGTCATACGACGCGTAACTTTCCGAACCGTGAAGGTTCCAAGCCTGGAAATGGGCAAATGTCAGCGGTGGCGCTGATGGATGCGCGTTCAATTGCCGCGACGGCCGCTAACGGGGGATTGTTAACCTCGGCGGCGGAGCTTGATTGTTGGCACGAAGCTCAGGAATATGAATTTGATGTTTCCCCCTATAAAAACCGGGTTTATCAGGGATTCGTTAAAGGTGTTACGCAGCAACCGCTGATCTATGGCCCAAATATCAAAGACTGGCCGGAAATGAATGCGTTAACGGATAATATTCTGTTAGCCGTTACTTCAAAAATAATGGATCCGGTGACCACTACCGACGAACTGATACCATCAGGTGAAACATCATCGTTTCGTTCAAACCCATTAGGTCTGGCGGAATTTACCCTTTCCCGACGCGATCCGCAGTATGTGGAGCGGGCTAAAAAAATTGCCGCCATCGAGCAACAACGCGTCAATGGTGAAGATCTTTGCCGTTTAAATCCACAGCTGGAAAATATATTTTCCCAGATACGGCTGCTGCCGGGTCAGGAAAATATTACCGCGGCACAGACGGAGATCGGTAGCATGATCTATGCGGTGAAACCCGGTGATGGCTCGGCGCGAGAGCAGGCGGCCAGCTGCCAGCGAGTACTTGGCGGGCTGGCAAATATTTGTCAGGAGTACGCGACCAAGCGCTATCGTTCCAATGTGATTAACTGGGGAATGCTGCCGCTGCAGATGAAAGAGGCGCCTGATTTCGAGGTCGGCGATTTTATCTATATCCCGGCAATAAAAAGCGCGCTGAAGGGCGAGTTAAGTGATATCACCGCTTTTGTCGTTAGCGACCATCGCCCGGTGCAGCAGATAACGCTGTATATGGAGAAATTAACTTCATCAGAACAAGATATTATCAAAGCAGGTGGCCTTATTAATTATAATAAAAATCAATTAATAAACGGCCATTAATTGATTCCAATCCCTGCTGGCAGCTATTTTGCTGTCAGCAGATGAGCTTCTGGAAAATATGAACACGTTTTAGTTGGCGGCTGGCAATGTGTTGCCTGCGTTCAGTGTCGGCACCTTCTCGCTAAGAAAATCAATCATTGCCCGCATCCTGGCGGGCATATGCTTATGGCCTGCCCATAACAACCACAGATTGCCGGAATAGCTGCTGATAAATTCCCACTCCGCCAGCACTTGCACAATTTCACCCTTTGCCAGCGCTTCGCGAGCGGTAAACAGCGGCAGACTGCCGATACCCAGATGTTGCTTAACGGCATCGAGACGCACGGCGGTGTGGTTAGCGGCGTAGCGCCCATGCGTCTGCACCGTTTCGCTTTTGCCTTCGCGACGAAATTTCCACCGCGCGTCGGCGGGCGTTTCGCCAAGGCTGATACAGCTATGCGTACGCAGATCCTGTGGGGTATGCGGCATTCCGTGGCGCTGTAAGTATTCCTCAGTGGCGCAGATGAGATGAGCGATCGGCATCAGTGGTTTGCCATGCAGGCCAGGGGAGGGGCTATGGGTGATGCGTAGCGCCAGGTCAATGCCGTCATCGATAAAATCAAGGTCGCGGTCTTCCAACCGTAAGCAGACGTCTACCTGCGGATATTGGTTGAAAAAGCTCATCATTAGCGGATGTATGACAAAGCGTCCGACGGCCTTCGGCACGCTCAGGGTGAGTTTACCTTGCGCCACCGTCTGGGTACTCCCGGCGGAGTCCATGGCCTGTCGCGCTGCTTCCAGCATTTCAAGCGCAGGTTCATACACCGCTTTCCCGGCATCGCTCAGCCGTAGTTTGCGTGTGGTTCGGTGCAGCAGCTTGCAGCTCATTTCCTGCTCCAGCCGCGAGACGCTGCGGCTCACGGCGGAGGGGGTAAGGCCGTTCTGGCGGGCGACGGCGGAAAAGCTGCCTTGCTCGACAATTTGTACAAAGAGGGCGAGGTCAGGTAGAAGATTCAAATTCATTTGTGCCCTCGGAGCAAAAGTGCATTGGTTGTAGAAGAGATTATCGCTGTCAATATTATCAATATACTGTGCTGACAGAGAGGAGAACAACCATGACTGAACGTGTTTATTACGCCAGCGACGCCACCGAAGGGCGTGCTCTGATTATCGGCTGTCGCGCCGAAGCCGATGGCCGTTACGCCATTGAACTTGATCGTACGCTGTTCCATCCGCAGGGCGGCGGCCAGCCGTCGGATAGCGGCTGGATCGACGAGCAGGTCGTAATGACGGTCGCTACACGCGGCGATAGCGTACTGCATATCGTTGAGCAGCCGCTGCCGCTGGGCGAGGTGAAGATACGAATCGATGCCTCTGCGCGGCAGCTACATGCCCGCCTGCACTCAGCCGGTCATTTGCTGGGGCTGGCAGGCGAGCAGTTTGGCTGGCGGCCGGTGAAGGCGCATCATTGGCCGGGAGAGGGGCGGATTACGTTTGCTGCCGGCGCTGGCGCCGTATTACCGGAAGCCAGCGCACTGCTGGCGCAGGTGAGCGCGTGGCAGCAGCAGGATTTACCGCGCCGCATCACCTTCGCTAATGGCTTGCGCGCGGTGGGATTTGGCGAGCTACCGGCTTATCCCTGCGGCGGTACCCATGTTGCCAGTCTGGCGGCGCTGGGGAATATTGTTATCAGCCAGCTGAAAATGAAAAAAGGGCAGATGATCGTCAGCTATAACCTCGAGTAAGTGTTTCAGGCATGCTCCGGATAGGGATGTTTGCCGCGATAAATGCGCTCCGGTCGGCCGACTTTGCCATAACTGATTTCCGCTTCCAGAAAATCGTTTTTAACGCCTTGCTCCAGATAGCGGCGGGCGGTGGTTTTACTGCTGCCGAGGATGCGAGCCAGAGAGTCAGCGGTATGCACCACTTCCGGGGCGGAGAACAGCTGCAGCACGCGATGAAAGGTACTTTCATCGATCCCGCGCAGCGGCGCGCCGGCAGGTTCTGTTTGCTCGCGAGCCTGAATATTAAACAGGGCGTCGACGTGGGTCTGGCTGGCCTGTTCGCTTGAACGCAGCGAACTGCGGTAGCGGGCGAAGCGCTCCAGGGTGTGTTGTAAACGTTGATAGTGCACTGGCTTAATCAGGTAATCAAATACCCCCAGACGCAGGGCTTCACTGATGGTATCCATATGATTATCAGCGGTAATAAAAATGATTCGCCCTTTGTAGTTGGTGCTGACGGCGTGGCGAATCAGATCCAATCCCTTGCCATCAGGGAGAAAGTTATCTAACAGGATCAGCTGCGGCTGGTAGAGACGCAGCATTTTTTTTGCGCTTTCCAGTCTATCCGCAATGCCGATAACGTTGAACTGGGGGAACTGTTTGATGGTATCCACCAGGATTTCCGCCAGCATAGGTTCGTCTTCAACGATAAGAGTAGTAATGCTATCCATGATGTTCATCTCGGGTCAGGGGGATATAAAGAGTAAAGATGGTGCCAAAAGGAATATTATTTTCGACGACGATACTGCCGCCTGCTTGATCTACGTAACTGCGTACCAGCCAGAGCCCAATACCGTGATCGCCGCTGGCGCTGCTGGTGACGCCGCGTTCGAAGATCCGATCGCGTAGCGCCTCGTCAATGCCGCAACCCTGATCGGCGATCTCGACAATCAGTTCATGACCATCGCTGTTAATCAAACATTCGATCTGTTTCGATCCCAGCGGCTGGCGCAAAGTGGCATTGTAGGCGTTGTCGAGAAGATTCCCCACGATCGAGATCCATTCGCTGTGCGAAAGCGCGCCGGGAAGTTTATCGACGAAACAGGATGGGTCGAACACCAGTTCAAGGCCGAGCTCTTTGGCCCGGTAATATTTACCGATCAGTAACCCGGCAAGGTGATTATCCTGGAAATTACGCGCAATAAAATCGAGCACCTTCTGGTGGCTTTCTGACTGTTGCTGAATCAGATCCAATGCGTGATCGTAGCGTTTGAGAAACAGCAGTCCGGCGATAGTCGAGATCAAATTACGGTGTTCATGCTGTACGGCGCGCAGGTTATCGGCGTACTGTTGCACCTGGCTGAGCTGCAGGCTGAGGGTATTGATATCATCTTTGCTACGGAAACTAATTACCCATCCCTGGGGCGCATTATTTAAGATCACCGCCATACGGCTGGCGATCACTTTGATCTGATTAAAAGTGACGATCGCGTCTTTCTTATTCTCGTGAGGCGCATCGTAGAAGAAGGCCTCTTGCGAAATAACGCTGCTGATCCCTTTGCCGATTAGCGTCGGCTCTGGCTGGCTCAGATTAAGCAGACGGCGGGCGGTCTGATTTATCGCGGTTATTTTATAGTTTGAGTCTATGGCGATAAGCCCTTCAAACACCGATTCAAAGAGCACGCTTTGCTGGATGAGCAGTTGCGATAGCTGCTGGGGCTCCATATTGAGCATCTGCTTTTTGATATGCAACGAGAAGCGGCGGGCGCAATACAGCAGCAATAGCAGGATGATCGCCATCGGGATCAGTAGCGAGCTTATCTGCAGGCTGAGCCAGTTTTCTAACTGTTCAATGGTATAACCGACCGACACGATGCCGATGACTTTGCCGGTGGCGTCCTGCACCGGCGATTTACCCCGTAACGATGATCCTAGCGAACCTTTGCGTACCGAGACATAGCTTTTGGCGTTATACAGCGCCTCATCGCTATCACCACCTTCCATTGATTTACCGATTTCGTCAGGGTTGACGTGATAAAGACGCTGCCCGTTGGCGTCGCCGACGGTGATGTAGGTGGCGTCAGAGAAGGAACGCATGGGGTCGATAAGCTCTTTAATTCTGGCGAGATCGCGTTTCTGTACCGCTTCCACCAGCTCCGGCATTGCCGAAATCTGCATTGCCTGAATTAATGCCCGTTGCCCGACCTGGTAATGAAGACGTTCCTCGGTAATGTCTGTCAGATACCACGACATGCCCAGCATGACGACAGTCGAGGTAAATAAGATCAGCAGGAAGATGCGGTTTTGAAAGGATCGCCTTGCAAACCAATGGGTGATTTTGCGGGTAGACATAGGGCCGATAGACATTAAATAGTTAGTTTCCTCGTTTGGCGGCCTGCGTGCTACCAGATGGCACACAGATCCAATAATTTCAGAAAAGCACCCGTTCAAAACCATTGAATCGGGCGCTGGTGTGGTAGCCCGGATAAGGCGACTGCCGCTATCCGGGAACCTCTCCCCGGTGGCGCTGCGCTTACCGGGGCTACAAACC